>DYLH01000028.1 GCA_020722185.1 Candidatus Avelusimicrobium gallicola | reverse complement strand
TAATATTTGGAAGGATGAGCCTTTGGAAATTACACAAAACTCTTGACATTACCTACAGTATAATATGGTATAATACTCAAAAAGCCTCATAAGGGATTGAGTGGGAAATCCCTTGGTGAGTGTCTTTTGAGTGAAAATTTTCAAAATCAGAAAAAGTCCAATATGTATGGAGGTTCTACATATAATGATGAAGAAAATAATTCTTTTAATCTTTTCGTTGTTTATTTTTAACGCTTTATCTTTTGCTCAGGTAAAAGATGAGGCAAAAAAAATCAAGAAAGACCTCGCTGAGAAATTTTTTCAGAAATATCCGAACAAACCTGTTAAAATAGCAGTCATAAATTTTGACAATCTATCCGAGGATTCCAGAAAGGCCAGCGCAGGTCAGGTTCTTGCTTCAGCTATAGCTGAAGAATTTATCAATGACAGTGATTTTATTGTGGTTGAAAGGCAGAAACTTCAAGATATTTTCAAAGAATTGAAATTAAATCTCTCTGGAGCTGTGGATGAAAAAGATGTAAAAAGAGCCGGACTTATTTTAGGTGTGGATTATCTTGTGATGGGAGATGTTTCTGATTCAAATCAGGATTTTCTCATACAATCGCGAATAACCAATGTAGAAAATGCTTTGATAGTCGCAGCCTCCAGTTTAAACATAGAAAAAAACAGGATATTTAAAGAATCCGAAGCCTTTTTTGCCTCAAAAAATTATTTTTCTATTACTTATGATAAACTAATTTCAGATAAAATCAATCTGGATATTGACACACTGGCTGTGGAATTGAGACATAATCTTACAAAAAGACATTTTCTGTCTGCCCTGATAAAAACTTCAATTGGAGAAAATGATAAGATTTCTTATAAGAGTGATCCTATTTCTGTTACTTACAACAACAATCAGACTATTTCAGTTATAGCTGAGGAAACATTTAAGTCAATAAATTCTTTCTCTGTAAATTATGGTTTTTTTTACAATTTGCCTTATAGAAGCATATTTAAATTGCAATTTGGTCCCGGTATGAATGTTATCAAATCTTCTCAAAGATTTTACGGGGATCTGACAGGCTGGGGCACAGATTATCACTTCCCTTATTCAGGCGAACATACTTATTATACTTTGTCTTTTAACTTAGACGCCAAAATTGATAAAAAAATATGGAAAACACTTTTTATAGGAATTGGTTTTAATTATTACATATCTTCATTTAAGAGAAACCTAGATGCTGGATATGAAAATACTGTAATTAAACCTTATTTAGCTCCTCTTAACAAAAATATAAAAAATTCTGCTTCTTTTATTGGAACCAGTTTAACTTTTGCTTTTTAATCTGGGTTTGTCCAGAAAAGATTGAAACTAACAGGACACTACTTATAACTAAACATATACGCAACAGAATTTCCTGGCACAGCATAGTCTGCTGACCCGTCTCAGTTTGACAAACTCCGGCTTAATCCTGAGACAATGCTACTGGTCAGAGAGGAAGTCCTTCACATTATTAATCCTGTTGACCGTAGTGTAATTGCAACTGCAGTGAATCTTAAAAAAAGATTCGGCGGAATAATTTCTTTTGCCAAATGGCGCCTTCTTCCAATTTAACTCCATTTGATAAGCGATGAAACTTAATAAAAGATATGCCGACTTTTCTTCCGCCAATATCTCCATTGGTTTCGTCCTTCGCACTTTACCAGAGACTTTTTACAGGGCATAATGGTTGTTGTGATGGCCTTTATTGCCTATGTTTTTGTCGGACTTTTTATTATAGAACAAATGGAAGCATAAATATCTAAAGGGAAAAGGTGGGCTAAAAAAAGAATAGTGATTGCCACGTCAAAGATTAGACCGTGTTTTAGATACAAATGTTATGTCTCTCAAATAGCTCAAAATTTTTCTGTTTTATACTTTAAAGCTTCACTATAGGAAAAATGTAATATATCCTTTCCATTGAAGAAATTCAAAAGTTGCTGGATAAAAAGTTGACACTTGGGGGGCATCATATTTTAGAATAAGCTGGGGTAAAAGCGAAATTTGAAGAGAAAAAAAGCCGAACTGCGGTTGAGGAATTAAAGATAGATGGCGCCCTCAAGGGGATTCGAACCCCTGATCTCTGCCTTGAAAGGGCAGCGTCCTAGGCCTCTAGACGATGAGGGCGTAAGATATTCATAGTCTACAATTTATTTTAGTATAATGTCAAATTGAGGTTTTTCTGGGATTTTTTAGAGGCTCTTATGCAAGAAAATGAAAATAAAATAGCTGAAACTCCTACTGCCACAGTGGATTTGCAGGAAAAAGAAAGAATATTAAAGGAAATAGAAAAAATAAAGCGCAGAGATAAATTTCTCAGGATATTCACTTTTGTAATGGGCTTCATAATGGTCTGCGGTTTTTTCTTGGTTTATTGGGCATATAAAAAAGCTAAGGAATATAAACCTCTTTTAGATACAGCAAAACAAATGGCTGAAGAGTCTGCCGCTTTTATGGAGGCAAACAAAATTCAAGCTATGCAAATTGAAAGTTCATACAATGTCCAGCCCTCATCTAAAGAATTGACAAGTTCATCTCTTTCAATGATAAAGTTTGGCGAGGAGCTGGCATCCAAAGCTGAGGATAATCCGCAGGCCAGAGAAGAGCTAAGCGCTGTTGTTCAAGAATATAAAGAAACACCAGAAATGAAAGAAATGATGGAAGAGTTTAAAAAAGATCCAGAAATGAAAAAAATGATAGAAAGCATGGACCCATCTAATCCAATGGCGGCGATGAGTAAAATGAAAGACCCAGCAGTAATGAAAAAAGTTATGGAAATGATGATAAAAAATCCTAAATTTATTTCAAATATGCTCAAAATGGCATCAGATCCGAGAGTCTCAAACGCTATGAATTCTCATAGGCAAGAAAAACCACAACAATCAACTCAAAAAGAGTGAAGATTTCAGATTAGCAGAAAATGAGAAATAGCATTTTTTTTAATGACTGGCGAATATTTTTGCTATAATATTTTCATATGCCCGGTTGGCGCAGCTGGCTAGCGCGTTCCCTTGACATGGGAAAGGTCATAGGTTCAAGTCCTATACCGGGCATTTTTGCTTTCTTGTACAATTGTCTGTATTTTTATTTCTAATATAATCTTTCACAGGGGTTTTTATGAAAGGAATAATTTTAGCTGGTGGGGCTGGCACAAGACTTTATCCCATTACAATGGCTGTTTGCAAGCAATTGTTGCCGATTTACGATAAGCCGATGATATACTATCCTATGTCTGCGCTTATGCTAGCCGGGATAAGGGAGATATTGATAATTTCAACCCCAAAAGATTTGTCTCGATTTCAAGATATATTCGGCGACGGCTCTCATTTGGGACTCAAAATTTCCTATAAGGAACAGCCTTCCCCAAATGGTTTGGCTGAGGCGTTTATACTTGGCAAAGAATTTCTTGCTGGCGGGCCCGGCTGCCTTGTGCTTGGCGACAATGTTTTTTATGGGCATGGTTTTACTGATTTACTTTCTGGGGCAGTAAGGAATATAAAAGAAAACAAGGCTACCGTTTTTGGTTATTATGTAAATGACCCTGAGCGGTATGGTATCGTTGAGCTGGACAAAAATGGCAATGCCATATCCATAGAGGAAAAACCTAAAAATCCAAAATCAAAATGGGCTGTGATAGGATTGTATTTCTATCCCGGCGATGTCTGCCAGAAAGCTGCCGAACTTAAACCATCTCAAAGAGGCGAGCTAGAGATAACAGATTTAAATCTGGAATACCTCAAAGAAAAGCGTCTTAAAGTGGAGCTTATGGGGCGAGGCTATGCCTGGCTTGACACTGGCACTTGTTCAAGCTTGCTAGAGGCGGGGGAGTTTATAGAGACCATAGAGAGAAGGCAGGGTCTCAAAATAGGGTGTATAGAGGAGATAGCTTACAGACAAGGCTTTATCTCAAAAGATCAGCTCATCAAGATAGCTCAATCTTATAAAAAAAATCCATATGGCGAATATTTGCTTAGAATACTTGAGTAGAGGAGTAGAAAATGCCATTTCAATTTGAAAGAACTTCTATAGAAGGGCTTATCCTTGTAAAGCCTAAGGTATTCAATGACGGCAGAGGTTTTTTTGTTGAAGAGTACAAAAAGAGCGATTTTACAAAAGCTGGCATAAATATAGATTTCACTCAGGACAATCACTCCAAATCTTCAAGAGGAGTTTTGAGAGGGCTACATTTTCAAAAGGATCCTTATGCTCAGGCCAAGCTTGTTAGATGCATCAAAGGGAAAGTTTGGGATGTGGCTGTGGACTTGCGCGCTGGTTCTGCCACATTTGGCAAGTGGCTTGGCTTTGAGCTTAGTGAGGAAAATTTTAATATGCTCTTTATTCCAGAGGGCTTTGCTCATGGCTTTTTGACTTTAAGTCAGGAGGCTGAAATTTTTTATAAATGTTCCAAAGAATATTCACCTCAATATGACTCTGGAGTAAGATATGATGACCCCACGCTCAATATTTCGTGGCCTTTGAAAGAAGTCATTATTTCTGACAAAGATAAAAAACTTCCTTTTCTGGAGCTAAAATGAAAAATATACTTGTCACTGGGGGAGCCGGTTTTATAGGCTCAAACTTTATCAGATATCTTTTCAATGACACAGACTTCAAGGGGCGCATAGTAAACTATGACAAACTTACCTATGCAGGCAATCTCGCCAATCTCTCAGACATAGCGGAAAAATATCAAGGGAAGAGATATTTTTTTATCAAAGGCGATATTTGCGATGCCAACAAAGTCTCAAATACTTTCAAAAAATTTAACATAGACACCATTGTTCATTTCGCAGCGGAAAGCCATGTGGACAGATCCATACTTGGACCGGAATATTTTATAAAAACCAATATAGAGGGCACTTTTACTCTGCTTAAATCAGCTCTTAATTTTTGGAAAAATGATAAAGGCTTTCGCTTTCATCATGTCAGCACTGATGAGGTGTATGGATCGCTTGGAGCAAGGGGGTATTTCTATGAAAATACACCATATGATCCCAGAAGTCCATACTCTTCTTCCAAGGCATCTTCCGACCATCTGGTGAGAGCTTATCATCACACATACGGTTTGCCGATGACCATTTCCAATTGCTCTAACAATTATGGCCCATATCAGTTCCCGGAGAAATTGATACCGCTTATGATTTTAAATGCCCTTGAAGGGAAAAATTTGCCTGTTTACGGAGATGGTAAAAATGTCAGGGATTGGCTTTATGTCAAAGATCACTGCTCAGCGATATGGACCATATTAGAGAAGGGGAAAAACGGCGAAACCTACAATATAGGTGGCGAATGTGAGAAGAAGAATATAGAAATAGTTAAAAAAGTCTGCTCAATACTTGAAGAAGAAAAGCCATCTTCATTAAATCCAGTTCTTGACGGCAAAAAATACTCAGATCTCATAACTTTTGTCAAAGATAGACCGGGCCATGACAGACGCTATGCCATAAATTGCGACAAGATAAAAAAGGAATTAGGCTGGAAACAATCTTTCGATTTTGATCTGGCATTGAGACAGACTATAAGGTGGTATATTGAAAATACTGATTGGGTAAAATCAGTCAAAGATGGCTCATATCGCAAATGGCTGAGCAAAAACTATTCCCTGCGCTGAAATGTTTTTAGGGCATAAGTCCATTAAAATTTTCGCGGTTTACAAATGGTAGCGCAGAGTATTTTGTATAATTCATAAACTGTTGGAGGAAAGATGAAAAAAGCATTGATAACTGGAATACGCGGTCAGGACGGGGCATATTTGGCCGAACTTTTGGTTAAAAAAGGCTATAAGGTGTATGGCGCTGACAGAAGAAGTGGCGATTCAAGTTTGTGGCGATTGAAAGAGCTGGGAATACACAATAAAATTCAATACATCTACATGGATTTGCTTGAATTTTCAAATGTTATCGATGTCATAAAAAAGATAAAACCAGATGAAGTGTATAATCTTGGCGCGCAGAGCTTTGTGCAGGCTTCTTTTGATCAGCCGATATTCACCGCCGAGGTTGATGCAATTGGCCCATTGAGAATACTTGAAGCTATAAGACTGTTCAGCCCAAAAACCAAATTTTATCAGGCTTCCACAAGCGAGATGTTTGGTAAAGCGCAGGAAATCCCCCAGACTGAAAAAACTCCATTTTATCCTAGAAGTCCATATGGAGTTGCCAAACTTTATGCGCACTGGATAACTGTAAATTACAGAGAATCCTATAACCTTTTCGCCTGTTCTGGCATACTTTTCAATCACGAGTCTCCATTCAGAGGCATTGAATTTATCACGAGAAAGCTGACAGACTCTGTGGCTAGAATAAAATATGGACTTCAAGACAAGATCGTAGTTGGCAATCTTGACTCCAAAAGGGACTGGGGCTATGCAAAGGAATATGTCGAAGGGATGTGGCTTATATTACAGCAGAAAAAAGCCGATGACTATGTTTTAGCCACAAATGAGACACATACTATACGCGAGCTCATAGAATATTCTTTCAAACACATAGGCATAAACATAATCTGGAAAGGCAAGGGACTTTCAGAAAAAGGGTTCGACTCAAAGACGGGGAAAATTTTAGTGGAAGTGTCAGAAAAATTTTATAGGCCCGCCGAAGTTGATTTGCTGATAGGCAATCCCGCCAAAGCAAAAAAAATTCTTGGCTGGCAGCCAAAAACCAAATTCAAAGAATTAGTGGATATGATGATAGAGTCAGATCTTAAGCGCGTTTATAGAGAAGTTCAAGGGGAAATTGTAAATCGTGAATTGTAAAAACGCGAAAATACAATGGGAAAATACAAAACGACAAAGGAAAAACGGAAAATGAGTATAGTCGCGGAGCTTGTTCTGTCGATAGTGATTAGAGTAAGCCAAAGAACTCCAGTCTTCCGGTCTTCTTATCGTCTAATTCTTTACAGTAGTGAGGTATTAATATGAAAGCCATTATCCTTGCTGGCGGTTCTGGTACTAGGCTTTGGCCGCTTTCCAGATACGGTCTGCCAAAGCAGTTTGCTCCCATACATCAGGGCAAATCGCTTCTACTTAAAACAGTCGAGCGTCTCTGTGATTACCTCAAATACGAAGATATATATGTAATCACAAATGAGGACTACAAATTCCATGTAATTGAGGAGCTGAGGAAAGTATCCACGAATTTAGAAGGCAACATAATACTTGAACCCGTTGGCAGGAACACTGCTCCCGCCATAGCCCTGTGTATCAAATTTTGTCTGGAAAAACTGAAATGTTCACCCTCTGAGCCGCTCTTCATTTGCCCATCAGATCACATAATAGAGCCGGTTAAAAAATTCACTGAAAATCTCGTCCTCTGCGAAAAGCTTGCCAAAAACGGCAAAATAGTTACTTTCGGTATAAAGCCCAAAGAGCCAAATACTGGCTATGGATATATAAAAAAAGGGAAAAATATAAAAGATTTTGAAAAGTCTTTTGAAGTAGAAAAATTTGTTGAAAAACCCAATCTCCCCACAGCTGAGAAATACTTAAAAAGCGGCAAGTACTATTGGAATTCAGGCATGTTTGGTTTCACTGTCAATACTATGCTTAAAGAATTTCGCGTCCATTCGCCGCAAATATACAAAAAAATGTCTCTTCCCTATGAAAAAATGCAAGCCGATTTTGGTAATATGCCGAATATTTCCATAGACTATGCCATTATGGAAAAAACATCCAGATCCGCAGTCCTTGAAGCTGATATACTTTGGTCAGATCTTGGCTCATGGGATTCCATAGAAGAAATAGAAGCCAAAGATGAAAATGGAAATATAAGAATTGGCAATGTAGTGGAAATAAATTCAAAGAATTCCATTTTTTATGCAGGAGAACGTCTGGTTTCAGCTATAGATATTGAAAACATAGTCCTTGTAGACACAAAAGATGCCATTCTCATAGCCAAAAAAGGCTCCTCCCAAAAAGTCAAAGACCTTGTAAACATACTTAAGGCGAGGAAGGCACCGGAGGTTATAGAGCATCCCACTGTCTATCGCCCATGGGGCTCCTATACAGTTTTAGAAGAAGGGGCAAGATACAAAATAAAAAGGATAACAGTAAAGCCGGGGCAAAAATTAAGCATACAAATGCACCATCACCGATCAGAGCACTGGATAGTTGTAAAAGGCGTGGCCAGAGTGACAAATGGCGACACAGTAAAACTGGTGCATGAAAATGAGAGCACCTTTGTACCTAAATCAACCAAACATCGTCTGGAAAATCCGGGCAAAGTGCCATTGGAATTGATAGAAGTTCAAAATGGCGAATATGTAGGCGAGGACGATATAATCCGCTTTGAAGACCAATACGGAAGAAAGTAATCTGGGCTATATAACTTATAAAGCATATATCTTGCAAGCTGTTTTTTGAATTATATGGCGCAATTTGGACCAAAAGGAGCTAGAAATTATGATTAATAGAGAAGCTGAATCGCTCCTTAAAAGACTTGCCTCTTAGTATTCGATCGTCACACTCACAATAGACCTGATGTACGAAATAGGAAATGCCATATGCCCAATAGAAATAAAATCTGGATCAACATTGAACGAGGATTATTTCAAAAACTTTGATAAATTAAAAACTGCCTGATTCCCGAATTTACACAACTTATTTTACATTACCTTGTAACATAAGTCACTTAAGAATAAAGTTTAAATTATATATAATCAATTACGAAGTAAAGAAAAAAATATGGCAAATCCTTCTAAATTTAGAGCTATTGTAAGCAAAATAATTTCGCATGGGGAGGGAGTTTATACTGTGGATTTTTCTTTAAAAAATGGTATAGCCAGATTTAAACCAGGACAATTTCTACACCTCACTCTGGATGAGTTTGATCCTTCTACTGGTTTCTGGCCAGAATCTAGAGTTTTTTCCATAGCTTCTGTTCCAGGCGAAGGACAGGTGCAGATAGTTTACAGTGTTAAGGGTGTTTATACAAAACGGATGAGCATGGAACTTGCTGAAGGCAAATATGTATGGCTTAAATTTCCATATGGAGATTTTATAATAGAGAAATATTTGCAAAATGCCAGAAAAATATTTATGATAGCCGGCGGAACGGGCATTTCTCCTTTTGTACCTTTTTTGAGGACTTATAGCAAAGATAAATATAATGTTCCTCTTATTCTTTATTATGGAATAAGAAACGAAAATTTTTATCTCTACAAAGAAGTGATTGAATCTATTGCCAATAAAATTGAGGTTAATATAGTAAAAGGTCCTATGGATATAAATTCTATATCACTCAATATAGTTTCTAATCCTAATACTAAAAGTTTTATTTCAGGTCCGCCTTTGATGATAAAATCTTTTAAAGATACTTTAATATCTAAAGGATTTGATTCAGGCAATATAATAATTGATGAATGGGAATGAGTGTTTTATTTATTGAATAATATGGGAGTTTTTAGTATGGAAAACAAAGAAAAAGAAATTAGAAAAGAAATCTCTGAACTTGTAAAAGAGTATTATAATTTTAAGTTTGCGAATAAAAAATTTACACCTAAGAAAGATCTTGTTAGATATGCTGGTAGAGTTTTTGACGAAAAAGAAATACAAAATCTTGTGGACTCATCACTTGATTTCTGGCTTACAAGTGGACGTTATAGTGAAGAATTTGAATCAAAGTTTGCCCAGTTTGTAGGCACTGAATACGCGATGCTTACAAATTCGGGTTCTTCTGCTAATCTACTTGCGCTTTCAGCTCTGACTAGTCCTCTTTTAGGAGAAAAGAGGCTCAAACCAGGAGATGAAGTTATAACCGTAGCTGCAGGTTTCCCGACCACCGTCAATCCAATAATACAGAATAATCTTATTCCTGTTTTTGTTGATGTGGAAATTGGAACTTATAATGTAAATGTGGAAGAGCTTAAAAAAGCAGTTAGTCCTAAAACAAGAGCGATTATGATAGCTCACACTCTTGGAAATCCTTTCAATCTTCAAGCGGTGCTTGAGATAGTTGAAAAACATGACTTATGGTTTGTGGAAGACTGTTGTGATGCTTTAGGTAGCAAATATGCAAGTAATCCTCCAATTCTCCAGTCAGTCGGTACTTTTGGTCATGTGGCTACTTGCTCCTTTTATCCTGCGCATCATATAACAATGGGAGAAGGAGGAATGGTATTTACAAATGATGACACAATAGCAAGAGCTGTAGTTTCAATACGAGATTGGGGCCGCGATTGTTATTGTAAAGGTGGTGAAAATAATACTTGTGGCAAAAGATTTTCCGCCAAATATGGCGATTTGCCTTATGGCTATGACCATAAATATGTATATTCACATATAGGATATAATTTAAAAGTAACGGATATGCAGGCAGCCATAGGTTGCGCTCAGTTGGAAAAATTACCTTTATTTATTGAGGCAAGAAAAGAAAATTTTAAAAAATGGGCTGAGATCTTTAAAGAGTATCAAGAATTTTTTATTCTACCTCAAGCAACTAAAAACTCAGACCCCGCATGGTTTGCATATCCAATTTCTGTAAGGACAGAAGCCCCCTTTAATAGAAATGAATTAGTTAATTATTTAACTTTGAACAAAGTGGAAACAAGAAATCTATTTGCTGGCAATATAATCAAACAACCAGCTTATTTGAATATAAAGAAAAGAGTAATAGGCGATTTGAAAAATACCGATTTTATTATGAATAATACATTTTTTCTAGGCACATATCCGGGGCTTAAAAATGAAATGATGGATTATGTCGGGAATATCTTAAAGAATTTTTTAAGTCAGAAAGTCAAATAGGAGAAATTATGAAAGTGGTAATTCTTGCTGGCGGCTTTGGCACAAGATTAAGTGAAGAGACGGAACTCAAACCCAAGCCGATGGTAGAAATAGGCGGCAAGCCAATACTCTGGCATATAATGAAAATTTACTCATACTATGGCTTCAATGACTTCATAATATGTCTTGGCTATAAAGGGTATATGATAAAAGAATATTTCGCCAATTATTTCCTCCATCAGAGCGATGTAACCATAGACATAGCCAATAATAAAGTTCAGGTTCATCATTCCAAAGCTGAACCATGGAAAATAACTCTTGTGGACACTGGACTTAACACTATGACTGGTGGCAGGATAAAAAGAATAGAAAAATACATAAATTCTACTTTTATGCTTACCTATGGCGATGGTGTTTCAGATATCAATTTGAAGGAATTGATTTCATTTCACAAAAAGATGAAAAAATCTGTCACTGCAACTGCGGTTCAGCCAAGTGGAAGGTTTGGCGCCATAGACATAGCCGAAGAAGGAGAAGTGAAATCTTTTATGGAAAAGCCAAAAGGCGATGGTTCATGGATAAATGGCGGTTTTTTTGTACTTGAACCGGATATTTTCAATTATCTAAAAGGCGATGAAACTATATGGGAAAGAGAACCTATGGAGAATCTTACCAGAGATAATAAAGTTTGTGCCTATAAATACAATAAATTCTGGAGATGTATGGACACGCTTAGAGATAAAACTGAACTTGAAAATTTGTGGAATAGCGGAAAAGCGCCATGGAAACTTTGGAAAGAATAAAAATAGGTGTATAGATGTCTGGATGTGTAGAAGTATAGGAAGAATATGACTGTGGGATTATATGAAGAGCTTAATGTCTGGAATGAAAGCCTTAAATTAATAAGAAAAATTTATACAAGGTTAGATAAAAGATACAAAAGAAGTTCCTTGTGATATGGAAAATTTAGCTAAAATGTTGAATTCATTAAAAAACAGTTTATAAATAAGAAGGATTTATGAACAACTACGCCCCTATACCTCTATACATACATCCAGACACCCAAACAACTGTCAAAGACAGGTCTTATAGATTTGCCCCGCCTGGCGGGGCGTTCGGGTATCTGGACCAATCTTCTAATCATCCGATCCTCTATTCCTCCAATCCTCCACTTCTTTCTTTCTGGCGCAATAAACGAGTATTTCTTACAGGGCATACTGGATTCAAAGGCAGCTGGCTAAGTATATGGCTTACTTCTCTTGGCGCTAAGGTCTATGGCTATGCTCTAAAACCTCCAACAAAACCATCTATATTTGAGCAGTCGAAATTGGCAAAATTTATTGAAGCCCATGATATAGGCGATGTTAGAAATTTTGAAAGACTTACAAAAGCGCTTAAAAAATCAAAAGCTGACATAGTGATTCATATGGCTGCTCAACCACTTGTAAGAGATTCCTATATTATTCCAAGGGAAACATATGAAACGAATGTGATGGGGACTGTTAATTTGTTTGAAGCTGTTAGAAGATATTATCAACCAAAAGTGTTATTGAACATTACAACTGATAAGGTATATGAAAACAAGGAAACTAAAAGGGGATATACAGAAACAGATCCATTAGGTGGCTATGACCCTTATTCATCCAGCAAAGCCTGTTCTGAATTAGTCACTTCCGCATATCGCAATTCCTTCTTCCACTCCAGTCATCCAGCCCTCCATCCAGATACACAAACACCTGTCAAAGACAGGTCTTATAGATTTGCCCCGCCGGGCGGGGCATTCGGGTGTTCTAATCCTCTAATCTCCTCTGCCCGCGCTGGCAATGTCATTGGTGGTGGAGATTGGGCCAAAGATCGCCTTGTCCCAGATATTGTTCGGGCCATTATCAATAAACAGAAAGTTTATATAAGAAATCCAAATTCTATAAGGCCGTGGCAACATGTGCTTGAATCTTTAAGTGGCTATATGCTCTTATGTGAAAAGATGTATTTGGAGGGAGAGAAATACTGCGGAGCATGGAATTTCGGCCCAGATGAGAATGATTTAAAAACTGTTAAATGGATAGTTGAGAGATTGTTATTAAAAATAAAACCAAATAAGGGATATGAGATAGCTAAAGGTAGACACCTTCATGAGGCGAAGTTTTTAGTCTTAAATCCAGATAAAGCGAAGAAAAAACTTGGCTGGCATTCTAAATGGAATTTGGATAAATCTCTGGATAAAATTTCCCAATGGACCAATAGCTATCTAAGCGGTGAGAAGCCTCTTGATATCTGTATAAAACAGATAAATGAATATATGGGAAACAAATGAAATACTCTAGTATCAAAAATTTAAAACCAATAGAGGTAAAGACAGCCGCTCATCCTATATTTGTTTATCTTCTCGGCACCAATGGCTGGTATGATACTGAACTTGGCAATACTATCTGCACATACATAAAACATGATAATTTCAATATTATTGTTGATTCTGGATTTGGTATACAATATCTTGAAAAATACTGTAATTTTAATAATCCGTCCTATCTTTTTTTAAGCCATCTACATATAGACCATATTTGTGGCTTACATCTACTCGCTAAATTTAGATTTAAAAAAGGTCTTAAAATATTTGTAAAGAAAGGATTAAAGTCTAAACTCAAAAGATTTCTTTCCAAAGATTATACGGTTCCTATAAACCTTCTTCCATATAAATGTCAGATATATGAGTTAAATGATAATTCTTATCCAACAAATTTGCCTTTCAAGGTTGTATGCGCTTCTCTAAAACATTCCGTTCCAGTTTTAGGCTATAGATTTGACATTAATAGCAAAATAATATCTGTTATCATGGACACAGGCTATTGCGACAATGCTGTTAAGTTATCAAGGCAGGCGGATTTACTTATAGCCGAGTCATCTTATCTCCCGGGCGAGGAAAATAAGAATTGGCCACATTTAAATCCAAATTTAGCCAAAAAATTGGCCTTTAAGGCTCAAGCCAAAAAACTTATTTTAACTCACTTTGCTGCGGATAAATACCTTACGGCTAAACAGAGAGAGTTATAAATTAAGAACATGACCAATTTAAATTAGGAATTCAGATGTATAAAACGATATTACTAACAGGTGGAAGCGGATTTATAGGTAAGAATATAAAGGAGTCATACTTATCTGGTAAATATAAAATAATTGCGCCATCTCACAAAGAATTTGATTTGCTTGATGAGAAAGCGGTGGCTGAGTTTTTTAATAATAACAGGATAGATGTAGTAATTCATAGCGCTTGCAGACCGGGCCATAGAAATGCTCAAAAACCTGATTTAGTTTTTTATGAAAATATGCTTATGTATTACAATATCATAAAGAATGATACCAAATTCGGGAAAATGCTGGTTATTGGTTCAGGCGCAATTTATGATATGAGGCATTACAAACCTAAGATGAAAGAAGACTATTGTGGAACCTATATCCCGATAGATCAGCATGGGTTTTCTAAATATCTTATATACAAAGATATAGAAAACAGAAACAATGTGATAGATCTTAGAGTTTTCGGTATTTTTGGTAAATATGAAGACTATACTATAAGATTTATTTCTAATATGATATGTAAAGCTATTTTCGATATGCCTTTAACAATAAAGCAGAATAGAAAATTTGATTATATATGGGTAGAAGATTTTAATAGGATACTGGAGCATTTCATAGAAAAAGATAATTTTAGATATAAAGCGTATAATATAACACCGGATTATTCAATAGAACTTTCAGAAATTGCCAAAATGGTTTTGAAGATTTCACACAAAAATCTACCGATAATTGTAGCAGATAAATCTATTGGTCTTGAATATAGCGGAGATAATTCACGGCTAAAGTCGGAAATGGTAACTTTGAATTTGACCTCATTAGAGCCAGCTATAAGAAAATTATATAATTACTACAATGAGATAAAAGCAGATTTGGATTTTAAGTATTTATCGGTGGACAAATGATAAAACTTTCTGATTTTGTGATTAAGCGTCTATCTGAGCATGGCATAAGGCATGTTTTTATGATAACAGGTGGAGGAGCCATGCATTTAAACGATTCTGTGGGCAAAAATCCGAAAATCAAATATATTTGTAATCACCATGAGCAGGCAAGCGCTATCGCTGCCGAAGGTTATTACAGGGCTTCTGGCAAACTCTGCGCTGTAGTCGTCACCACTGGACCTGGCGGCACAAATACTTTGACTGGAGTTATAGGCCAGTGGCTTGACTCTATACCAGCCATATATATTTCTGGTCAGGTAAAGACAAACACTTTGGTTGATAATTATGACAACAAAAAATTAAGGCAAATAGGGGATCAGGAGATAAATATAATAGATATAGTAAAGCCGGTGACTAAATATGCTGTTTCTATTAGAAAGCCAGAAGAAATAAAATACCATATAGATAAGGCTATAAAAATTGCTACAACCCCGCGATTTGGTCCTGTATGGATAGATATACCTTTAGATATACAGGCTACAAACATTGATGTATCTAAACTAAAGAATTATGAAGATAAAAATGATGACATTGATATAAATCTACATAAAATAAATTCAGATATAGCCTTTATTATAAATAAACTGAAACACAGTAAAAAACCTTTATTGGTGGCGGGTCATGGGATAAGACTCTCCGGCGCTCAAAAGGATTTTACCAGATTGCTAAATAAGCTCAATGTCCCTGTGGTTACTACTTTTAATGGTTGCGATTTGATTAGTTCAGATAATAAGTTTTTTGCAGGCCGTATAGGTACTATAGGGACAAGGGCCGGCAATTTTTCACTGCAAAATGCAGATTTTATATTATTTCTTGGCACCAGAAATAATATAAGACAGGTGAGTTATAGTTGGAGAGATTTTGCTAAAAAAGCTTTTAAGGTTGTTGTGGATATAGATGAAAATGAATTAAAAAAGCCAATACTAATTCCTGATTTAGCAGTGCATTCAGATTTGAAATATTTTCTTAAAAAACTAAATAGTAGAATTTCAAGAGAAAATTTTGATAACTGGAGCGGTTGGCTTAAATGGTGCAAAGAAAAGGTTAAAAAGTATCCAGTTGTTATAGATGATTACAGAAAAGAGAAAAATATCAATCCTTATTATTTTATAGAGGAACTTACCAAAAATTGTTCAAGTAAACATATATTAGTAGCTGGCAATGGTTCAGCTTGTGTTTGCCTGTTTCAAGCAGGCATAGTTAAAAAAGGTCAAAGGATGTTCTGGAATTCGGGATGCGCTTCAATGGGTTATGACTTGCCTGCCGCCATAGGCGCTGCTGTATCTCAAGGTGGAAAAGATATTATTTGCCTTGCTGGCGATGGCAGTTTAATGATGAATTTACAGGAATTGGCTGTAATGTCATATTACAAATTGCCAATTAAACTTTTTATTTTGAATAATGATGGCTATATATCCATAAAACAGACCCAAGATAATTTTTTCGGCCATAGATATGGTTGCGAACCTGCTAATGGAGTTTCTTTCCCTGATTTTAAAAAAGTAGTTGAATCTGTTAATGTGAATTATTTTAGAGTGGATAGAAATACTAACTTGCGAAATAAAATAAAAAAAATTTTGAAAATGAAAGGAGGTTTAATTTGTGAGGTAGTTCTTGATAAAAATTATAAATTTGCCCCGAAGGTATCTTCAGAGAAATTAAAAGATGGTACTATAATTTCCAAGCCATTAGAAGATATGTGGCCATTTCTGGACAGGAAAGAATTTGAAAAAGAATCTGTATATTTGGAGGATAGTTATGAATAATTTAGAAATAAAAATGGTTGATGTATTAAAAGATCTCAAAGAAAATTATTATGTAGTTGGAGTCAAAGCTGAATTTGAAGCTGAGGGAACAAGGCTTGAAGAGGCATTGAGATTGAAAGAAGTTATAACTAGAGCTGGTCTTGATTTAACAATAAAAATAGGAGGTTGTGAGGCAATAAAAGATATGTATGATGCAAGATCTATAGGTGTAAATAGAATAGTAGCGCCAATGATAGAATCTCCTTATTCTTTGTCAAAATATTTAGCCGCCGCCTCTTTTGTATTTCCGGATGATGAGATGAAAAATATAAAATTTCTTGCGAATATAGAGACTAATACTGGCTATAAAAATTTTGATGATATGCTAAAAATAAAAAACATCAGAAAACTGTCTGGGATAGTGCTTGGAAGAGTGGATATGTGCGGTTCATTGGGTCTTACAAGGGAAGATATCAATTCTGACAAGATTTTTGAGATAGCTAGTGATTTACTTTTTAAAGCGAAGAAGGCTGATTTGGAATGTGTGGTAGGCGGCGGTGTAGGCAAAGAAGCTTTGCCATTTATGAGAAGGCTTAAAAAAGGCATTTTGGATCGATATGAAACAAGGAAGGTGATTTTCAAGTGTCCCCAAGCGCTTAATGATAAAGCTGAGGTAGGGATACTTAAAGCGGTGGGCTTTGAATTAATGTGGCTGAAAAATAAGAGAAATTTCTATTCCAAGATTTCAGAAGAAGATAATCATAGGATAGAGATGCTGGAAAAAAGATATATGAGATTAATAAAAGAGACAGGGGTAAAAATCTAATGGAGAGGATAGCTTTTATAACGGGGGCATCCCGTGGTATAATGATATAACAGAAAAAGAGGTTGTAAGCGCCTCTGATTATTTTCTCAAATTAAATATGAAGGAATATTTTAAATGAAAAAGATTATCTCTATAGTTACTTCTGCTTATAATGAAGAAGGTTGTGTAAGTTTTTTCGCCGAATCTATAAAAAAGATTTTTGAAGAGCTTAAAGAATATGATTTTGAAGTTATATTTGTGGAAAATGGTTCTACAGATAGAACTTATGAAAAAATGTTAGAAATAAACAAGAATGATAAAAGATTTAAAATAGTTCAACTTTCAAGAAATTTCAGGATGGATGGGGGAATTACTGCGGGATTGAAGTATGTCAGAGGTGATGCCGCTATACTTATGACGGTAAATCTTCAGGATAGACCAACACTCATCCCCCAATTAATTAAGAAGTGGGAAGAAGGTTATGAGCATGTTTATGCGATAGTAAAATCCCGTCCCGGCAAGACCATATTCAGAAGGATAAATTCAAAGCTATTCTATATCATAATCAATTATTTAACAGATGGTTTAATCCCTAAAAATGCAAGTGATTACAGACTTATAGATAAAAAAATTGTGCCTATAATAAACGATATATATGAAAGAAACAGATTTATGCGAGGATTATTTGCATGGATTGGTTTTAATTCTATAGGAATTGAATTTGAGAGGGATAGGCGTTATGCGGGCAGGTCTCATGCCCATTTCTGGAAAGTTTTAGAGCTTGCTTTGAAAGGGATTTTCGCTTTTTCTTATAAGCCGATATATTTCATTTCTGCTATTGGTTTCATTATAGCTTTATTCTCTTTTTCATATTTGATATATAACATATTTAAGATCATAGTTTATGGTGTGCCTTTCGCCGGTTATGGAACAATAATATCAATCATTTTGTTTTTATTTGGGTTTAATTTTTTTATATTGGGGATAGTAGCGCTTTATATTGCGCAGGTATATGAGGAAGTTAAACAGCGGCCTAATTACATAGTAAAAGGGACGGTTGGGATGGATGCCTAAAAGAATTGTAAAACATTTTTGGAATTATAAGTTTTTCAGATTTTTAATTATAGGAGTTATAAATACCGTTTTTGGTTACGGTGTATTTGCTTTTCTCATCTATATAGGTTTGCATTATACTCTGGCAGTGCTTCTTGGTACAATTATGGGAATATTGTTTAATTTTAAGACATTGGGCAAATTTGTTTTTAGAAATTGTAAAAATAGACTAATATTTAGATTTGTCACTGTATATTTTGTGACATACTGGCTGAATGTTTTTTTGATATCGGTTTTTAAAGATATTGTTGAGGGGAATATGTATTTTGCTGGATTTTTAGCTACTATACCTGTTTCAGTGCTTGCATTTTTATTGAACAAGTATTTCGTTTTTGATTTAAACAATGGGAAGGAATATGATTGATAATAATAAACTCAAAAATTTTTTGGCATATTTTAATCTCTCAGCTTTTTTCTTAGTAATTTTTACTTATTCTCTATTTGTAGGTGTATTTTTAAGGGAAATATTATTTTCTAAATCAGGTTTCTATTTCAATAGTGCTACTATCTTTTTTAGCAATTATAATGCTTTACTATTGCCATATGTGTTTGCTTCTATAGTATGCTTTATTATTTTTTTTATTTACTATAACTGGCTTTATAGGCGTATTAATGGCAATATTCTTAAAAAAAATATAGTCGATAATATATTGTTTTCTATTTTTTTATTAAGTTTTTGCTTTCTATTAGTTAAGTATTTATTCTATGGACCGGTATTTAGTGAAACGTTTATTATTGTCACCTTATTTTATGGATTTTTAGTAGTTATTGCAGGTATATTCCTATTTTTTGATATAAAAACTAAATATCTTTTAAACATTGTAATTTCTATTTTACTAATTTTAATTACTTATGAAATACTTAATATAAGTTTTGGCAAAAAATTCATAATGAATGAATATCTGCAAATTGACGAAATTACATCGGTTGAAGGAAGTTATGTCTCTAATGAAAAATTTTTAAGTTTGGTATATGGAGATAAAATTTTAGAATTATATAACAAATACAAGCGGAATAATAGGATTACACTTAAAAAACAGGATTTAGCTAGGCTTGATATCGAAATTATAATGGAAAGATTGAGGTTAAACGAAAAATTTGATAGGTATTTGATAAACGAGAGAGATGAAGAAGTGAAAATGTTAAAAAATATAGTTGATTTTTACTCCCAAAATCGACTTGAATATATTCATAGAAATATGAATAGGGGTCAAATAGATCATACCTCATATGTTCTATCTCCGATTAACGAATATACAAATGGTAAACCTTTAAAAGAGATCTATTTCCAATATGGTATAGGCTCTGCGATAGTTATAAAGAAGATAATGGAATTGTTTGGCGGTATTTCTATAGGCAATTATTACAAAAGCTATATATTGTATCTGCCTTATTTTATTGTTTTTATATTGGTTTTTTATAAGATATTCGGCTATAATTTTTATTTTAAAACTTCCATATTGATTCTAATATTAAGTTTTTTTGTCAATTCTTATGTGGTACTTATTCTCGCTCCGGGCATAAATCCAATATTACATTTCATGGATGTGATAGTATTGTTTTTATTGTTCAGATATTATACCAGCAAAAATAGTATATATCTTTTTCTCTCTTTTTTCTCGTCTATTTTGGGCATTTACTTAAATCTAAATTATGGGCTTATGGGGTATTTAGCTCTTATTATATCGCTATTCTTCTTTTTTAAAGAGAATGAATATATAAAAAATAATACAGCATATGTATTAAAAGTGATGATTTTATTCTCTTTAGGCTTTTTGTTTTATTCTTATCTATCTAAACTTACTAAATCTGAAAGTTTTATCTATATGATATTCGGCTTTTTTAATTTTGGTTATTATACAAGTGTATTCACCGCTATCTTGATATATATAGTGTTAGGATATATATCTCTCGCAATTTTTAAGAATTTGAAAAATGAATTTAAATATTTATTTATATTTTATTTCATTTACTCTATAGAACTTATTACCTATTATATGTGGAGTGGGCTTTATGATCACATCAACATTCCTTTAACTTCTGCTTTGATTTCTTTTATTTTGGCTGGATATATCTATGAAAATTATTATTTTAGCTTTAATTCAAAAGAAAAATATTTCAATCTATTTAAGATGGTTTTTACATTATTTTTGGCTTTATTCTCTCTGTATTTTGCCAAGAATTTTTATGTGGGTAAACTTGGGAAAATCAATTTCCAGAAAATATTTAAATACCATAAAACATATCAATGGACGATAGATAAGTCCGATTTTTATTCTACCATTTCTCAAGATTATTTTAAGGATTCTTTAGATATTATAAAAAAATACTCTAAAGGTGAAAAAGGGATATATATAATTTCTAAATTTGATGTCTTACTAACATTCTTAACAGACAAATATAGCAAAATGCATAATTTTACGCTTGGCCCCACCTTATTTACCTCAAGAGAGGTTGAAAAAAATATTGCAATTTTGAATAAAGATAATCCTTCATATATTTTTGTAGATAATGACCTATTATCTCCAAACTTCTATGATCCATACTCTGTAATATTTGATTCTAGCTTTAATAAGATTGAAAGATATGCCAGAATGAGAAAATATATGGAAATGAAAAAGATTTTTGATGCTTGCCAGCTAAAGTACAAATTGGTTGAACAGGGCAAATTGATTTCAGTGTTTAAACTAAAACTTTAAATATATGTATAGAATCATCAGAAATTATAAAAAAATAATTTATATTTCGCTTGCTTTAATGCTATCAATATATACACTTTATTATTATACGACTAACTTTTGGTATTTA
>DYLH01000027.1 GCA_020722185.1 Candidatus Avelusimicrobium gallicola | reverse complement strand
TAACTTTCCTTTCACATTCAACAGGATTTTCTAGTTTTCCGCCACAGTATCCGACTTCAGTGGACAATACTCCATCAAGAGATGAAAGCAACTCTTCCATTCCCCAAAAGCATCCCCCTGCAAGCACTGCCGTTTCCACACCGGGCATATTTTCCCTTAAAAGCCAATACCCATACTCATAGCTTTCTTTGCGGCTTCAGTTTGGGCATTTTTCAAAGCTTTATTTATATTCTCTTTAAGAGATTTTTCCAAGCTATTTTTATCTGTTATGTCCTTAATCTCAACTGAAAGAATTTCCAAGGAAGCATTCACCTCCACTTTGGAAATTTTGTCCTCTGAAGAAAATTTGAGAACATCTAATTGTTTCTTAAGCTCCTCAGCTTTCTTCTTGAGTTCCCACATGTCTTTTATTTTATCGAACATACATCCTCCATCATATGTCTTTCAAGAAATATTTCTATTTTCAAGATTGCTATTTTTGTAGCCATAAAAAACATATATCATAATACCTATTGCAAGCCACACCACAAACCTAATCCATGTGACTTTATCTAGACCCATTACAAGATAAAGGCAAAAAGCAGCTCCAAGTATAGGCGTTATAAATCCTCCAGGAGCCTTGAATGGACGATTTCTTTTGGGATCTTTTATCCTCAGTAATATAACGCCGACACAAACGAGTATAAAGGCAAAAAGTGTGCCTATATTGCACAAATTTGCCATTTCATCAATATTGCTTACCGCGGCAAGAAGGCCTACAAAAATTCCAGTCCATATAGTTGTGATATGAGGCGTTTTATATTTTTCATGAACTTTTGAAAATGACTTTGGCAAAAGTCCATCTCTTGACATTGAAAAAAATATTCTGGGCTGACCCATTTGAAAGACAAGAAGAACGGCAGTAGTTGACACGACAGCTCCAAAAGAGATTATAGCCACAGCCCATTTCCCCACACCATTGTATTGCAAACCTGCTACAAGCGGCTCTGAGATCTTATCTTTTAAATTTTCATAGGGCATCATCCCTGTTAAAGCCATAGTAACAAGTATGTAAAGTATTGTGCATATAACTAGAGAGCCTATTATACCTATTGGCATGTCTCTTTTAGGATTCCCAGTTTCTTCAGCAACGGTGGAAACCGCGTCAAAGCCTATGTAGGCAAAAAATATTGTTGCCGCTCCGATATGTATGCCTTTCCACCCACCCGGCGCAAACGGCTTCCAGTTATCAGCGTTAAAATAATAGAAACCTATCCCTATAAAAAGCAAAAGTATGGCTATTTTAAGTAAAACCATAAAACTATTAAAAGAAGCGCTTTCTTTTATCCCCCTAACAAGAATCCATGTCAAAAAAGCGACTACAAACATAGCCAGCAAGTTAAAAACTATAGGTATGCCAAAGATATGAGGAACTGAGGCCAGATCAAGGCCTTTCTGGACAAAAGTTCTATAATCTGTCCTTAGCCATATTGGGATATTAAGACCAAAAACGCTATTTAATAAATCATTGAAATATCCCGACCAGCTTATAGCCACAGCCACATTTCCTATGGCATATTCTATTATCAAGTCCCAGCCTATTATCCATGCCACTAACTCCCCCAATGTGGCATAGGAATATACATAAGCGCTACCTGATATCGGCACCATAGAAGACAATTCAGCATAGCATAAGGCAGCAAAACCGCAAGCAATAGCTGTTATTATGAAGGAAATTATAAGAGAAGGTCCAGCTCCCCCTTTCACCGCTGCCTCTCCAACCATAGCAAAAATTCCAGCTCCTATTACGGCGCCTATACCTATCATTGTTACATCAAAAGGGCCAAGCACTCTGGCAAGTTTATTATTTCCCATTTCACTTTCAGAAATTATAGAGTCTATCGATTTTGTTTTAAATAGTCTTTCCATCATATTAGAGAATTATACAAACAAAAAACTTAGTAAAACATTTCTTTTTTCGGACACCTATCAGTTTCAAATTGAAGAGTGGTATGATAGACGCCATATCCTTTTTTAAGTATATCTTCAATTTTTGATGAAAGGGCGCAGCTTTCAGAAACAAACATTTCTCTTACTTCTATATGAGCCTCAAAGTATATTGTATTTTCATTGCTCATCCATGTATGAACATGATGAATATTCTTTACTCCATCTAAACCCTCTATCTCCGATTTTATTTTTTCATAATCAAGTTCGGCAGCAGATTGCATTAATATAGCTAGAGATTTTCTAAAAACTTTAACAGTTTGAATGAATATAAAAAAGCTCATTATAATAGATAAGGCAGGGTCCAGCCAATAAATATTCCAAAATTTCATAGCCAGCGCTCCACATATTACCGCAAGCGAAAACATCGCATCGCCAAGCATATGAAGATATGAGCTTTTCCAGTTCATATTCTTGCTTGAATCCTCTTTAAGCATAAAAACCGATGTCATATTAACTATAAAAGCAAAAGAGGCGGCCAAAAGCATAAAATTAGAATTTATGGGCTGAGGATTTACAAATCTTTTAATGGACTCAAAAGCAAGATAAAGACAAACCGCTGTCAGGAAAACTGAATTTAAGAAAGCAGCCACTATTTCTGCTCTTTTGTATCCGTATGTTTTATCTCTATCCGGCATTTTGAAAGATATTTTCCATGCGAAAAAACTCAAAATTACAGAAGCAGTATCTTCCATATTGTGAAAAGCATCCGCCACAAGAGCCATACTGGAAGAAAGGACGCCTGCTATTATTTCAAAAATGGAAATAGAAAAGTTAAGTATTATCACCCATATAAATTTGCTTCTTCCGCTTCGATTAAATGAATGAGTATGATGATGCTGCTCGTGATTATTCTCTTCATGAATATGCATACTATTCCCTTCTAAATCACTGCTCTTTTTTAATTATATAGTACCATTGCTTGAAAGAAACAGCACTTATGACAGCAGCTAAAATTATCATTATCAAAGTAAGAGCCACATTGATATATCCTTGAGTATTTGCCATGGGAAGATAATTGTCTTTTATATTCATTATTCCAGCAGAAAAAGTTGTGGAAAGCATAAAAATAAAAGGAACAAAAGTGACAAGAGAGTATATCTTTTTTGTTCTCTTCATTATATAAGTAGTGGAGATGGCAAGCGCTATTGCGGACAAGAGCTGATTAGCAACTCCAAACATAGGCCATATGGTTCTGACATTTCCAGCTAGAAGCATTGCTCCCCAAAGAAAACACACAAGCGCGCTTGTCAATATAACTCCAGGCCACCAATTTATATCAGCAAAAGGTTTAAAGACCTTCCCCGCAGCCTCTTGGGTTATATATCTTGCCACTCTAGTGCCAGCATCTATTGTCGTCAGTATAAAGAGAGCTTCAAACATTATCGCGAAATGATACCAGTATGAAAGCAAGTTTTTCATTCCCGGAATGGATGAAAATATCTGAGCCATGCCAACAGCCAAAGTCACCGCCCCACCAGCTCGCCCTTGCAAATTTTCACCAACTTGAGCAGATAGATATGGAAGATTAGTTATAGATAAGCCCATTTTCTCAAAGACATCTGGCGGAAGATTTATGGCGAAATAATCACCAGCAGGTAAAACTGTGGCTGCAATCAAAGCCATAAGCGCGACAAAACCTTCGGTAAGCATTGCGCCATAAGCTATAAACTTTATCTCACTTTCGCTTTCTATCATTTTAGGCGTGGTGCCAGAGCTTATGAGACTGTGAAAACCAGATATAGCGCCGCACGCTATGGTTATGCACACATAAGGCCATACTTTTCCGGGTATTATAGGGCCACCACCATTGACAAAAGAAGTAAAAGCTGGAAAATTAATCTGCGGATGAACCCATATTATACCTAAAGCAAGCAAGCCAATAGTCCCAATTTTCATATAGGAGCTGAGATAGTCTCTTGGCGCAAGGAGAAGCCACACCGGAAGTATAGAAGCAAGCATTCCATATACAGCAAGGCTTATTGAAATAGTCTCTTTTGAATACAAAAACCATGAAGAATAATTGCTTGAGGCTATTTTCTCTCCCGCCACTATAGACAACAAAACAAGCGCTACCCCTATTACAGAAGCCTCAGTTATTTTGCCGGGTCTTAATTTCTCCATATATATCCCAACAAAAATTGCTATTGGGATAGTGGCGGCTATGGAAAATGTACCCCAAGCGCTTTCAGCTAGAGCGTTTACAACCACCATAGCCAGCCCGGCAAGCGCCGTGATTATTATGAAGAACACAGCTATACCAGTGGATGTGCCCGCAATTTTTCCAGATTCATTTTTTGCTATTTCAGTCAGGGAAATGCCTTTGTACCTGACAGACATAAATAAAACCACCATATCATGCACCGCCCCAGCAAGAACAGCGCCTATAAGTATCCATATAAAACCCGGCAAATACCCGAATTGAGCGGCAAGGACAGGCCCAACCAATGGACCAGCTCCAGCTATAGCCGCAAAATGATGTCCAAAAAGCACCCATTTATTCGTAGGTTTATAATCATATCCATTTTCCATAGCATAAGCTGGTGTTTCTCTGTTTTTATCAAAAACTAGAATTTTTGAAATTATAAAAGTCGCATAAAATTTATAAGCCAAAGCATAAACGCAAGCAGCTATTATAAGCAAAGTAATTGCATTCATCTCTCCTCCTGTATTACTTCAGCATTAAAATATAATGAGTTCAATGATAAAAATTCTCACAAGAATTCATTATTTAAAAAACATATTATTTCTTCCGCCGCTTTCTTTACTGGAAAGCTCAGCCCTTCTCCATATCCTATATCTAGAGGCTGAACTCCAAGTATTTTTATTTCAAGTTTAGGCAAATCCTGTTTTATTATCCGCAGTACAGCCTCAAGCGGAAAGCTGTGCGTGGAAACTATTTTATATGATGAAAGTTTTTCTAAAGGCAAAATTCTCATTTCACCAGATTTTCCATCAAAAAAAGCGGCATCTATTACAATCAATTTAGAGGGCGCATAATTTATAATCTCTTCCACATAATTTTCTATCACAGAAAAGGCATTTACAATTTTCAATCCCTCTTTTTTTATTTTCAAATTTTCACCAATATAAGGGCCAAGTCCATCATCGCAACGCAATTCACTGCCAAGACAGACAATAACTGTCTTATCTATAAACTTTAACTCTTCTTTGATGGAAATATCCATAGGAATATTCTACAAAATAGGGGGCAAAGAAAAATATATTCACAGTTGAAATTACTGCATAAGTTCGGAAGTTCTAAAGTTCGAAAGTTTCAAAGTCCTAACTTTCAAACCTTCCAAGTCAATCTCTTAATTTCTATTCTCTTTTTGTAATTATTCCACAAAATCAACATTTAGATAATGAGCAGAGCAAGAGATACACGGGTCATAGGCTCTTACCAGCATTTCAAGCTTAAGCCTTATATCCTCTTTAGACTCATTTATTATCTCTGGCAAAAATTTCATAAAGTCATATTCTATATTGTTTATGTTCTGATTTGTTGGGATAATGCAATTGGCATTTTTTATTATACCCTTTTCATCAGCTTCATAATTGTGGAACAATATCCCTCTTGGGACTTCGACAGCGCCCACGCCATTTCCGGCCCTGACAGGTATCTTGCCTTTTTCATTTAGTCCCACTGTTATCTCCTCAGAATAATCTATGCCTTTTTTTCTAAGTTCTTTCATTATATCTATGGCGTGTTCATAGCAGTGAACCACTTCCACAACCTGGGCCACTGTATTCATAAATGGATTGTAATTTGGCGCCTTAAATCCAAGCTCTTTTGCTGCCTTTTTGGCTTTGGGATGAAGTTTTGAGGAATTAAGGTTAAAACGCGCAAGAGCGCCAACCATATATGATTCTCTAGAAAGTTTTGTAAATTTTGCGCTGGACCTTGGATCGACAAACTCATTAGTTGCAAGACGATAATCTCTTTTATTGAAACGTTTTCCATCTGAAGATCCTATATCTCCCATAAGCAAAGGATATTCTTCATCGTCTGACACCAAAGCTACATATTCAGTTTCCCTATAAAATTCTGGGAATTTAAGTGTAGCCGCTATAGAGAGAGTTTGATTCATATCCTCCCTTATTCCCTCCAATAAATCTATCATGGCATCAAGCTCTTTTGGCGATGGAAGTTTAGTAAAACCGCCTATAGTTGTAGTTATGGGATGAACATGCCTTCCAACCAAAATATCGCAAACATCATTGAAGATTTTCTTCATTCTAAGTGCCCTTCTGACCACAGAATTATGAGTTTTTATAAGAGGCACAAATGAAGGAACGCCGAGCAAGTCTGGCGCGGCTAAAAGATATATGTGAAGGATATGGCTGTCTAAAAATTCATAGTCTAAAAGCAGCTTTCTGAGCTTTGTAGTTTGTTCACTCGGCTTAAATCCAATAGTATCTTCAGAAGCCTGTATGGATGCTAGAGAATGGCCACAAGAGCATATACCACATATTCTTGAAGTTATGTGCTGCGCTTCAAAAATTGAGCGACCGCGAAGCATGCCTTCAAAAAATCTTGGAGATTCTACAACATGAAATTCGCATTTCTCAATGTTGCCATTTTTAACATTGACCGCTATATTTCCATGTCCCTCAACGCGTGTAACATATTCAACTTTTATGTCAAGCTCATTATTTTTTAGACTCATCTGAAACCTCCTTGGCCTTATTGTACATATCAAACTTATTTTTCATTAATTTCTCATCTAGTTTATATCTTGCTATGATGTCCTTTGCCGCATTTTTGGCCGGATTTTTTACAAGCCCTCTGCAGCCATAGCAAAAATTTCCATTATTTGGACACCATGAATTGCAGCCCGCTCTGGTCCACGGTCCCAAACAGACAACTCCCTTATCATAAAGGCAACAATTCTCATTTAGCTTGCACTCAGCGCAAACTGGCTTATCTGGCACTGAATAGGGGATGCCGCGAAGCGCGCATTTAAGCACTTCCACCAGTTCAGGTTGGTAAACAGGGCATCCGTGCACATAGTAGTCCACCTTTACCACCTGATCCACAGCCTTTGTGGTCATTGAATCAAAGTAATGGTATTTGTCCCCGTAAACATATTTTCTTATTTCTTCAAGTTCAAATGAATTTTTCATTCCATTGACTCCGCCAAGCGTAGCGCATGAGCCATAGGCGATCAATATTTTACTTCTGGCTCTGATCTTCTTTATTCTTTCTTCAGCATGATGATCTGTGATGGATCCCTCTATTATTGCAATATCATAGTCTTTGTCCCATTTTTCGCTCATCACTTCTCTAAATTCCACAACATCTATCAGGCCCAACAAATCCAGCAATTTCTCTCCCAAATTTGCCACCTGAAGCTGACATCCTTCGCAGCAAGCGAAGTCAAAAAACGCCACCTTTGGCTTGGTTAGAACTTTTTTTTCTTTTGACATCTTATTCTCCTATTATACCTTAAAGTTTTTTAGCATCTTTCACTTCATCATATGTGAAAGTAGGGCCATCCTTGCAGCAGTAGTAATTTTTGGGATGGTCTATCTGGCAATGTCCACATTTACCCATACCGCATTTCATATGTCTTTCAAGAGAAAGAACTATATGTCTTTCAGGTATGTTCTTTTTAAGGAGTTCAGCTATAACAAACTTATACATCACCGGCGGGCCAACAACAACTGCATATGTCCTTTCAGGATTCAAGTTTACTCCCGGGATAAGACTTGTTATCAATCCAACATTTCCTTTCCATTCTGGCTCTGCCTTATCCACAGTACAGGCAAAATTCACATCAAGTCTCTTGCCCCATTTGCCTATTTCATCAGAGAAAAGCATATCTTTGGGAGATTTACTGCCAAGTAAAATATCTACTTTTCCGAATTCTCTCCTATTATCCATGACATAGTTTATCAAAGATCTCAATGGCGCTATACCAAGACCTCCAGCGACAAAAAGCAGATCATTTCCGACCATTGTCTTAACAGGGAATGGCCTGCCAAAAGGGCCTCGTATGGCTATAAAATCGCCTTTTTCAAGCTTATGCATTTCTCTTGTAACTCGTCCCGCCGCCCTGACTGTAAGCTCAAAACTTCCCTTTTTTGTTGGAGAAGAACAAATTGATATAGGCACTTCCCCCACTCCAAAAAGCTCCACCTGAACAAATTGTCCCGGTTCATGATCTAGTTCTTTTTCATCAAGCGCTATCTCAAACCATTTTTCACTTGGTGTCATCTGTTTGGAGTCTATAATCTTTCCTCTTCTTATTCGCCAATTGGAATTATTTATGTCCATATATGCTCCTTAGAATTTAGATTCCTCCGCCACCTCTTTGAGTATCTCTTTAAGATTGATGCCTGCCATACAAGTTCTAGAACATCTGCCGCAACCTGTACAGAAAAATCTGTTGAACTTATCCACAGGGAATTTAAATTTTCTATACACCCTATGCCTTTGTCTCATGGATCTCTGACTTCTAAAATTCTCGCCACCAGCCACTGTGGCAAATGTCTCAAACTGGCAAGAATCCCATGTTCTCAATCTGTATCCTGTTTTAAGATCAAGATTTATGAAATCTTCCATGTCAAAACAATAACAAGTGGGGCAAACATTGGTGCAATTGCCGCAAGAAAGGCACTTTTCCCCCACCTTCTCCCATAGTTTGCTATTGTAGACCTTGTCAAGCATCTCTGGTATTTTCTTGGGATCGACATCAATTTCATTTCTAAATATTTTCTTCTTTTCTTCACGCAATTTTTCAAGAGCTGTCATATCTTTTGGTTCAGCTTTGGGCAAATCTATGCTCTCTACAAAATCTTCTCCTTTTTGCGTATTCACATTTATGAGAAATCTGTCTCCTAGGTCGGTAAAGAAAAGGTCATATCCGCCATTGGGCAAATGTGAATTTACCAGCGTACAGCTTGCATATTCATCGCAATATTTGTTACACTCAAGACCTATTATAAATAGCTTCTCTTTTCTCAGCAGATAATTATAGTCTCTCGGCCTTTCATTGAAAACTATATTTAGACATTGTATACCGGCAAGGTCACAAGTATGGACCCCAAAAATAGCTATTTCTTCAAGGTCAAGAGCAGCGGTGTCTTTCGGCTCTTTCCCACTTAAATCAAAATCGAGCATTTTTTCTTTAGTTGGCATAAAATATTTCTTTGGAGGAAGTATCGTAGGCACATAATTCAAAGATATTTCGTCTGCGCTTTTTACTTCCCCGAACACATAATTACCATGACCCTTGGAAATAGGGGCCACTACCTTCATTTTCTTAGCCAAACTTTTTATGAAGCAGTTCAGCTGTTCTTTTTCAAGCACATGATATTTCACTTTTTGACCTCCAATCACAAAACTGTTCAAGTGAAATTATAGTAAAAGCATTTACAATGCTAAAGTTAAAAAAACTTATTTTTTAGCTCATTAGAAAAACTTATAAAATATTGAGAGAGAAATGCCAATTTGATAGAATGTCAGGGTATTATTTGGCAAAAGATATGAAAGCAACATTTCTTAGACATGGCCATGCTTTGGATTTTTTCACAGCTAAAGTCACAAATGACTCACTGAGACCACTCTCAGATGAAGGGAAAAAACAGGTAGAGATGTCCATTGATTTGCTGAAAAAATTGGGATTTTCTCCATTTAAGATAATTTCCAGCCCATATAAAAGAGCCATAGAAACGGCCACTATAGCTGCAAAAAATTTTGGACTTGACAGAATATTTCAATATCCGGAACTGGCAGGGCAAGACGCTGATTCAGCCCTTTCAGTATCTTTGAATTTTTCACAAGGGAAAGATATTTTAATAGTTGGCCACCAACCACTTCTTAAAATAATGGCAGAAAAAGTAACTGGAGAAAATGCCATTGAAATGCCTACTGGAGGATTTGCGCTAATAGATATTGAAGATGTAAAAAATCTTAAAGGCAAACTTCTCTACAATAAAAAAGATTCCTGATGAAATCAAAAAATATTTTTCTATTCCTTATCCTATTCCTCAATTCAATTGTCAATGCCAAAGAAATAAAAATAATGATCTCTTACCTAACCCCCCCGAATGCTATTGACTTTGAATCCAAAAGCTTTTGTAAAAGCAATGGCATGGCAATAAAAAAAGCTAAAATAAAAGCCGACGCACAAAAAATTTTAATCACAAATGAGAAAATAAAAGAGAAAAAAAGTAAACTTGATATAAAGTGCAATGGCATGTTCACTATTAAGTATTCAAAAAAAACAAGAAGCTATTATGGCAATCTCAAAATATCTGCGCAAAATAGTAAGTTAAAGATGATAAACTCTATAGAACTGGAAAAATATCTTGAAAGCGTAGTTTCAGCCGAAGTTTACGATATTGAAAATTATGAAGCCTACAAGGCTCAGGCAGTTGCCTCAAGGACATACACTCTTGCCAGTATTGGAAGACACAAATCTAATGGATTCGACCTTTGCGATAGCACTCATTGTCAGCTTTACAATGGATATGGTAAAATAAATAGAAAGGCGGTTAAAGCTGTGCAAGAGACACGCGGGGAAATACTTGAATATAAAGGCCGTCCGATATGGGCATTTTATCACTCGATATGCGGAGGAAGAACTGACAAAGCCTCTGATATATGGCCTGACGGCGGAAAAGACTATTTGCAACCTGTCACAGATGGACCTCTTGCAAAACCATATTGCAGAAAAGCCTACGGATACAGATGGAGAACAAAAATAAATTACAAAAAATTTGAAGTTTTTGCGCAGAAGAAGATATTCAAAACAGAAATTCCACTTAAAGGAGTTAAAATTATTTCGAGAACCTCTTCTGGACGAGCCTCATTTATTGAATTTTATTCTACCAATTACTCAAAAAGAATATCGGGCAGTGATTTTTATCATATCTCAGGAAGGTATTTTGGGTGGGATGCAATAAGAAGCACATTATTTTCAATTTCCATAAATTCTAAATACATAGTGTTTGAAGGCAAAGGACATGGTCATGGAGTTGGGATGTGTCAACATGGAGCTGATGAGATGGCAAGGTTAGGATATAGCTATGAACAAATACTTAAACACTACTATAGCGGAGTAAATCTTGTCAGGAGGAAAATATGAATTTTATTGAATCTTTTTTTCTTGGAGTTCTACAGGGAATAGGAGAATTTTTACCTATTTCAAGCTCAGCCCATCTCACATTATTTCCATTCTTTATTAACAAACCATATCAGGGTCTTGCTTTTGATGTAATGCTTCATATCGGCACTTTGTTAGCCATAGTGATATTTTTCTATTCAGATTGGGTAAAAATACTAAAAGAAACTCTCAAAGATCCATATTCGCCAGAAGGCAAAAAACTATTTTTTTTAGCCATAGCAACCATTCCAGCTGGTGTAGTTGGACTATCGCTTGAAAAATATGCAGAAACTCTATTTAGAACTCCAATAATGGTAGCAGCTTCTTTAATAATTTTTTCCATTGCAATTTGGATTGCAGACAGAAAAGCAAAAACTTTTAAAGAGGAAAAAGAATTCTCTCTTAAAGATGCTATCTTAATAGGCCTTGCGCAGGCCTTAGCCATAATACCGGGAGCATCCCGCTCTGGGATGACAATATCCGCCGCTTTAATGCTTGGTTATAAAAGATTTGATGCGGCCAGAATTTCATTTTTGCTTTCTGCGCCAATAATACTTGGAGCTGGTATTTTAGAAATGAGGAAATTGGACATCTCTTCAATAAACTATTCGCTTATAACCGCTTTTGTGAGCTCATTTATTTTTGGAATAATTTCAATTAAATTTCTTCTTTCCTATCTAAAAAAAAGAGGTATGGGTTTATTTGTGATTTACAGGATTCTATTAGGAACTGCCGTATTCGCCAAATACTTTTTCTTATAATTTCACGCTAAAGGTAATATTATTTCACAGCATGCTCCAGACTGTGGCAGATTGTATATTCTAAATTCTCCAGAATTTTTATTTATTTCATTAAGAACTGAATAAAGGCCAAGGCCAGTACCGCCCTGTTTTATTCTTCCGGTATTGAAAGGCTTTATTCCATCAAGTATAGATTGGGGAAATCCCGGCCCATTGTCTGCTATCAAAATTTTTATCTTGCCTTGAATTTCTGACACTGATATATTTATTATCCCCCCCGGGTCTAATTCGAGGTATGAATTTAGGATAATATTTATTATAGCCCTTTGAAAGCTCATCTTATCGACATTGACAAAAAATTTATCTTTAATCAATTCATTTCTAACATTTATCTTTTTTGATACCAATTTATACTCAAGAAGCTCAATTGCTTCACGAAAAAGAATTCCCAAATCCAATCTTTGAGGAGTAAAAACATAATCCTTTCTCAGTGACAGAGCATATTTAGACAATCTGACAGCCATTTTAGAAGCTGAAGCAAGCTTTTCAAATTCTTTTTTATGTTCCCATTCGTCTTTTTGCAATATCTGAGAAATCATGCTTATTACACTTATCAGATTTTTTAAATCATGAATTGCCACCATATCAAAATCTCTCTTTTCATTTTCAATGTTTAGCAACTCATTTCCATCATCTTTTATTTTTTTAGATTTAGTCACTTGCTCTATCAGCAATTCAGCTTGTTTTCTTTTAAATGAGATTTCAGCCTCAAGAGCTTTTCTTGCCGAGGCATTTTCTCTTATAAAAGAAGATGCGATACTTATCACAAAAGCTTTAAAAATCAAAGAGAAATAATCCTGAAAATCTCTGCTAAAGTCAAGAACATAAAAATATGCCAAAAATAAAACAGATGAAGCAACTATCATATAAGAGTGAAAAAATTCTCCAGACAGAGCCATCGCCATTGTAGGAAGAAGAAATAGAAACCAAAGAGAAGAAAATTTACCTCCTGAAAACATTAACATGAGAAATATGAGTAAGCAATTGACAAAGTTTACTAAAAAATAAAATCTCAAATCTATTTCAGATTTCTTCTTTGTGGTCAAATTAAAAAAAAGATTAAATCCGAGAAAACCAGCCAAAATGATTAAGACATGCGGATACAAAATTTTTGGGTCATTGCGCAAAAACAAAAAAGTAAGCAAAGAAAAGAATCCCAGAGGGATTTCATATTTCCCTATAGAAAAATTTAAAACATTTTTTTTAGCAAATAAACCTTTAAAAAAATCTTTATTTTTCATTATAAACCAATTTTAAAATATTTTGAGCAAATTTGTATACTATATTTGTTATGATGAAACTCAATAAAAGCGCAATTTTTAACATATTTTTCATAGCAATACTGGCTATTCTCATTTATAGCCTTCTCAAAATTATATACCCTTTCTTCTCTCCAATATTTGTGGCTTTGGTTTTAGCGCTTCTATACTATCCCATCAATATTCATCTTAGAAAAAAAGGATTCAATGACATTGTATCTGCGGCCATAGCCACATTGGCAGTGTTTATTACAATAATAATCCCAATCACTTTTTTCTCCTGGAATTTACTTAAAGAGAGCAAAGAGCTCTATCCCAAGACATTGTCTTACTTGAATAACAACCAATCGCTTGAACTCACCATACAGCTACCATCATTGATAAAATCTGAAACACTTGATTTCAAGGAAATAGCGCTAAAAAATGTGGAACAAATTCAAAACAAAATTGTAAATTCTGGGGCTAAGATCTTGAAAAATGTATTTTTCTTTTTGGTTGATTTTTTTGTAATGCTCTTCACTCTTTTTTTTATTTTCAAAGACGGGGACAGATTTCTCAAATGGATGGTGGAACTGCTTCCTATGGACAATGCTCACATCTATATGATACTAAACCAGTTTTATCTGACAGTAAAGGCTATAGCCAAAGGTGTTCTGCTTACAGCCTCGATACAGGGAATAATAGCTGGAGTTGGATACTATATTGCTGGTATAAGTTCTACAGTCCTTCTTGGAACAATGACCGCTTTTTCGGCTATGATACCTTTTGTAGGCACATCTCTAATATGGGCTCCAGTGGCGATTGGCGCATTCTTCTTTAAAAGTAAAGCCGCCGGAATTTTCATAGCGATATGGGGATTCTTTGTGGTAAGCCTTTTGGATAACTTTTTAAGACCTATATTAATAGGACGAGAAACCAAAATTCCATTCTTTCTTCTTTTTATAGGTCTTTTCGGCGGATTGAGAATATATGGTCCAATGGGTCTTTTTGTCGGTCCCATACTTGTTTCAATGGTTTCTACTTTCCTAGATATATACAGAGAGCAATTAAAGAATAAGAATCAAAATAATTAAATTACGATTCTCTATATCTGCAAAGTTTGGCTATTTGGCATTTGCTACAATCACCCTTTCTTGAAAAATTCATAGAGCGTATCTCCTCACCTATCTTTAATATAAACTCTTCCGTTTTAACAAATCTTGAAGTGTCATATGCTTGAGTTATTTTTTTATCAAAAGCAAGAAGTATCATACTTGTATATGACACTTCCATGTTCATAGCCCTTTTAATGGCCAAAGAGTAAATATCAAGCTGAAGGCTGTTCTTGATTAATTCGCTATATTTTTCGTTTTCCCCTGTCTTATATTCTATAAGTTCAATTCTGCCATCAGCCATTTTATCTATCCTATCTATAGTGCCTCTCACTGCAAATTCCCCCAGAGTAAACTCAAAGTCTTTTTCACAGGCTATTATGGAACTATTTCTTTCCATTTCTGAAAGCCAAAAATTTTCAAGCATCTTTTTACCTTTTCTATAATACTCCATCATAAGCTGGGGTGACTCATAACCAGAATTTTCCCATGACTGATCATAGGCAAAAAAAAGGCCTTCCAGATCAAGTCTCTCTCGCCCGTATTCGCGCAAAGCCCTATGAATACTTGTCCCAAGAGATGAGGCTGGATTTCTTGGTGGATATTTTTTTTCTACATAAACAAATGAATATAGGTACGGACAGAAAAGCCATGCATTAATCTTTGAATAATTTATCTCAAAAAGACTCATTTTTTATTTGCTGGTCTAACAAAATCAATTACCGTGTCTCCATAGTTTTGACTTCTATAGAGTTCGAAATTTTGTGGGATTTCTAAAGGCTCTTTTTTGTGATGCTGAACAATCACAAAACCATATTCAGAAAGAATTTCATCTTTCGCAACAAGTTCTAGAGTTTTTGATGAATAAAAAAGAGGATTGTTTTCCTGGTCTCTGTAGGGAGGCCCCATATAGACAATATCATACCCTTGCGGACTATAATATTTCAGCCAAACAAGTCCTTTAAGTATATCTCCCTTCACCACCTTAGCATCTTCTTTAAAACCCAAATTTTCCACATTTTTTTGTATCATCTTAAGGCATTGCGGATCCTTATCAACAAAAACAGCTTTCTGCGCGCCACGAGAAAGAGCTTCAAGCCCCACCACCCCAACACCAGCATAAAGGTCAAGGAACAAGGATCCTGTTATATGGGGCCTTATTATGTCAAAAACAGACTTCCTCATCCTAGCAGAAATAGGTTTTACATGATGCGACATAGGAAGAGAAAGAACTCTTCTGCTTCGTCTAGACCCCGCTATTATTCTTATCATAATTTCTACATCTTTTGGAAATATTTTTTTAATTTCCTAAAATGTATAATATATTATAGCTTTGAATATGGACTAAATCAAAATACAGACAAAGCTTTAGAGGCAATTATGGAGAATCCTGAAATAATAATCATAGACGATGATCCAATGGTTGGACAACTTTCAAGAGATTTGCTTATTGATGATGGCTGGAAAGTCCTGTTAGTGGATGATTCCAAAGCGGCTTTTAATCTTGTAAAACAGCATATGCCTAAGATGGTTATAAGCGATATAATGATGCCAGGCATAACAGGTCTTGATATATGCAAGATGATAAAAACAGATCCCGCAACTAAAAAAATAAAGGTAATAATAGTTTCAGGGAAATCATATGAAGTTGAAAAACAAAGAGCTTTTCAACTTGGCGCGGATTTTTTCCTCCAAAAGCCGTATAATGTGGAAACTTTTTCAAAAACAGTAAGATCTATAATGGAGGGAACCGACCATGGGAATCAGGCTCCAGCCCCGCCACAGACTTCTGCAGCGCCAGAAGAAAATATAGCTCCAAATCCTATAGCTTCAAATGAAATAATTCTCACTGTGCATGGGCTGAGAGGGCTTCCATCTAAATTGCCTGAAACCCCATCAAAGTTTGGACGCCAGACGATGTGTCTTTCAATTGAAACAGACAAGAATATTTTTATTTTTGATGCTGGAACTGGAATAGTAAATCTTGGCAAAGATATTATCTCAAGAAAAAGATACTATAAAGAAATATGGCTTTTTATGAGCCATTTTCACTTAGATAATGCCATAGGGTTGCCTTATTTTGAGCCAATACATGATTCTAGATTTACAATACATATAGCCGGGCCAAGTGATCCAGAAAAGTCTCTTAAAGAGATTATAAAAACTAATTTTTATAGTTCATTTTCCCCCATACGCAGCGCCCCAAAAGCAAAAATAGATCTATATCAAGTCTTTGAAGATTCATATGACATTTTGCCAGATTTCAAGATAACAACTATGTATGCAAATCATCCTACATCAACTCTTATTTATTTTATAGGCGTAAGAGGCATGAAAATAGCCTATGCTCCAGATAGTGAAATATGGGGCGATGCCACGGCGCTTCAAGATTATGATGAAAGGCTGGCCAAATTTTCCAAAGGCAGCGATTTTTTTATACATGATTGTTACTACAATGATAGCGACTATTTACAGATGGCCAAAAGAGGACATTCATCGGCTACAATATCCGCTGAATTTGCGGCAAAAAATTCAATGAAAAACTTTATGATGTACAACTTAAATCCGGAATATTCAGATGAGCAGATAGAAAAAATGTTTGAATCAGCAAAGGCTGTTGCGGCGAAAGAAAACACATCTACTCAATGTCTTTTGCCTCATGAAAACAAGGAATATATTTTTAAGATAAGCTAATCTTAACTGTGCCCATGAGGGACAGCGTCCCTTTGAGGAATGGGGCCAAATCTTTCCTCATATCTTTTTACATTTTCGGCAAGAGCCTGAAGAAATCTTTTTGTGTGAACAGGGCTTGATATTATTCTAGCCCTTATTTTAGCTTTAGCCTGATTGGGCTGGAGGAAAAGAAAATCAAAAATAAATTCAGTTTCGCTGTGAGTCACTCCGGTAAGATTGGCGTAAACACCCTGAGCTGTCTGCTCATCAGCCTGGATCTCAAGCTGAACTTGCTGCTGTTTTTCATTTTCTTTCATTTTTCCTCCGTTTGAAATAACTTTAAATTTTCTATCCTTTAGTATAATATATTTTATATGAAAATCATAGTTTTAATTCTCTCCTTATGTATTAACGCGAAAGCACAACTATATGAAAAAATAAATGGCAATCCATCTATGGTAAAAAAAGTATATCTTCTCTCATATAAAAAAAATAATAGTTGGGTTCCAGGCAAGGTAACTTCAGAATTTGAAACATATTACAACAGAGATGGACAAATGATAAAAGAGCTTGAAAAAAGCTCAGGACAAATAGTTCTTCAGAAAAATTATGTTTACAAAGACTACGATGAAACGCTTGAAATCTGCAAGGACTCTATAAAAAAAGCTGAAAAGACAACGTCTTTTTCTTTGGTTTCAGAAAATGCCTTTACTTATGCATGTAAAAGACATAAGGGCAAAAAAATGTCGATGAAAATTCAATACAATATCTCTCCACAGGAAAAAGAGCCAAAGGCATTCAAGACATACCTATATATTTTTCTTTCAGCAAAATCTATAGAGTATGTGTTTGACTTAGATCTAAACCTAGAATACAAGTTAGAGAAAAAAATAGATAAGAAAAACAATATAACGGAGGAAATAAAGACAGACTTTGATGAGAAACAGATTGAAAAAGTAGTTTATAAGTATTCAAAACAGCCACTTTCTTTGACAATAAAATATTTTGATGAAAATGACTTACTGAAAAAAGAAATTATCAAGGACTATAGATCAGACAATACTTTAAGAATACAAAGAGAAATGACTTATGACAACTTAGAACAAGTTTTCTCTAAAAATATCATAGAATGCGACACATCGGGCATGCCATTAGAAGAGAAACAATATGGGCAGGATGGGAATGTAGAATATGAAATTTCTTATTCTTACAAGTATGATAATAAAGCTAACTGGATTGAATTTATAAAAACCAAAAAAAGGATAGTATACGGTAAACCCATTAAAGATGAAATTCCGCCGGAAATATTCAAAAGAGAAATAAAATACTATTAAAAAATAAGGCCTCCGTTTTTAACGGAGGCCTTAAATTGTAAAATGAAAGTCTTACTGCTTGGGAGCTTCCATTTTCTTGACATTGACGGCTTTGGGTCCTTTGTCGCTATTTTCAATGTCAAATTCCACTTCCTGATTCTCTTTAAGAGTTTTAAATCCTTCTCCCTGTATAGAAGTGTGATGAACGAACAGTTCCTTTGAACCGTCTTCCGGGATTATGAAACCATAACCTTTTTTATCATTGAACCATTTTACTTTACCTTTTGCCATTTTTACTTGTACCTCTCTATTATTTCATTAGGACCTTTCGGCCCCAAAACTATTATAGCATATTTAGCTCAAAAAAAATATTCATTCATGCCAATTATTTTTTTCGCCTCTCTTTCTTCTTTACACTTCACTAGCATCAGAGATAGAACTGGGCAGAAAAATTAATTATCATTCCATTTTACAAAAAAAGGCATAAACTGATGCGGTATATTCTCATTATTGGGAATCACTCTGACAGCAAAATCATGTCTACCGCTTTCATGACATTTAATCTCCCCAACATATATATGAGCATCTCCTAATCTGCCCTCATACTTCATATCGAAAGCCATACCTTTCTTGAATATAGAGTCTCCATCTATATTTCCGACAACAGTTTGAACCTTCACATCCTGAGGATTTAGTTTACCAAGCCACACAATAGCCCTCAAAGGCACAACTGCTCCGCTTCTTATCTCCATATCTGGCTTAAAATTATCTATTATAATTCTGACATCGTTCCAGCTTTTTTTTATTTCATTTCTCCATCTATAAAGCTCAGCAAGTTTTTCAGGATTAGACAGTTTCTTATAGAATCTATTACCTTTTATGTAGAACTTCTCATAATATTCTTTTAACATACGATCTGTATTGAATTGAGCAACAAGCTTTGAGACAGATCGTTTCATCATTTTTATCCATTCCCTAGGAAGGCCATCCTCCTTTTTGTAATAAAGAGGAACTATCACCTTTTCAAGTAGATTATATAAAGACTCAGCTTCGACATAATCTCTTTCTTCATCATTTCTATAATTTTCACTTCCACCTATTGCCCATCCTACTTCTTTATCATACCCCTCCACCCACCAACCATCAAGTATAGAAAGATTCAGCGCTCCATTTATAGCCGCCTTCATTCCGCTTGTGCCAGAAGCTTCCAGAGGTCTTATAGGATTGTTAAGCCATATATCTACGCCCTGAACCATGTATCTGGCAACATTCATATTGTAATCCTCGACAAAAACTATCCTGGATTTAAATTTCTTATCGAGACTTAGCGCCGCCACTGCTTTTATAAACTCTTTTCCAGAAGAATCAGCTTGATGCGCCTTACCAGCTATTATGAATTGTACCGGCATATTTTCATTGTTAGTAAGCCTCATAAGCCTTTCCAAATTTTTCATAAACAAAGTTGCCCTTTTATAAGTGGCAAAACGTCTCGCAAAACCTATGGTAAGATAATTGGGGTCGAGTATAGTATTGATTTCATCTATAATGGTATGATCATACCCAAGCCTCTGATATTGTCTGGCAAGTCTTTCCCGGACAAGTTTTATTAATTTATTTTTCCTCACTAAGTGATTGTCCCACCACTGTTTGTCATCTATATTGTGTATCTTTGACCAATCGCAACATCCATAAGAAAGGCTATCGAATGATCCATTATTGTGTATGTTTTTCTTGTAAAGCTCGTAATGCTCATGACTTATCCATGAGTTAGTGTGAACGCCATTTGTCACATAGTCAATTGGAATTTCATACTTGGGCAATTGATGCCATAACTTATGCCACATATTTTTTGTAGTCTCCATATGCAACCAACTCACAGCATTTATGTAGGCGCAGAGCTTCATTGCCATAACGGTCATACAAAAACCCAATGAATTTTTTTCTTCTTTTCCAAGCTCTAAAAGTTCCGGGAAAGGTATCCCCAGTTGAACACAATACTTTTCGAAGTATTTTTTTATCAATTCAAAATCGAAGTATTCATTTCCAGCCATTACAGGAGTATGCGTGGTAAAGACAGAACTGGCCCACACTATTTCCCTTGCCTGATCAAAATTTAAATGCCTCTCCTGCATGTGATCCTTTATTCTCTCAAGCAATAAAAATGCGGAATGGCCTTCATTTATATGAAAGACCTGAGGATTTATGCCCATAGCTTTCAAAGCTCTGTATCCGCCTATGCCCAACACTATTTCCTGACGTATTCTATTATCTCTGTCTCCGCCATAAAGCTGTTCTGTTATCATTCTTGCTGATGGAGAGTTCTCTGGCAAATTTGTGTCTAAAAGATAAAGCGAAGTGCGGCCTACTGGCACTCTCCACACCCCAACAGATACATTTTCCCCAGCGAGATCTAGATTAACCTTCAAGGGATGTCCCTGAGCGTCCTTTACTATCTCAACTGGCATATTGTACCAGTCATTTTCAGGATATTTTTCTGTCTGCCAATTCTCCCTATTTAATACCTGCTGAACATATCCTTTTCTATAAAGCAATCCAACTCCTATAACAGGCATCCCCATATCCGAAGCTGATTTAAGATGATCTCCGCTCAACATTCCTAAACCACCAGAGTAAATGGGCAATCCCTCTCCTATTCCATATTCCATTGAAAAGTATGCCACAAGAAGATCTTTTTCATCTTCCTGTCTATTTTTATTAAACCATGTATCCTGATAGGACATATAATGATCGAATTTGGCCTTTATATCTGCAAGCTTCCTTAAAAAATTTTCATCATTACCCATAGCCTCTAACTTATTGTAAGGCAAGGCGCCCAATATCCATTTTGGGTTTCTATGCGAGCGATGCCAAAGTTCCTCATCTATGCCTACAAACATCATTATAGCTTCCCAATTCCATGTAAACCACATGTTTGTGGAAAGCTCCTGCAGAGATTTTAATTTCTCTGGCAAATTTGGAATAACGTTAAAAGAATATGTTTTCATTTTTTCTCCTTACGATAACATGGAATAACAACACTTCACAATCAGAACACATAAATTTTACAAATTTTAGTAATAG
>DYLH01000026.1 GCA_020722185.1 Candidatus Avelusimicrobium gallicola | reverse complement strand
AAAATTATTTTGCTTCTTTTATTTCGAGGATTCTTTCTATCTTGAATATGCGTTCTTCGCCTGCTTTGTGGCAAAAGGCGCGCAAAGCCCTGAATTTGTACCCTTTGAATTCACATTCATCCACTATTAATGGTTTTATTCGGCGTTTGCTTTTTTCATCGTTTTTTTTTAGGTATATTATGTCAAGGTCAGTCCCATCTTTTATGGCTTTTCCTATTATGGTTTCGCGTTCTTCAAGTGTTATGTTTTGTTTGGCTCTGCTATATTGATATTCAGTTAGAAATTTTGTCACGCGCCAGTCTTGGAATATATGTGAAAGTTTTATAGGTTTGGCCAGACTTAGACCTTCTAAACTTCTGCATCTACTTAGCGCCACATACAGTTGTCCCGGCGCAAATGTGCCTCTGTCTATATCTAATACAATTTTGTCATAGGTTTTGCCCTGACTTTTGTGTATGGTTACAGCCCAAGCAAGTTTCAATGGAAATTGTTTGAAAGAGCCCATAATCTTTGTCTTTATTTTGTGTTTTACTTCGTCAAATTCGTAGCGAAATATTTCCCATGTGTGTCTTTCCACTTCAACCAGATCTCCAGATTTTAATCTTACAAGAATGGTGTCATCTTTATTATTTTTTCCTTTTATTATATCTTCCACTATTCCTATGGTGCCATTGACCCATAAATATTCAGGATTATTGTTTAGAAACATTACCTGAGCGCCTTTCGCAAGAGATAACTCTTCATTTGTTGGATAGGAATCTTTTTTGAAATCTCCATCCGTCTCGGCATAGAATGTGAATATCTTTTCTTTTAAGGAGTGAAGTTTTTTTTCATTTATTATGCTTGTTTTCGTATTGTATGGCGTTAACCAGACCATATATTTTTCATCTTTGAAGGTATTTTTAAATCTGGAATTTATGATATTGATTTCTCTTTCGCCAGCGTTTTTATTTCTAATTGCATTGAGTATATTTATAAATTTTTCATCTTGTTGCCTATACACTTTTTCAAATTCTAAAAGCTCAAAATCAGATTCATTAAAGGATTTAGAATCAAAAAAATACGGGGATTTGTAAACAGTTTTAAATAATTGTTTTTCATCGTTTGTCACAACTGGCGGCAGTTGATAGAGGTCGCCTATGAAAAGCATCTGTATTGCGCCAAATGGTTCATTCCTGACATTTAATCTGAGAAACTTGTCTACATAATCCAATAAATCGGCTCGCACCATAGAAATTTCGTCTATAACTATCGTATCCAGATTCTTGTATATGTCGGCGCGTTTGCCTGATATCTTTTTTATTTTATCTGGTGAAATGTCTGGTTTGAATCTAAAGAAAGAGTGTATGGTTTCGCCGCCTATATTGAGCGCAGCTACGCCTGTTGGCGCAAGAAAGACCACTTTTTTTTGTGTATGTTTTTTGAAATATTCTAAAAAAGTGCTTTTGCCAGTGCCGGCGCGGCCAGTGATGAAAATATTTTTATTGGTATTTTCGGCCAAATGAAAGGCTTTTTTGAAATCATCATTAATCTCAATTTTATTTGGCATACGGATATTTTACATCATTTCATTATGAGCTAAAAATAAAAAAGCTTCATTTTAAATAAATTTGCCATACATCTAATCTTTTGCTATATTCTAATTTATCGCTATTTGTTCTGGCTTCTTTGGAGGAGATATGAGCATTATAGAGAAACAACTTAACAAAAAATCTGAAAATTTTACGAAAAAGGATATTATCTCTTTTGTGAAGAAGAATTCCGTGCAGGCTGTCAATTTTAGATATATAGCTGGGGATGGAAGACTTAAAACACTTAATTTTTCTGTTAAAGACGAAAAGTATCTGGATAGAATACTTTCATATGGAGAAAGAGTGGATGGATCCAGCCTATTTAAAGGTATCGGCGCTCATTCTAGCGATCTCTATGTTGTGCCTAAGTATTCCACAGCTTTTGTAAATCCTTTTTCCCCCATCCCAGCTGTGGACATAATCTGTTCTTTTTATGGCAGAGATGGCAATCCTTTTTCTGCTTCGCCAGACAATATACTTAAAAAAGCTTCCTCGTACTTTGGTAAAGTCAGTGGGCTTGAACTTCATGCTTTGGGTGAGCTGGAATACTACTTGATAGGTCCCAAAGGTGATCTCTATCCAACGCAGGCTCAGAAAGGATACCATGAAAGCTATCCTTTTAATAAATGGGAATTTTTAAGAACTGAAGCTGTTTCTCTTATATCAGACTGCGGTGGACATGTCAAATATGCTCATAGTGAAGTCGGTTTTATAAGAAATGATGACAGAGAGATGAGCCAGCATGAAATAGAATTCTTGCCTGTTCCTCTTGAAAAGGCCGCTGAGGAAATAGCAATTTCAAGATGGATACTTTCATGTCTTGGATATAAGTATGGTGTGACCATAACTTTTGCTCCCAAGATTTCCGTTGGACATGCCGGCAGCGGATTTCATATACACAGTTGTCTTATGAAAAAAGGCAAAAATGTGATGATAAAGGGCGCAGATCTATCAAATGATGCCTTGAAGCTTATGGCGGGATATTTGAAAGTGGCCAAATCGCTTACGGCTTTTGGCAATACAGTGCCTACATCTTATCTGAGACTTGTGCCAAATCAGGAGGCGCCGATAAATGTGTGTTGGGGATATCGAAATCGCTCAGCTTTGGTGAGAGTTCCGCTCGGGTGGACTGGCTCTGTCAATATGTCTGCTGACCTAAATCCTCTTGAGAAAAAATCAAATTCTTTAGCTCCTTCCCAGACAGTTGAGATAAGGTCTGCGGATGGCTCGGCTAATGTTTATCTCTTGCTTGCAGGCCTTGCTTGCGCGGCATCGAAAGGATTTAAGGACGCGGATTCTCTCTCTTTTATAAAGGATCATTTCGTAGACAGCAATGCCTTTAGTAAGGAAAATTCTGACAAGGAATTTGAGAAACTGCCTTCCTCGTGTCAGGAATCAGCAGAATACCTTATAAAGGATAGGGATGTCTATGAGCAGGGTGGCTTTACTAAAGAGGTGATTGACTCTTGCGCCCAAAAATTGATGTCTTATGGTGACAAGAATTTAAGTGAAAGACTGTATGGGAAAGATGAAGAAATAAAAAAACTTGTGGAGACATATATCTATTGCTAATGAATACACGTAGACTGATCATAATCATTTTATCTGGAGCTGTCTTGAGTCTGTCTGTTTTTTACTCCTATGAGAAATTAAAAAAATCCAGCTCTTTTGCCTATTTTCAAGATTCTTCTCAGTTAAAGATTTCTACTGGAACTTTTAGTGGGATTTTTGAGAAAGAAATGCTTGCCTCAGGATTAGATAGGGGAGAGATATCTTCTATTATTAGGGCTTATGGGAAAAAAGTTGATTTCAGAAAGCTGAAAGAAACGGATTCGTATAAGCTGACTTTCTCTAGCGCTGGTGTGTTTAAAAGTATAGAAATTAATATTGGCGAAAAAGTTCACTCTGTTTTTAAGAAAGATGATAGCTATTCATATAAACTCAATAGTATTCCAGTTTCTAATCAAGAATTTGAATTGTCTGGCGAGATAGAGAACAATCTTTGGAATTCTATGTCTAAAGTTGGAGCGCCCCCAGCGGTGATACTTAACTTGACAGATATTTTTTCTTGGACAGTAGATTTTTTGACGGAAGTCAGAGATGGAGATAAATTCAAAGTTTTTTATCAAGAGAAAAAAACTTCTTCTGGAAAAATTTTAGGATATAAAATACTTGCGGCTTCCTATGATGGACATGAGACTGGCAGGAAGATATCTGTGGAATATTTGGGATCTTATTATGATGAAAAAGGTCAGGGCAGTAAAGCCATGTTTTTGAGAGCTCCATTAAACTATAGACGCATATCTTCATATTTTACTTATAAACGCTTTCATCCTGTTCTCAAATATGTTCGCCCTCATTTAGGAATAGACTATGCCGCGCCTACCGGCACGCCAGTTTCAGCTGTGGCTGATGGGCGAGTGACTTTTGTTGGTTGGAAGGGTGGCTATGGCAATTTTGTCGAGATAACTCATTCAAGCGGATATGTGACAACATATGGGCATCTTTCCAGATTTTCCTCGAATGCAAAGAAAGGTAAAAGGGTTTCTCAGGGACAGGTTATAGGATATGTGGGTATGACCGGTATTGCCACGGGGCCTCATCTGGATTTTAGAATAAAACACAATGGAAAATTCTTGAACTATCTTAAAATAAAAAATAAAGCCTCTGCGAATTTGCCATCCTCAATGAAAGGTGAATTCATGGCAAAAGTCAAAAAATATTTCCCTGAAATTTAATTTTAAAAAAGCTATATAGGATTCCCTGAAAAAGTCTAGCGGAAAGTCTTTTCATCTATGTAAAAATAAAACAGAAAAAAATTTCTAACTTTCCTTTCACATTCAAATTGTCGCTTTTGGACTATGACTTCGTTGCTCGTCGCTTACAGACTAGTGTATGCTCGCTCCTCGTGCCTAGTCTCGCCTCAAAATCGGCTAATTTTAACTGTGAATATACTTTTTCAGTGAACCCTTAGGATTTCCTGAAAAAGTCTAGCGGAATAAGTAGAGAATAGACAATAATGCTTATTTAAAAATAGAAGAAAAGAATGGTATTAATTCCACGGTTATGAGAAGTATTATTATTATTTCCAGAATGTGGCTTCGCATGGCTGTTATCTCGCCTTGAAATATTTGAGTTATCTCAAATAGAGTCTTCATTTTTCTAGATATTGACTGATACCAGTCATCAAATCTAAATTGGTCCGCGCAAACTCTGAAAACTGTGGCCACATAAGGGTCGCCAACGGTCTTGAGAGAATTCTCAACTTTTCCTATAAAATCTGAAAATTCAACATAATTTCTTCCCGCATCCATAGCGAGTTTTTCATAGTGCATTTTAAGCAATCTCTTGAAAAAATTTTTCTCACTTTCTATTGTGTCATAGAGCCTGTCAAGTTTTTTGTCTATCAAGTAATCGTAGAATCTCAATTCCAATAAATGTGTCAGAGAGAATTCTATTACATCCACAACATCTCTATTGCCAGATGAGTCATATATAAAGGCGCTATTCCAGTCTATCACAGCGATGTCATCTTTGTAATATTGTAAGTAATTTTCTGTTATCGGCAGGGATGTGGATGGCGAAAGTTTGCCCGAATTTTCTGCTAGTATAAGAGATGCTATATCTGCTTTTTCTATGATATCAACTGGATTGTTCACCCCTTCAACTTCTGTGGCGAAATAAGTTATGTAATCTTCAAAGCAATCCCATTCTTGCAAATTCTTTATAGCTCTGAATATCGTGTTTTTAATTTCATCTTTGGCTTGTATGGCTATTTTTTCTGTCTCTTCGCCGTTTTCTATTGTTTCGGCAATGGAGAGTAGATCATCCCATGAAAGATTTTCTATGTCAATTTCCAGATTTATTGATATTACGCCATAATCCCACAGTCTTGAATTTACCAGAACCTTGTTTTCTTTGCCTTTCAGATTGAAAGAGATTGGAGACATCTCTATCTTTAGCGGGGCTTCTTTTATTATTATCGCTTTGCGTGGGTCTTTGGAAAACTTGAAACGAAAACTCTGAGTATTTGAAGAATCGAGAAGTTTTTTCGCATAGGAAAGATCTATTTCCTGTCCTACATCAAAGGCATTGTGTATTATTATCTTTCCTTTTTTTACTCTTATACTCATCAAAGTGTATGTCCTATAGCGGATTCGATTTCTGTAAGATATGAATCATCATATCCCATCCATGCATCGTAAATTTCGTGGTTTTTGTCTAGCATATATATGAATGGAACGCCTTGAACACGGTAGTTTATTGCTATCCTTCTTCCACGATAGGCTAGAGGAAATTTAATGCCAAGTTCTTTGGCAAATTCTTTGGTTGCTTCTGGATCGTCTTTTGTGGAAATCCCAACTACAGTCAGACCTTTAGATGAATATTTCTGGTAAAGTTCCTGCATTGCGGGGGCAGCTTTTCTGCAATAGGGACAATTCTCTGTGAAGAATACCAAAAGAACAGGCTTGTTTGAATAATTTGCCAGATCTATTTGAGAGCCAGAAAGTGAGGGCAGAGAAAAGTATGTATCCTTTTTCTCATACGCTTTCTTGATATTGCTGTCCTTTTTATCTGATTTGTCTGAAATTTTTTGTTCATTTGTGTTTTGGGAAATGTTTTGAGTTTGATTGGCAGTATCTTCTACTTTAGGTTCTTCTTTTTTGCAAGAAGAAATGCAAACTGATACCACTATCATAGCAGGTATGAGGTATTTTTTCATTTTGTCTCCTTGTACAAAATACTAGATGTTAAGTATTAGCTAAACTTATATCATTTTACTAATTTTAGAACATTAAACAAAGCAAAATTGGCGGCAGAATTTTTTATAAAGATTCTATCCCCCTTGAAAAGTCTAAAAACACTTGAAGTTTTTCCTCTTACATTGAAAGCAAAATATACGCTTCCAACAGGTTTTTGCTGGCTTCCTCCCCCCGGTCCAGCTATGCCGGTAATTGATATGGCAATATCAGTTTTGAAAACTTTTGCCGCTCCATCTGCCATTTCAGTGGCGCATTCAGCTGAAACATCTCCATATTTTTCAAGCGTGATTCCTCTCACGCCAAGAAGTTTCATCTTAGCTTCATTTGAATAGGAGTTTACCCCACCTTTGTAAAATTGCGAGCTTCCGGGAACATCGGTTATCAGATTTGATACAAGCCCTCCCGTGCAGGATTCGGCAAGAGAAAGTGTAAGCCCTTTTGAAAGGCAAGCTTTGTAAAGTTCTTCTGCAAGAGTTTTCTTGTGTTCAGAGTAGATATATCCTTCAAATGTTTTTCTAAGTTTTTTCCTTATAGAGAGGAAGTCTATATCTTTCGAGCAAGAGAATGAAAATTCGCATATTCCAGCTGAGGCAAGCACTGTAAAAGAGACATCTGGATGCTGCTTCATTATTTCCTCTGCCTTATGCTGAACTTCCATTTCTTTCAGGTCGCATAAACCAAAAAAGGCGCTTTTTACTTTATTCTCTGAAAAATTTTTTCTTAAAAAATACTTTATTTTTTCATCCCACATCGGCGCCCATTCCCTATATGGTCCCGGGAGAAGTATGAATATTCTATTTTTCCCCTTGATGTTCCCTTTTATGGCTTGTCCAAAAGCCGTGCCATTGTTATTTTCAAAAAGAGTGGCATCTTTTAGGTACAGACATTGATTTAAAAAGTTTTCAGGCAAATTCTTCAATTTGTACTTTTTTTGAAGAAATTTTTCTATTTCCCCTGAGTGTATAAGCGGCTTTTTACAAAATTTTGAAATTGCCTGTCTGGTCAAATCGTCAAAGGTTGGTCCAAGTCCGCCCGTTACTATTATTAGCTCCGCTCTGTCTGAGGCAAAAGCTATAGAATCCATTATGCTTTTTTCATTATCAGAGGCTGTTATTTCGCCAGCCAAATTAATGCCTAGCTCGAAAAGTCTTGAAGCTATGAGCGGAGAATATTTATTGCTTTTTGAAGAAAGCAATTCACTGCCAACAGCTATAAAAAATGCTTTATTCTCCATAGTTATCTATTCTAGCATTATTAAAGATTTAGTGAGAAAGAGATTAGTAAAGCGGTGGGCTTTTGCGCAAGTTCGCTCCACTAAACTAAAATTATTGTAGAATAATTTTGGGAGGACCAAATGATTAATTTACTCATTAGTTTTTTCTTGCTTGCCAATTTAAACGGAGAGGATATGAAACCACCCATAGCGCAGAAAATAACTTATAAAATGGAGAAACACGGCGATACCAGAATAGATAACTATTTCTGGATGAGAGAAAGAGATTCAAAAAATGTTCTTGATTACCTAAAAGCGGAAAATGAATATACAAAATATCAAATGAGCGATACCAAACTTCAAAAAAAATTATTCAAAGAATTGAAAAGCAGGGTAAAAGAGGATGATGAATCAACGCCTGTTAAGTATAAAAATTACACTTATTTCAGAAAATTTTTGAAAGGCAAAGATTACCCGATCTATTATAGAAGAAGAATTGAAAATAACAAGATGGAAAAACTGATAGATGTAAATGAAATAGCTGTAGGCAAGGAGTTCTGCCATTTAACATCTGTCAAGATAAGTCCCAATGAGAATATACTTGCTTATGCTGTGGATTTTAATGGGAGAAGATTTTACGATATATACTTTAAGAACCTTGAGAATGGCAAGCTGCTCGATGCAAAAATAACAGGAATTACAAGCAATTTCATCTGGTCTGGCGATTCCAGCCGAATATATTATGTGAAACAAGACAGCGAAACTTTGAGGTGGGATAGTCTTTGGGTTTATGATATAAAAAGCAGAGAAAACAAAAAAATATACTTTGAGTCCGATCCAACCTTTTCCATATATACTGAAAAATCAAATAGCGAAAAATACATATTTCTTGGCATACAGTCAACCTTGACAACAGAGTTTAGATATATATACGCAGACAGAATAGACAATGATTTAAAAATATTTAGACCGAGAGAGAAAGGTCTGGAATATTACATAGAAGATGGTCAGGATAGATTTTTCATACTTCACAATGACAGGGCAAAAAATTTTAAGCTTTCATATGTGGGGAAAAATGAGGATCTGTCTAATAAACTTTTATGGAAAGATATAACTGAAAATAGGGACAATGTTTTACTCGAAAATTTTGAGGTATTTAAGGACTATGTGGTACTACAAGAGAGAGAAAATGCTCTTGTCAATTTCAGGGTTATGGACAAGCGCGATTATTCTTATGAATACATAAAATTTCCAGATGAGGTCTATAGCGCATCTATAGGAGACAATCTGGAATATGAAACTTCTTATTTCAGATACAATTATGAATCAATGGTTAATCCGCCAGCTGTTTATGACTATAAATTTGTGGATAAAAAATCTATTCTAATAAAACAAAAAGTAGTGCCGAACTACAAGATTTCAGAATATGAAACCAAAAGAGTTTGGGTAAATTCGCGAGATGGCGTCAAAATTCCAGTGAGTATTGCATACAAGAAAAATTCCAAGAAAGATAGACTCTACATTTATGGTTATGGTTCTTATGGTTATTCTCTGGATGCCGATTTTAATTCAACCATATTCCCTTTATTGGACAGGGATTTCGTATATGCTATTGTACATGTTCGCGGTGGCAGTGAGCTTGGCAGGAAATGGTATGAAGACGGCAGGCAGTTAAATAAAAAGAACACATTCTATGATTTCATAGATGCCACTAAAGAATTGAAAACAAGATATGCCAGTTCAGGCTATGTTTTTGCTGAGGGCGGCAGTGCTGGAGGGCTTCTGATGGGCGCCATAGTAAACATGGCTGGGGATTTATACAGTGGCATAATTGCCGAGGTGCCTTTTGTGGATGCTCTCACCACGATGTTGGATGATACCATACCTCTAACAACTGGTGAATATGATGAATGGGGCAATCCCAATGTAAAGGAGTATTACGACTATATCAAAACTTATTCCCCCTATGACAATGTGATAAAAAAATGCTATCCAAATATCCTTGTTACTTCTGGATACAATGACTCTCAGGTGCAGTATTGGGAGCCAGCCAAATGGGTAGCAAAATTGAGGGAGAATAATACATGCGATTCTCTCATCTTACTGAAAATGGATATGTCCAGTGGGCATTCTGGCAAAACAGGCAGATACAAATATCTTGAAGATATAGCATTTAACTATGCATTCGTATCAAAGATAATGGGTATGAATAAAGGGCGCTTATAACTTTCGCGCTTGCGAGTGCTTGAGTTGTCAAGTTAAAATGAAAATTGTAGCAGTAGAGTTAGCTACTTTTTCCGACCGAAGTATAAAAAAATCTTGACTTTTTCCGACTTTTGTTGAATAATGTAGATATGATTAAACGCAATATACATGATGTCACGAAGATTATTTTAGAAAAATATGGGAAAATGGTTTTTATAAGCGGACCAAGGCAGTCTGGAAAAACCACCTTATCAAAGCAGATACTAAATGAAATGCGGCAAGGTTCTTATTTTAATTGGGATATAGTAAACCACCAAAAAAAATTAATCAAGGATCCTTATTTTTTTGAAAAAGAAAATAGAGATTTACAAAGAAAATTCTTGGTAGTTTTTGATGAGATTCACAAATACTCAAAGTGGAAAAACTACTTGAAAGGCGTATACGACGGATATGCTGGAGAATTTTCTTTTGTCATTACTGGCAGTGGGCGTTTGGATCTATTTAAAAAAGGCGGGGATAGTCTATTGGGAAGGTACTTTTCCCTTCCTTTATTCCCCCTTACAATTGGCGAAATTCTTGGAGTTCAGATAGAATGGAGAAATTTTAAAGAACATCTAATTGATATGCAATCAAATCCAAAATCTCGTAAGACTTATGAACTTTTGTTTAATTTTTCTGGTTTTCCTGAACCATTCATTAAAAGTTCTGAAAAATTTTACAATATGTGGTTTCAAGAAAGAAAATCTCTATTGATTCGCGAGGATATCAGAAATGCTTATGCAGTAAGGGAAATCTCAAATATTGAAATTTTGTCAAATCTTTTGCCAGAAAGGATTGGAAGTCCGCTATCCATAAACTCCCTGAGCGAAGATGTGGGTGCCTCGTTTGATACTGTTAAAGATTGGCTGTTGATCTTAGAGCAATTCTATTATTTCTTTAGGATAAAACCATTTTCAAAATCAATATCTAGAAGCATTAAGAAAGAGGCTAAGGCTTATCTCTATGACTGGGTTGAGGCGCAGGATGAATCTTCACGTTTTGAGAACATTGTAGCTTTACATCTTTTCAAGGCAACTAAACTCTGGCGTTCTCTGGGACAGGCATATACTGAGCTGTTTTATTTGCGAGACAGAGAAAAAAGAGAAGTAGATTTTGTCTTAACTGATAGAGGAAAACCTTTCGTTTTAATAGAGTGCAAATTAAGTGATGATAATATCTCAAACAATCTAATGATCTTTCAGAGAAAGACCAATGCGCCATTCGCTATACAGGTAGTAAACAAAAAAGGGATAAGCAAAAAAATGAGACAAAATGGTTTTACTCAATGGATAGTTTCGGCTGAAAGATTCCTAGCAATGCTGCCATAATTTTAGCGAGAAAGCGCATAAGACATAAACGGCAGAGTACTTAATCGCCTAAGTGCCAAAGCAAAAGACCAAAAAAGCCAAAACTACTAAAGGACTTAAGCGCTTGTGAACTGTCGCACTTTGGAACTTTGGAGCTTACTCGCTTATGAACTAAACTGATGTAAAATCTGCCAAACAATTTGCTATCATATTATAAGCGGGTTTATGCCCGCAACTTCACCAAACAGGAGATAAAAAAATGGCCAAAACCGCGGTAAAAAAATCAGGTAGTAAATCTACTCAAAAAGGTAAACTATCGAAAAAGTTAGTTTATTTCTTCGGAGCTGGAAAAGCCGAAGGAAAAGAGTCAATGAAAAATTTGCTTGGAGGCAAGGGCGCCAATTTGGCTGAAATGGCTGGACATCCAGATCTTAAATTGCCCGTCCCCCCCGGTTTTACCATAACCACAGATGTCTGCACCTACTATTGGCAAAACAAAAGATCTTATCCCAAACAGCTTGAATCTGATGTAAACAAAAATCTTAAAAGAGTGGAAGAGATTACTGGCAAAAAATTTGGGGATCCTGCTAATCCACTTCTAGTTTCTGTCCGTTCCGGGGCCAGAAAATCAATGCCCGGTATGATGGAAACCATATTGAATGTTGGTCTGACAACAAAGACTATCCCGGGACTTATAGAACTGACAAAAAATCCAAGATTTGTGTGGGATTCTTATAGAAGATTGATAATGATGTACTCCGATGTCGTTATGGAAAAGGCTGCCGGTATAGAGCCTGCCGACGATATGGGAATAAGAAAGCAGCTTGATAGAATGCTTGAAGAAAAGAAGAAGGAAAGAGGCGTAAGCACAGACGCCGAACTCTCAGCTGAGGATATGCAGGAGCTTTCTGAAAGATTCAAGGCGAAAGTTAAAGAAGTTCTTGGAAAAGATTTTCCAGATGATCCAGTAAAGCAACTTTGGGGCGCTATCGGCGCGGTGTTTGCCTCATGGAATGGGAAAAGAGCCATATCGTACAGAAGAATAGAGAACATACCCGATGATTGGGGCACTGCTGTCAATGTTCAGACTATGGTGTTTGGAAATATGGGCGAAGATTCTGCCACTGGCGTGGGATTTACGAGGAATCCCGGCACCGGCGAAAATGCTTTTTATGGAGAATTTTTGATCAATGCGCAAGGTGAAGATGTGGTCGCTGGCATAAGGACGCCAAATCCCATAAATGAAGAGAGCAAAAATGATCATTCCAGAAATCTTAAAACTATGCAGGAATGGATGCCGGCAGTCTATAAACAATTGGCTGATATAAGGAAAAAACTTGAAAAGCATTACCATGACATGCTAGACATAGAGTTTACGATTGAAAAAGGCAGACTTTGGATGCTTCAGTGCCGCGTTGGCAAAAGAAACGGAGTCGCAGCTGTCAGAATGGCTTTGGATATGCTAAAAGAGAAGCTAATAAAAAAGGAAGAGGCAGTTATGAGGGTTACCCCCTCTCAGCTTGATGAGCTTTTGCATCCTATAGTGGATCCTAAGGCTGAGTCCAATGTAAAACCTATGGCCAAAGGTCTTCCAGCTGGTCCTGGCGGCGCTAATGGCATGATAGTTTTCACAGCCGCTGATGCTGTGGCATGGGCCAAAGAAGGCAAGAATGTGATACTCGTAAGAGAGGAGACCAATCCAGAAGATGTGGAAGGTATGAGGGCTGCTCAGGCCATATTGACAGCAAGAGGTGGAATGACCTCCCATGCAGCTTTGGTTGCCAGAGGTTGGGGTAAATGTTGCGTGGTCGGCTGTTCTGCCATAGAGGTTGATTCAGCTAAAAAAGAAATGTATGTCGCTGGAAAAGTTTTGAAAGAAGGAGATTGGCTGACCTTAAATGGCTCAAAGGGCCTCGTTTATGAGGGAAAGTTGAATATGTTAGATGCCGGATCCGGCAATACAATGCTTGATGATTTCCTCAAGATATGCAATGCCATTAGAAAGTTAGGTGTTAGAACAAATGCCGATACTCCCGCCGACAGCGCTAAAGCAAGAGAGTTTGGCGCGGAAGGTATAGGGCTTTTCAGGATAGAGCATATGTTCTATGGCAAAGGTTCTGATGAACCTCTGTTCAAGCTTAGAAAAATGATTGTCTCAAAATCCAAAGAAGAGAGGGTGAAGGCTCTCAATGAGCTTTTCCCCCATATGAAGAAGGATATAAAAGAAACTCTTAAAGTGATGCAGGGACTCCCCGTCACAATAAGGTTAATAGATCCTCCTTTGCATGAATTCGTTCCTCATCAGGAAGATAAACTTAAAGAATTGGCTTCAAGCCTTGGAATTTCTTATGAAGAGCTTCAAGCAAGAGCTGATTCTCTCAGAGAATCAAACCCAATGATGGGACACAGAGGCGTCAGACTTGGCATAACATATCCGGAAATAACCGAAATGCAGGCCAGAGCAATATATGAGGCTGCAGCTGAGCTTATAAAGGAAGGTGTAAAGGCCTTGCCGGAGATAATGATCCCTGTTGTTGGACATGAGAAGGAAATTGAAAATCAGTTGCCTATAATAGAAAAGGTTTATAAAGAAACAGTTCAAAAGACTGGCGTAAAGAACCTTAAGTATTCTGTTGGCACAATGATAGAAATACCGAGAGCTTGCCTGCGCTCTGGCAAGATAGCAGAGACTATGCAGTTCTTCTCTTTCGGCACAAATGACCTCACCCAGATGACTTTCGGATATTCCAGAGATGATGCCGGCGTGTTTTTGAAAGAATATGTAGAGAAGGGTATACTCGAAGTGGATCCTTTCCAAAGCATAGATCAGGAAGGGGTTGGAGAGCTGATAAAGCTGACTGTCGAAAGAGGCAGAAAAACAAGACCTGATCTCAAGATAGGAATATGTGGAGAGCAAGGCGGAGAGCCTAAGAGTGTAGAATTCTGCCACAAGAGTGGACTGACCTATGTTTCATGCTCTCCTTTCAGAGTGCCGATAGCTATACTTGCTTCAGCTCAGGCTCAGATAAATAATCCGAGAAAGAAATAGTGCAGAAAGAATACAAATACTTTCCGGTTGTGATTTCCGCCCCCTCTGGGGGCGGAAAATCTACCGTTAAGGATTTTCTGATTAAAAGGGATTCTAGGTTTAAGTTCAGTGTAACATGCACCACCAGACCACCCAGACCCAAAGAAAGAGAGGGATTGGATTACTATTTTGTAAGTGAAAAGAAGTTTAGGGAGCTTATTAAAAAAGGTGAGCTTATAGAGTGGGCTTCTGTTCATGGACATCTTTATGGCACCCCCAAAAAGTCTGTTTTAAGCATATTAAAAAAAGGATATATTCCCATAATGACAATAGATGTGAACGGCGCAAAAAGTGTAAAACGTATTTTCAATAATGCTGTTTCCATATTTATGTTGCCGCCCTATCCATCTGTTATGATTGAAAGGCTTAAGAAAAGGGGCGAGAGTGTGGAAAATTTGTCTGTCAGATTGAACACCGCAAAGAAGGAGATGAGTAAATCTTCTTTCTTTGATTATCTAGTGGTAAATGACGACATTGATAAAGCTGTTTCCAGTGTGATAAGTATAGTGGATGCAGAAACAATGCGTGTAAAGAGAAAAATATCTTTTATTAGAGATTTTTCTTCAAAACTTTCAGGAATTAAAATGAAGGAGGCAAAATGACAAAAACAAGTGAAGAAAATACAGAGGAAATGAATCTTGAGAAATTAATTTCAGATTACAAAGGCGGAAAATATAAAGCTGTTGTGTTGGCTATGAATTGGGCCAATCATCTGAAATTTAGCGAAGAGTTTCGCCTTATGCCTATGGCTGAGATAATAGAAAAAGCTCTTAGAGATGTTTTGGGCGGAAAGGTCAAAGAGGAAGAAATAATACAAGCTGTGAAAAAAGATGAAGAAATAAAAGTTGAGAGACTGGCTGAAAAGAAAAACGAAAAAAAGGAAAAGAAAGGCAAAAAATCCAAAGATGAAGAATGAGATAAAAAAGATAAAGAAAGATCTTTCTCTTTATCTTTCATCTATAGAGGAGGATGTTTTCCTCCCCCAAAATAAAGCCAATCATAGGACAACTGAGACGGCTTTGTCAAAGGAAGAGATGATGCGCTCTTTGGAGCAAGAAGTCTCCAATTGTAGAAAATGTCTTCTTGGTCTTTCTCGGCTCAATGCTGTTTTTGGATGTGGAGACCCTAAGGCAAGTTTGATGTTTATAGGTGAAGGACCGGGATTTGAGGAAGACCACACAGGACAGCCCTTTGTGGGAAGGGCGGGACAGCTCTTGGATAAAATAATTGCCGCTATGGGACTTTCAAGAGAAAAGGTTTACATAGCAAATATTGTCAAATGTCATCCTATGATAGATCCAGAAAATCCTAACTTACATGCCAATGACAGACCGCCCACACCAGCGGAAATCTCAATGTGTCGCGGATATTTAGAAAGACAAATAGATATAGTAGAACCAAAAGCCATAGTCACGCTTGGAAATGTTCCTACAAAATTCATGCTAAATGAAACAAAAGGCATAAGCCAGCTTCGCGGGAAAAATTATCAGGTTCCAAAAGGTCTCTTTTCTTTTAAATGTTCCCCGCTTGTTTTTCCCACCTATCATCCCGCCGCTCTTCTAAGAAATCCTAATCTTAAGAAAGACACATGGGCGGATATGAAGTCTGTGATGTCTTTCCTTGGACTAAAATAATGTTCGCAGAAGTCTCTTTTTCGGTTCCCATAGACACATTTTATCACTACAAAATACCTTCCAATCTTAAAGAAAAAATTTTTCCGGGCAGTGAGGTTTTATGCTCTTTTGGAAAATCTTTTGAAAAAAGGGGTATAGTTGTTGGATTCTCAGACGCCTTGCCACAGGGAATTGATGAAAAATCATTAAAAGAAATAAGATCTATTGCCTATGAATCTCTTTCATATCCATTTGACTCTATTTGCGAAGTTGTAAAAGAATCTTCTCTAAAGTGGTATTCTCCTCAGGGACTTTACTATGGACTTTTTTATGAAAACTCGTATAGAGAAACTGACAAATTGAAACAGGAAAAATATCTAATCTCAAGATATAGAGACGAGAATGAAATGGCTCAGGAGCTTGAAAAGGGCAGTTTGAAAAAGCTTGTCAGAGGAGATTTTGATTTTGAACTATCTATGGAACTTGCCTTTAATAAGGCTGAAAAAGGAGGTCAGACCCTATTTTTAACCCCGGATTACCTGACAGCTATGGCTTTGTATAAAAAAATCTCCATTTTAGTTCCAACTCAATCTTGCGCTCTTTTTCATGGTTCTTTAACCCCTAAAAAGAAAAAAGAAATATTTGCTGGAATTCTTTCAGGCAGGATACAATACATAATTGGTCCAAAATCGGCTCTTTTCTTGCCTTATTCGAAAGAATCTTTGTTCATCGTGATTTCAGCAGAAAGCGATTTTCATGAGCAAATGGAGCAAAGGCCTTTCTATGACGCGGTTGAAATGGCAATTTTGCTTTCTGAATCTTTTTCTCATAGGATAATTCTTTTTTCCCCTTTCCCAAGACTTGAAATGACGATGCCAGATTCTGGCTTTGAAATAATTAAAAAGACAAAAATTTTGCCTTCTTATACTTTGCATGACGCAAAGAAAAATGATTTTAAGCCGCTTTCTTCCGTATCAATAGACAAAATAAAGGAAAATATTGAAAAAGGCGGAAAATCTCTGATTATATGTTCGGCGAAAGGTTTTGCTTTCAAAAGTTTTTGTCCAGTATGCGGTTGGGTTGCCAAATGTAAAAAATGCAAAGTAAATCTTCGTCTTTATAAAGATGAAGAGGGCTATCACTACAAATGTCCAATGTGTATGGAAAAATCTCAATATAGCTCTAAATGCCCATCATGCAATACTGAAATACTTAAAACAGGTGGCTATGGTACTCAAAAAATAGCTGAGTTTATTTCAGAAAATATCAGCTCAGCTTCTATACTTAGAATAGATTCTGATATTGTAAAAAAATCTCTCAAAGGGCAAGAGAAACTTTATGAGGAATTAATACTCGGCAAATATCAAATACTTGTGGGAACATCTTTACTATTAAGTTTGCCGATATATTCTGGAAAATTTAAAACTGTGATTTTTGCCGGATTTAATCCAGACAAATATTCTCAAGGTTTTAGAGAAAGCGAAATAAGCTTTCAAAGGCTTCTAACTGGCGCAAGTTTGCTTGAGAGTGACGGGAATTTGATAGTTGAATCATTTGAACTGGATAATCCAATTTTTTCTTATGGGACAAATTATGATAAGTTTCTCTGTGATGAGACAGAAACCAGACATTTTTTTCTGTATCCCCCTTTTTGCCAATTGCTTGGAGTAAGACTTTTTTCAAAAGATAGAGAAGAATTGCGAAAGTTTGCTTTGTATTTTGCTTCTCTATTCACAAGCGAAAAAATGGCTGAGCTTGAAATACTTTTATATAGGCATACTGAAAAAATCAGAACCGATAAGCGAAGCGGGATTTCATCACATACAAATTTCTTTAAGATTGCTTCAAAATCTAAGAAAATGAGGGATTGGCTTTTTTCTTTTAATTTTCCAAAATCTGTAAAGATTCTCATAAAACCGGGAGAATTTTAAAAATCAGTTTTTTGTACTATATATTTTTATAAAATATGAAGTGAACCCTAATCAAAAGAGGTGGATTGTATGGATTTTCAGCGCAAGTTTGATTTGATAAAAAGAGGAGCTGTAAATATAGTAAGTGAAAATGAACTTGAAGAAAAGCTTAAAAGTGGCAAAAAATTGAGAGTAAAACTTGGCGTGGATCCCACCTCAGCGGATTTACATTTGGGGCATAGCGTTGTCCTTTCAAAATTAAGACAATTTCAGGATATGGGACACACTGCGGTATTGATTATAGGTGATTTCACTGCCAGAGTTGGAGATCCAACTGGCAGAGATTCTACAAGGCCCGTACTGGACGAGGTTTCAGTTAAAAATAATGCTAAAACATATACACAGCAGGCTTTCAAAATACTTGATGAACAAAAAACTGAGGTGTGCTTCAATAGCGAGTGGCTTTCCGCATTTACAGCGCAGAGAGTAGGTGAATTAAGCGAGTTTTTAAATGTAGCAAAAAATCTTACAGTTTCTAGAATACTTGAAAGAGAAGATTTCAAAAATAGAATGAAGCAAGAAATTCCAGTAAGTATGCTTGAAATTCTATATCCCATTTTTCAGGGATATGACTCAGTTGCGGTAAAAGCTGATGTGGAGCTGGGTGGACAAGATCAGATTTTCAACTTACTTATGGGCAGAGATTTACAAAAGATGTATTCACAGCCCCCACAAGTTGCGCTTACTCTTCCACTTCTGCCCGGCACAGATGGCATAAAAAAGATGTCTAAATCCTATGGAAATTATATAGCCTTCAATGACAGCGCGAAAGATATTTTTGGAAAAATAATGTCTTTAAGTGATGAGACTATGTACACATATTATGAGCTTTTGACAGACGAGGATATGTCTAAGATAAAATCTATGCATCCGATGCAGGTAAAGAAAAAACTTGGTGAAATTATGGTGGAGAGATTTAGATCAAAAGAAGATGCTATGAAGGCAAGAGAGGAATTCGAAAAAGTTTTTTCTTCAAAGGAAATTCCAGCAGATATGCCAGAAGTTAAGATTTCATCTCCATTAAAGCTATCCCAGCTTATGGTTCAATGCGGAATAGCAAAAAGCGGCAATGAGGCAAGAAGATTGATAGATGGTGGCGCTGTCAGGATAAATTCATCTAAGGTTGATTGCGATATAATAATTGAGCCTCAAGAGGCTGTTTTGCAAGCGGGAAAAAGAAATTTCAGGAAACTTATAAAGGGGGTCTAATGAAAAAAATTGCTTTGCTTTTGTGTTTTGCCATGCCTGTTTTGGCTCAGGAAAATCAACAAGAGTACAATAAGCTTGTGGAGGAATTGCTGAATGCCAAAGCAGATATCGCGCAGATGTCTGGGTCTAATCAGTTTGAAGCTGTTATAAAAAAGACAGCTGGCTCTGTGTCTGTGAAGGCTTCAGATGGAAAAGAGTTCAAAAAAATAGAAGACGAGGGATATTATCCACTTGACCCGGATGACACTGTTAAAACTGGATCAGATGGCACAGCTGAAATTTATTTTTCAAATAGGGGAATGATGAAACTTTCCAGAAATACAGAGATTGAAATAGGGCCTCTGGAAGAAGAAGATTCTTCTGTGTTTTTGAAATTGGGCGCTTTGGTGGCCAAGTTTGAGAAGAGCATAAAGAAAAAACTTAATTTTAAAGTAAAAACCCCAACTGCAGTTTGCGCCATTAGAGGGACAGAATTTGGCGCAGACTACTCAATATTTGGCAAAAAAAGCGTTTTTGGCGTTTATGATGAGGGAGAATTGGCTGTTTTCCCAATTGACAAAGATGGCAAGGAAGGCGATGAAGTAAAAGTGGAAAAAGGAAATGAAATTGAAATCACCCCTGAAACCAGAAGAATAAAAGTTACTAAAATGGCAATTCTTGGCAAATATAGGCCTTTTTTATATGAAATAAGAAAAAAACATCCACTATATAAGAAAAGATGGCGTCCTATGGAGAGAAACAAAAGAGAAAAGATGAGAGCCTTGCTTTTGAAAAGAAAAGCTCTTCTAGATAAGAAAGAAAATATGAAACGCCTTAAGAAAAAAAAGACTAAATTAAACTTAAAAAAAACAAGACAAAATATAAAGAAAATGATTTGATGCGCTCTTTTATAGCTTTGCCAATTCCTTTAAGTATTAGAAAAAGTATATGTGAGGAAATGGCTTTTCTAAACTCTCAAAATTTGAAAAAAGTGGAGGAAGAGAATTTACACTTTACTCTCTTTTTTTTAGGAGATTTTATTAAGCAGAAAGATAAAGAAAGGTTTTGCGATTTGATTTTGTCTGTAGATTTCCACTCATTTGACTTATCTATAGGAAAAGGTGGAATTTTTTACAATGAAGATTCATCGCCAAAAACTTTATGGCTCGGTCTTTCAAAGGGAAAAGAGGAAATGAAAAAATTGCGCCTTGTTTTGCTTGAAAAAATTAAAGAATTTGGATTTAATTTTACTGAAAAATTTTCACCTCATCTTACTATTGCAAGAGTTAAAAGGAATGTTGATAGCGGTCTTTTGAAACATTTTTTTGAATTAGATTTTTCAGAAAAATTTTCTTTTAGAGCCGAAAAAATTGTATGGTTTGAAAGCAGATTGTCTAATAAAGGCCCTGAATATTTTAGTTTGGTTGAGAAAAAATTTGTATGAAAAAGTTAATATTTTTACTTTTAATAATACTTTCTGCGCTTGCTTTTTACGCTTTTTTTAGAGGAGAAAAAGTGAAGTTTTTAGTGGAAGAAGGACAAAGCGCCATTAGGATAGCTGAAAACTTGAAAAAAGAGAGAATAATACTTAGCTCACTATGGTTTAGGGCGCTTGTGAAAATAACTTCATCTGCAAAAAAAATAATGCCCGGAGAATATGAGCTGAATAGATACACACCCCATGAGTTGGTTTTGTGGAAAATAACTCACTCAGTATATATCTCGGATATGAAAATAGTGATTCCAGAAGGTTGGCGGGCTGAACAAATAGCTGAAAGACTTGAATTAGCCAGAGTGATAAAAAACAGGGAAGAGTTTATTAAGATTGTCAAAGAAAATAAGCTTGAAGGCAAGCTTTTTCCCTCCACATATTATATGAAGAAAAATATGAAGCCTGCAGATGCAGTTGTTTTTTTTACTTCAGAATATGATAAAAATATAAAGCCTCTTTTTGACAATGCTAAATTGCCAGAAGGAATTGATGAATACAAAGCTCTTATAGTTGCATCCATAGTTGAAAGGGAGGCTGTTATAGACACTGAGCGTCCTCTGATAGCCGCTGTTTACCTAAACAGGATAAAGAGAGGTATGCCGCTTGAGGCGGATCCAACTGTTCAATACGCCCTTGGGTACTGGAAAAGGAATCTTTCATACGCAGATCTCAAATTCCCTTCACCATACAATACATATTATGTCTCAGGTTTGCCGCCGGGTCCTATATGCAATCCAGGTGTAAAATCTGTGCAGGCGGTCATAGAACCGGCCAATATAGACGCAGTTTATTTCGTGGCTGACAGAAAGGGAAGACATATATTCAATAACAGCTTTACAGAGCATAAAAAAGCGATAAAAAGAATAAAATCGCTCTCCTCAGAAAAATAATAAAAAAGAGAACTTGGGCTCGGTAGCTGAAGTAAAGCGGAAAGATTTACATCGCCACAACCGCCTATTTCTTTT
>DYLH01000002.1:74581-77003 GCA_020722185.1 Candidatus Avelusimicrobium gallicola | reverse complement strand
CGGCAATTTGAATGTGAAAGGAAAGTTAAAGAGAATGTTTTCTGATTAAGTTTGAGAACTTAAAGGTTATTCCTTTAATCTCTTAATCTCTATTTTCTATTGTCTATTCTCTGACTTATCTATTAGACTTTTTTAGGGACCATGAATGGAGGAATAATGAAAAAAAAGATAATAAAAACTGCGGTCTGCGCTCTGTTTTTAACGCTGCCAGTAACCGCCCAGGAAGAAATATCGAAAAATGGTTCTCTTCCTGAAGTAGTGGTAGAAGGTGATATGGTGGAAAAGCTAATAAAAATGGGACAATTAAAAAATTCCATCATAAAAACTTGCTCTGTAACAGAAAGCAGTATAGAGTCTAAGCATGCCTTAAATCTCGCTGAAGCCATAAAAAACGAACCGGGAGTAGACAGCGTGGTTGGGTGCTCAATATGTGGAATGAAAAGGGTGCAAATAAATGGGCTTAAAGGAGAACATACCACTGTCTTAATAGATGGAGTTCCACTAAACTCCACTGTTTCCAGTTTTTATGGTTTCGATGCCATGACTACTGCAGGAATAGCTGAAGTTGAAATAGCAAGGGGGGCAGGCTCTGCTCTAATCGCGCCTGAATCCATAGGTGGAGTTATAAATGTGCTGTTTAAAAGGCCAAAAGAGAATTCTCTATTGCTAAATACTTCTTATGGAAGTCATGAGAATATGATTTCTATTTTCGCTACTGGGATATCCAAAGATAAAAAAAGAAGTGTTATAGCATCGGCTCAACACAATAAGCAAATTTCCATGGACTCAGATGACAATGGGGTGAATGAATCGCCAAATATGAGGAATAATTCTGCTCTTCTCAAATATTCCTATCAAGCTGGAGAGGATGACAATATAGACATGAGACTCTCCGTTTTAGACTCACAAGTTTATGGCGGTTCTCTAAACCGTTGGATTTTCTATACATCAGCGGCCTCTGGACCTGGTCTGGTCTTTAAAGATGGGGATGTCCGCAAAAAATATGAAGGAGATCCAAAAGATGTATCAGAAATAATAGGGACCAGGCGAAGTGAAGGTGTAATAAAATGGACGCACAGGGCTAAAGAGAATTTAAACACTGTTGCTACATTTGGTGGGGCAATTCAAAAACAGGACTCTTTTTATGAGGGAGCAGATTATGCTCATAGAGACAATACTGGTTTTGGGGAAATACAAACCAACTGGAAAATATCTGATAAGCATCTATTAACAGCTGGAATTAGCAGAAAAAGAGAAATTCTCCACTCCCACTCCTATACTTACTTTGTGGCTGCGGGCAGAAAGAAAGATGATTTTGACTATGGTCAAACAGGTTATTATCTTCAGGATGTTTTTAAGCCATCTGAAAAAGCTGAGTTATCTATGGCTATAAGGGCTGATGATATAAAGCTTAATTTCACCGACCAAACAATCAAAGAAAATGAAGTCAATGAAACTGTCTTTTCTCCCAGACTGCATCTTAGAGTCAATCATGGCGGAGGTTTTACTTCCATGATTTCCTACGGAAACGGATATAGGGCGCCATTGACTTTCTTTGAATCGGAACATGGGCTTTTAGATAATGGGTTTCAAACTCTAGTAACAAAAATAGAGCGATCCAACTCTGTTGGATATACACTGGCATATGAAAGCGATAGGTTGACTGCTAACACTTCCATTTCATGGGCGAAGATAAAAAACATGGCATATGTGGATAGCGATAATTACACAATACCAACTCTTGTAAATGATAATGGCTCATCAGAAGTTGGAAACTTTGATGTCCTGGCTGGATACCAGCTAGGAAAGTATTTCAGCGTGTCTAGTAGCTATGAGTTATTTAACTATCAGGACAGATACAAGAGGCTTTTGGGATTTGCTGCCGTAGAAGATCGCGTAAGACTTCTTTTAGGCTATGACGATGATGAGAAAGGGTGGAGTGCAGACTTAGATGCTACATGGATTGGATCAAGAGATCTTAAGCCATATGGATATGGAGACAGATATAATGTGTATGATGGAACTACTCTTTCAGATCCGAAGAGCACTCACGCTCCATCTTACTACACAATGAATTTTAGATTATCTAAAAAACTCAAGGAGGATTTCATCTTGTATAGTGGAGTAAAAAATATTCTTGACTATACACAAACAGATGATGAAACACCTCTATTCTATGATTCTAATGGTGGATTTGATGTAGGGCATCTCTGGGGACCATTGCGCGGTCGAGAGATTTACTTTGGAGCCAGTCTGAAATTTTGACTCTGACATAATAAGGAGTCCATGTCTCATACATGCTCAATATATTCGGTATAAAAAATTGGGGACAGACATGGACTCCTTTTAAAAAAGTAGTTTAAACAAATTTAGTAGATACAAAAAAGAAATAATAAACTGAAATTACAGGAGATACAATATG
>DYLH01000002.1:0-74481 GCA_020722185.1 Candidatus Avelusimicrobium gallicola | reverse complement strand
ATTTAGTAGATACAAAAAAGAAATAATAAACTGAAATTACAGGAGATACAATATGCAAAAAATAATTTTAATTTTATCTTTCTTAATTTTAATACCTAAAAATTCTTTTGCGCAGGAAAAAATGGGATTATTGATAATTGCGCATGGTTCTCCATCAAAACAATGGAATCAAGCCATTATTGATTTAGGAAACAATACTAAATCATTATTAGAGGAAAAAAAGTTAAATATTTTGGAAGTAAGAATTGCATTTATGGAGTTCACTGAACCTTCAATCGCAACAGTTATTAAGCAAATGGAAGATGATGGGATTACAAAGATATATGCTTTACCTCTATTTATTGCGCCTTCCGGACATTCCTTTTATGATATTCCAACTATACTTGGATTATATTATGATAAAAAAATGTATGACACACTGAAAGAAGAAGGAATAAAAATTGTTGACACTAATGCTAAAATAACACTTGGCCCATCCTTAAATTATGGAAAAGTTATACAAGAAATTCTCTTAGATAAAGTTAAGGAATTATCTCAATATCCAAAAGATGAAGCAGTTATAATTTTAGCTCACGGCGACAATGAGTTTTTTCCCTTTTGGGAAACATTATCTAATAAAACAGGAAATTTTATTCTTGGGAACACAGGTATTGAGTATTTCGACAAAGCATTTGTAGAAATGGGACAGTCTTTTGCTGTTGATGGAGTTAGGGCTATACTAAAAGCCAGCAAAAATAAAAAGAGAGTAATTGTTGTAGGTATGTATATGTCAATTGACATAGATAAAATGGCTGAAAACACAGGCATAATAATGATGAGACAGACATTTGAAAGCAAAAAAATGTTTGAAGGGAAAAATATTGTTTTTGCCAACACTGGACTGCTTCCTGATAGAAGAATTACGGAATGGATAACCGATAGAGCTATTGAATGGTTAAAAAAACAATAGAGTATTTCAAATGGAAAATATATACATTATGATTACACAAAAAAACTAATGAAAATATAGTAGCTCCTTGCATAAAGAGGACATAGCGCGTATACTTATGCTCTAAGGCTTTATGTGTTTGTCTTACGCGTTTTTATCATTACTAAAGAGAAGCTTTTACTGCTGTGTTATATTGGACAATAAAATTTTTTTGTATAATTTTATTGTTGTATAGCATATTAGGAGGTAAACATGAAAGCTTCTGTAGATAAGGATACCTGCATAGGATGCGGACTTTGCGTCAATGACTGCCCTGAAGTTTTTGAAATGCAGGGAGATAAGGCTGTAGCCAAAGGGAATGTGCCAGATGGCAAGGAAGATGCCTGCAAAAACGCCGCCGCCAATTGCCCGGTTCAAGCAATAAAATGTGAATAATGATTCTTGAGTCAAAACGCCCCGCAAGGGGCGTTTTTTTATTTATGGAAATTATCGATAAAAAAGTAAGCATAGCAAAACTTTCTGTTATATCCAATACTTTCCTTGGAATTTCCAAGATTTTAATAGGTTTTTTTACTGGTTCTGTTTCCATAATTTCTGAAGCTATTCACTCAGCTATAGACTTGATAGCAGCATTGATAGCTCTTTTTGCAGTTAAAAATTCAAGCAAACCACCAGATGAGGAACATAGTTTTGGGCATGGGAAAATAGAAAATATATCTGGCTTTATAGAAGCTATTTTAATATTTGTCGCCGCGCTATGGATAATATATCAAGCTTTAAAAAAGATAACACATCCAAAAGGAATAGAAAATATAGGTTTGGGAATAGTCACAATGTTTATATCCTCTATTATTAATTTTTATGTTTCAAAAAAATTGATGAAAACAGCAATTGAAACAGATTCCATAGCAATAAAAGCTGATGCTCTGCATTTAATGACTGATGTTTACACATCAATGGGTGTTGCTGCTTCGCTTTTTATTATATGGATTCTTGAATTACTTTTTAAAGACAATCGTTTTCAATTGATAGATCCTGTTTGCGCAATAGCTGTTGCCGCTCTCATAATCAAAGCTGCATGGGGACTTACAAAAGAGTCTTTTAAAGACCTCATCGATTCTTCAATACCTATAGATGAAATAGAATTAATAAAGGAAGAAATAAAAAAGTGCGAGTCTTCTGTGGGATATAAAAGCCTTAAAACAAGAAAATCAGGCAATGACAAATTTATAGAAATGGATCTCATATTTTACAGAAATGTTTCTCTAGCTAAAGCTCATTCCTCAACTGATGTGCTAATTTCACGGATAAAAGATAAATTGCCTGGCGCTCATGTCATTATACATATGGAACCATGTATAGAGCCATGTCCCGAAGAATGCAAGGCCAACTGTAAGAAGAGGACGCTGAAAAAGTCTAATAATGAAGTTGGAGAATAGAGATTACTGAGCCTTTTAACTTTCAAACTTTCTAACTTTAGAACTTAGGTTGAGCCTATGAATTTATTCTTTTTTCTGTTGTGGCATCAAAAATATGTATATTCTTGTAATTAAATGAAAATTCCACTAATGATCCGGGTGAAAAATTGCTAAATGCCTCTCCAACAGCCAATATCTTCTGATCCCCAACCTTTATGTATATATTCTCTCTGTGCCCAAGTAGTTCTATAACTTCCACATTGCCAGATATCTTGTGCGCATGATCAATTTTTTTATCATCAAGAATTATATCATCAGGCCTTATTCCAAGTATTACATCTTTGCCAGAGTATTTTTCCACTTCGGGGAATGAAAAAAGAGGCAAGAATATTTTTACACTTTGATTTGAAAAATAAAAAAAATCCTCTTGTTTTTCTATCTTTCCTCTTAAAAAGTTCATTGTTGGACTACCAATAAAGCCAGCCACAAAAACATTCTGAGGCTTTCTGTATACATCCAGAGGGGTCCCACTCTGTTGTATGTGCCCCTTATTCATAACAACAACTCTGCCTGCCAAAGTCATAGCTTCAACCTGGTCATGTGTGACATAAACTATTGTGGAATTTAACTTTTGATATAGTCTTGCTATCTCAACACGCATCTCCTCTCTCAATTTAGCGTCGAGATTTGAAAGTGGTTCGTCAAAAAGAAACACCTTTGGCTTTCGTACAATTGCTCTCCCTATGGCTACGCGTTGTCTTTGCCCTCCAGAAAGCTGCTTTGGCATTCTATTTAGAAGTTTTTCAAGCTGTAGTATGGACGCTGACTCTTTGACCCTTTTTTCTATTTCATCTTTTGGAAAATGTCTCAATTTAAGAGCAAAACTCATATTTTCCTTTACTGTCATATGAGGATAAAGTGCATAATCCTGAAAAACCATAGCTATTTCTCTTTTGGCGGGGGGCAAATCATTTACTTTAAGTCCATCTATCTCTATATCTCCAGAAGTTATTTCCTCAAGGCCAGCAAGCAGTCTAAGCATAGTCGTCTTTCCACATCCACTTGGGCCTACTATAACCACAAATTCATGATCTCTTATTTCAAGATCCACCCCGTCAAGTATAAGGTTATCATTGTACTTTTTGACTATTTTTTTGAAAGTAACCGAAGCCATAAGTTCTCCTTATCCTTTTACGCTGCCCAAAGTAAGTCCCGACACCAGCCATTTTGAAGAGTATAAAAACACAAGCAGGACAGGTATTGTAACAAGCATAGAGCCAGCGGCAAACATGCCCCACTGAGTTATGAATTGTCCTTGCAGTTCAAAAAGACCCAAAGTCCATGTATATTGTTTGGAACTGAAAAGGACCACTCTTGCCACCAGATATTCATTCCATGCTGATGTGAAATTAAAAAGAAAAGCTATACTCAGTGCTGGTGCGGAAAGAGGCAAGATCACTCGCCAGAAAGCTCCTACATATCCCGTACCATCGACCATAGCCGCTTCTTCAAGGGATTTTGGGATAGTGTCATAATATCCTTTTAATATCCATATACTGAAAGGTAAAGACGACACTGAATAAGCTATTATCATTCCAAGATATGTATTCATCAGATTCATTTTCATTATCATGAGGAAAAGCGGTAATATCAACATCCCTGCTGGAATCATTTGAGTTGAAAGTAGCATTATCATTGCCGATTTCTTTCCAAAAAAATTAAAACGGGAAAAAGCATAAGCTGCGGTAGAAGCCAGCGAAACACCTATCATAGAAGTAGTTACAGTAATGACAAGAGAGTTAAATAGCCAACGCAAAAAATAAGTTTCTTTAAGCAATTTCATATAAGAGAGGAATGTTGCGCCATCCGGGATCAAGGCTAAATCTGTAGAAATCACTCTGTCTCCAGGCCTGATGGAAACTGTAAATATTCTGGAAAGCGGATAAACACAAATAATAGCGGCAGAGATGAGAGCGAGGTGGATAAGAATTTGTTTTGCTGTCTCTCTTTTCATTATGCAGCCCCCTTATCTGTGTTCTTTTCTTCAAACATTTTAGAATATGAGATTGAAATCATAAAGAGTATCAGAAATATCACCATAGCGAAAGCGGCTGAATAACTGTATCTATTGTATGTGAATGCAGCTTTATAGAGAGCTGAAACTAAAATATCGGCTTGTTCTGTTCCGCCAGATTGTCCAGTAACCAGATATATGACATTTATATTATTGAATGTCCACACAGTGCCAAGAGTTACAGCTGGCATAAGCACAGGTTTTATTAGCGGTAATGTTATGTACTTCAATTTTTGAAAATATGTAGCTCCGTCTATAGATGCTGCGTCATAGTATGATTTTGATATGGACTGCAAACCGCCCAGTATTATAACAGTCATAAAAGGTATGCCAAGCCATACATTTATAAGTATACATGTCAGAAGCGGATAGTCGCTCAACCAATTAACCGGGCCTACCCCTATAGATGCAAGCCATGGGAAAGATTCGATCGCTTTTTTTATCATAACATTTATGAATCCATATTGGGAATGAAATTCTCCGCGCAAGGCCAATACCGCTACCACTTGCGGCATTGCCCATGGCACAACCAGCAAAGTTCTATAAATCCCTCTAAATATTTTTAGCTCAGAAAGCAATAAAGCCAAAATAAATCCGCCAAGGACATGGAAAAATATATTGACAAAAGTCCACAAAAGAGTACGAAACAAAAGCTTAAAAAAACCTGCCTCAGCCAGAGGCGGCACAGTAAAAACAGAAATATATTGCTTTAATCCCACAAATGGAATGGTTCCAAGCTGCTTCCACTGCATTATAGTAGTAAGCTTCAGATCATGAAATGAAAGGTATATCTGAAACAAAAAAGGGTATAGAAGAAGGGCGAGAAGCCCCAAAAAAGCGGGAGCGGCTAGAAGATATGGAAGATAATTTTTTCCTTTTATTAGCTTTTTTGAAGTATAGATAAGGAAAATTTCCCAAAACATAAAAATTACAAAATTTTTTATAGACAAAAGACCGCCAATATTCATAAATAAAAGGGCTAAAAATGTGAAAGAGAAGACTGAAGTAAAGAAAATGGAATTCTTATCGTGATATCTAAAATGACTCCACAAGTAAAGTTCTATGATTCCCACAGATACAGCAATGAGGGCCACAAATCCAAAAACTTGCAGCAAAGAAAAGATTATATCATTCATCTGTCAATTTCCTCTATTTTCTTCTCAACATTTTCCTGCATTTTTTTGGCAGCTTCCTCAACACTCATCTTTTTTGTAGTTGCCAATCCCTGATAGTTTCTAACAGTGTCCCAGACAGCTCGCATTTCAACTGCCATAGGCATAGGCTTACCTTTCAATATTTCATCTATTGAAGCTTTAGAAAAAGGGTCTGATACTATTTCGGTCGCGTTTGCGGCCTCTTTAAGCGAGGGTAGACGCTTTAGCTCTTTGTATTGCCTTATTTGATTTTCCTTATTTGTATAAAATTCCATAAGCTCTTTGAGAATTTTTAGTTTTTCTTTTGAGACAGACGATGACACAAAGAAATATTTTCCGCTTATCATTGGAGTAGGCCAGAGACCTGTTTGAGAAAGTTTAGGAATCAGAGCTATGGCAAATTTTTCCCCAAAAGATTTGGCATATGAAGAAATGGCCCAGTCGCCGTTTATGATAAATGGTACCTTTTCTTCCTTGAACAGAGAATCCATACAGTTATAATCACATTCCGGGGGAACTATCTTCATATCATACTTTAGAGAAATGTATAGATTAAGAGTTTTTTTCATTGCTTCAGTATTCAGTGTGGGCTTTCTGCCCTCGAGCGGCCAACCTCCATGAGCCCCAAGCCATGGCATAAGCCAAAATGGCTCGCCCATATCAAAAGCCAGGCAATAATCAAATTTTTTCTTATTTGACATACAATAGGAAAAAAGTTGATCTGTATCTGTTGGAGGATTTGAAATGAACTTTTTATTATAAAAAAGCATCAGATGATTTCCATTCGATATTGGAACTCCCCATATTTTATTTTCAAGAGTTATTGCATCCACAACTGGCTTATTGTATTTGGAAAAATCAACTTCATTAGTCAATTCCATAATAAAGCCGGATATAGCATAAAGTCCAGCTGTATCTGAAGGTGAAATGAGTATATCCGGTGGAACACCCGCAAGAGAGGCGGACTGAAACTGCTGCCTCATATCTTCTCCCTGATAATGTGTCCTGGAAATTTTAATTGAAACTGAATATTTTTTTTCGTAATACTCTTTGAAGGCTTCAAGAGTGGAATCGATGTATGGCGCTACCTGAGCATCTTCCATTTCCCATAAAACTATTTCATTATTGCTTATATCCCGCTTTGAAATACATGATACAGTCAGGAGGGCATATATGGCAAGAATAAAATATTTTTTCATCTCTTTTCTTTCCTTATGGCTGTAACCGCTGTCATAATTGAGAGAAGAATTGAGAACTTAAAGGCTGTCCACCAGCTTATGGAAGAAGCTATTAAATTTTGCTTAACAGCTTCCGGAAATATTTCAGGTATAGTCCAGCCCCAAAACCACTTTATAAGAAAAATTCCAAATACGAAATAAAGCGCTATAAATATCAATGTCTTCATAAATACCTCGCTCCTATAATAGGAATATACATAAAAGGGTATCTTTTTGCAATACTTTCATTTTTAACAGGTAAAATAGAATTTGGATGGATAAACTTTTAGAAATTGCACAAAATTCTTAATACTACATTTTTTAGCAGTCTTGACAAGTGATTGCTAATTCTGCTAGAATATAAATAGCAGACATCATCATAAACTGCTAATTTTGGAGGAGATATGATAGATTTTGAAAAAATGACTTTAAAAATGAGAGAAGCTCTCAAACTAGCCGTAGATATAGCCACACAAAATGCTAATCAGCAAGTCGAGCCACTACACATACTTAAAGCAAGCCTCGCTCAGGAAGGGTCTATAGCTTCTGCTATCATAGAAAAAGCAAATGCTTCTCCTTCTGAAATGCTATTGGATATAGATAAAAAAATATCCTCATTCCCCAAAATAAGTGGGAGAGTCGAGAGATACCTTTCCAATGAAAGCTCTGAAATAATAGAAAAAGCTTTTGAGGAAATGAAAAAACTCAAAGATGAATTCTTATCAATTGAACATTTTCTTCTTGCATCTGCTGAATCCAATGATAGGCATATTATCCCTATTTTTAAAAAACATTCGCTAGACTACCACAAATTGCTAAAAGCCATATCTCTAATAAGGGGCTCGCATAGAATAACAGACCCTGAGCCTGAAGCGAAATATCAGGCAATAGAAAAATATGCAAGAGATTTAACGGCACTGGCCGCCGCTGGCAAACTTGATCCTGTGATAGGAAGAGATCAAGAAGTAAGACGCGTTATACAAGTTCTTTCAAGAAGGATAAAAAACAATCCTGTTTTAATAGGCGAGCCCGGAGTGGGAAAAACAGCTATCGCAGAAGGTATAGCGATTAGAATAGTGAACAAAGATGTGCCAGAAACATTAAAGGACAAAAAAATAGCGGCGCTTGATATGGGCGCTCTTATAGCGGGAGCTAAGTATAGGGGAGAATTTGAAGAAAGGCTTAAAGCTGTCATAAAAGAAGTAGAAAATTCAAATGGTAAAATAATACTCTTTATAGATGAATTACACACAATGGTGGGAGCTGGCTCTTCAGAAGGATCTGTAGACGCTTCAAATATGCTTAAACCAGCTCTTGCCAGAGGAACACTTAAATGTATAGGAGCCACCACTCTCAACGAATATCAGAAATACATAGAGAAAGATTCCGCTCTTGAAAGAAGATTTCAAAAAGTCTATATAGGTGAACCTTCAATAGATGACGCTATAGCAATACTTAGAGGAATAAAGGAGAGATATGAAATACATCACGGAGTGAGGATAAAAGATGAAGCCATTCTTGCGGCTGTAAACTTATCCAGTCGATACATAACAGATAGATTTCTCCCGGATAAGGCGATAGACTTGATAGATGAAGCCGCGGCAAGTCTTAGAATGCAAATAGATTCAATGCCAACTGAAATAGATGAAATGGAAAGGAAAATGACACAAATTAAAATGGAGGAAATGGCCATCTCTAAAGATGGAACGGAAGAATCTCAGAAAGAATTGAACGCTGTAAAGAAAGAAATAGCTGAACTTGATGAGAAGATAAAATATGCCAAACTTAAATGGGAAAAAGAAAAAGCCTTGATATCGGAAGTAAAAAAGATAAAAGAAGAAATAGAAAATTACAAAGCTCAGCAAACAAAAGCTGAAAGAATCGGCGATTTTGAAAGAGCTGGGGAAATTAAGTATGGGATATTGAATGAACTTTCAAAAAAACTTGAAAAAGCTGACAAACAACTAAAAAAAGCTCAAGAGAAAGACGCTTTTTTAAAGGAAGAGGTTGGCCAAGAAGAAATAGCTACCATAGTCTCTAAATGGACTGGAATACCGGTTAGTAAAATGCTTGAAAGCGAAAGAACAAAAATCATAAAGCTTGAAGAAGAATTGAGGAAAAGAGTTGTGGGGCAGGAAAACGCTCTTGAAGCAGTTTCAAATGCGATAAGAAGATCCCGCGCTGGAATAGGAGACAAAAATAAACCTCTTGGAAGCTTTTTGTTTCTAGGTCCTACGGGAGTAGGGAAAACTGAATTGGCCAAAACATTGGCGGATTTTCTTTTTAACGATGAGAAGTCGCTTGTAAGATTTGACATGTCTGAGTATATGGAAAAACATTCAGTTGCAAGGCTTATTGGCGCTCCTCCGGGCTATGTCGGATATGAAGAGGGTGGGCAACTGACAGAAAGAATTAGAAGAAGGCCATATTCTGTAATACTTTTTGACGAAATAGAAAAAGCACATCAAGATATATTCAACATATTCCTTCAAATACTTGACGAGGGAAGACTAACAGACTCAAAGGGCAGGCAAGTAGATTTCAAGAATACAGTCATAGTAATGACTTCAAATATAATAACCGCAACTGATGGTCTTAGTCTGGAAAAAGCCACCGAAATACTTCTAAAACATTTCAGGCCTGAATTTATAAATAGACTTGATGAAATAATTCTTTTCAGAAGCCTCAATAAAGAGGATATATTCAAGATAATAGACATACAGTTGCAGAAGGTTAAGAATGAACTGAAAAATAGAGATGTAGATCTTTCTTTAGACCAAAAAGCGAAAGAATTTATCGCTAAGGCTGGATATGATCCCCAGTTTGGCGCCAGACCTTTGAAAAGAGCGCTGCAAAAGCTTCTCTTTGATCAGATTGCAATAGAGATTTTAAAAAAACCAGACTTAAAAAAAATAGAAGTAAGCGCAAGAGAAGGAAAAATAGAAATCAAGACGCAATAAAAGACAAGCTATTTTACAGCCAGCTCCAGTATCGCCCTTTGGAGTCTTTTGCCGAGGAATCTATGTAAAATAAACCAAAGTTTGTATCTTTTGCATTTTTAATATATGCCCATTTTCCAGTATTTTTTATTTCAAGTCTATCCACAAGTCTTATCTCTCTAGACGGAAATTTCCATTTAAGCTTAATTTGCGGGATTTCATTAAGATATCCCACTTTTTTTAGATCTTTTTGCGGATCAAGTGAAATTTTATTCTCATTGATAGAATAAAGTGTGAGACAAAGCCTTATTGAAGACATTTTTCTTATGATTTCCGCTTCACTTTGAGAGGAAGAAAACCAGTATAAAAACTTCCAGATCAAAAATGTAGAAACAAGCAAAAACAAAAAAAATATCCACCTACATAATTTGGTTCTTAAAATACACATATTGAACAATTATATAAATTTGCTAAAATAAAATTGTAATGATTTCCCTGACTTTAAAGGAGAAAAAAATGAAAATACTTTCTTTAAATTGCGGGAGCTCTTCCCTGAAATACTCGGTTTTTGATGTTGAAAAAAATACACCGTCTTGCTCTGGAATAGTAGAAAGGATTGGAATAGCGGGTTCTTTTCTAAATTACGAAGCATTAGGTAAAGAAAAAATAACTATAAATAGAGAGTGCCCCACACACAAGGAAGCAATAAAACTTGTAATAGAAGCTTTAACTGATAAATCCAATGGAGTTTTAAAAAATATAAATGAGATTGCCGCCGTAGGGCACAGGGTTGTTCACGGAGGAGAAAAGTTCACAAAATCTGTTATAATCGACAATGAGGTACTCAATACCTTTAAAGAAATTGCAGACCTTGCCCCTTTGCATAATCCACCAAATATAATGGGAATAGAGGCCGCAATGGAGCTTCTTCCCAAAGTAAAGCATATGGCAATAATGGATACAGCATGGCATCAGACAATGCCGTCTTATTCCTACACATACGCTCTCCCTCATATCTGGTACTCAAAGTATGGAATAAGACGATATGGATTCCATGGCACATCTTTTCTCTATGTTGCCAAAAGAGCGGCTGTTCTTCTCGGAAAAGATCCTTTTAAGACAAATCTTATAATAGCGCATATAGGCAATGGCGCTTCGATAAATGCAGTTAAAAACGGATGCTCCATGGACACCTCTATGGGATTTACTCCTCTTGAAGGGCTTGTAATGGGCACAAGAGCTGGAGATCATGACCCTGCTATAGGACTTTATGTAATGCAAAAAGAGAATAAGACGGCTAAAGAAATAGATTCTATTCTCAATAAGAAATCTGGCATACTTGGGATAACTGAGAGATACACGGACAGAAGAGATGTTGAAATAGAAGCTGAGAAGGGCGATGAGAGATGCCAACTTGCTATAGAAATTGAAGGATATAGAATAAAAAAATATATAGGAGCCTATGCCGCAGCTCTTGGTGGAGTAGATGCAGTAGTCTTCACTGCCGGAGTCGGAGAAAAAGGGTGTATTACCAGAGAAAAAGCTCTTGAAGGATTGGAGTTTTTGGGTATAAAATTAGACAAAGAGAAAAACAATATTTCTAAAACAAGGAATGCCGAAACTGAAATATCTGCACATGATTCAAAGGTGAAAATATTTGTGATTCCAACTGATGAAGAAAAGGTTTTTGTGGAAGATGTAATTGGACTTATGAATGGGAATTATGATGTTCACACAAAGTTCACCTACAGCTTTCAAAAGCCGTCATATCTTAATTTGATAAGAGAATCTGCTATAAAGAAGGAACTTTCTGAAAAACCCAAGCTTGCCTCAGTAATAGCAAGGCCGCCTGTGGCAGATAAAAAGATATAAGCGATTTATACCTGTAGAGATTCTTCGTATATAACTTGTGAGAGTTTTGACAAAACTTGAGCTGACATATTGTCGTTTATGTAATTATATGACACCAGCGAGATAGTTTGACAAAGAGGGGGATTAGACAATAACTTTTTTATAGCAAAAAAGTATTCCGATACATTTGAAGGCTCAGTCAAAATTCCATTATAGTCATGTATAATAAAATCGCTAAGTCCTTTTACTCTGGGAACTATAGATACAACTCCGCTTGCCATTGCCTCAATTAAAGACCTTGAAATGTTTGGTTTATTGTCTGTTTTTAAAAAAATATGAAGCATAGCCATAACTTCAGGCATATCAGTCCTCAAATCAAGCATATCCAGTCTATGACTTATGCCCATTTCTCTTGCTTTCTCTCTTATTTTTTCATAGCGCGGACCAACCATAATAAAATCCACATTGGGGATTTCAGTTATAGTTTTCTTAGCTATTTTAAGGTAAAAAAGCATATTTTCTTCATTAATCAGTCTATAAGACATACCTATTTTAAACGGCCTTTTTAAAAACATAGCAGTCTTTATCAGCTTTGCGCTTTCCCATCTAGTCATGTTTAAAATAGGATAGAATACAAAAAGTTTTTCTTCATCTATACCTATGTTTGACAAATCATCTTTAAGGCTCTGGCATGCAGGGAATATCTTATAAAACCTTTTTGAAATATTTTTTATTTTTTCCAGAGTTTTTTGATCATAAAAACTATATAGTCTCAAAAATGAGCGATTTTTTGTTCCTTTAGGCGGCGTAGATAAATTTTTAACAAAAGACGAAAATCCATAAAAATCATTTATATCTGCGTTAGGGATAGGGTTAAGCCCAAGCTTATTCGCCCAAGTTATAGGAAAGACATCAATCTTCATTTTTTTACATTGTGAAAAGAGATAAGAATCTTTCTCGCAATAAACAGAAACTAAATGGCCCGCTTTTTTAAGAAAAAGAGCCATGATCTCTGCATTATATGATGCGATACAATTATCCATATCGCAGTTTATCAAATTTATTTTCATTGAATACCTAAATTCTTTTTGGCTATTTTGATATAGAATTCATCTTTTGTAGTTTCAAGTATCAATCTATAAATATCAGCTGCTCTATCAAAAGCTCCTGCTTGTTTATTTGCCCATGCCGCAGAATTTTTTATTATAACAGGAGTTTCAGGTTTAATTGCGATTTCATATAGAATATTGGCAAGGTCTTTTCTGTTTTTAGAATTTTTGGCAGCAATGGCAGCCAACATTTTGTAGTATTGCGTATCGGTTGAGTAAAGCATAGCAGTTTTAAGTAAGGCCGATGCTTGATCTATGCGATTTAAATTAAAAGCCAGAGCCCCACAAGAATAAAGAACAGCATTTTTAAAGTAGGGGTCAAGGAAAAGTATCTCTCTGGCATAGGAATAAAAAAGAGGATAATTTCCTGATCCAAATTCTGGCTCCCCTTCATAGTGTATGTGTTTGTGTCCATGCCCATCGTCATGTTCGTGAACCTTAGCTCCCTTTGGAACTTCCGGTGTGCCATAGTACTGCAACAGATCTATAAAAAGTATATCCGCGCCAACTTTCCTAAGGCCAAAATTTAATGCAGTAATTGAAATAATTGGCTTTAGCCCGGACAATCTAAATGAGCGTATTGGGGGATAAGGATATACAAAAGACATTGAGATCAAAAAAGTGGGGATAAAAAATAATACCGATAAAAGCACTCTTGCTTTCATTAAAACTCCTTTTTCTCAAAAACTATTGAGGAAAGCAATCCAAGAATTGTGGCATAGAGAAAGAAGTAGGCAAAACTGTATAAGGTGGCAGATGGGGAAACAGACTCGGTTAAATTTAAAATATGGAAGTTGGGGAAAACATACATAAATGACAGCAGAAAAAATTTTTTTAACAAAGCGGCTTTTTCAGCTAGATACTTTATCTCCTGTGAAAAATTCCCAAAAACCCACAACATAATGGATATTATTATACCTGAAAAAGAGGAGGAGGTTGATATGGAAGAGAAAAGAGCCACCGAGCTTATCAATGCCACCTTTAGAGCGGATGATAATACCGCAAGAAAATAAGCCTTATCAGGTGGAAAACCTCTTATTACGAGAAGAGAAATGTGTATAAGAGAAACAGATGAGACAATGAAGGCGGAAACCATATAAAGCCCAATCAGCTTGCCAAGAATATAGTTTTTTCTTGGCACAGGCCTGGCCAAAATCATGTATATAGTTTTTGTTTCCATTTCCTTATTTATGGCAAGAGAAGAAAGGAAAAGAATAAAAGAAAAAGAGGAAAGTTCAACCATCGCAAGACCAAAATTTAACAAAACCCTCTTTTCTTCATCCACTGCCATTAGACCAAGAACCATAGAGAAGTAAACCAGCAAAGCGCAAAAAGCCATAAAAAAAGGAAAAATCCTTGAATTGAAAACATCCTTAAAAGTATTTTTAGCTATATGTATGGAAAAAAGAAAATTACGCATCCTTAACCTCTTTCACAAAAATTTCTTCAAGATCCGTTGAAGAATTTTCCCATTCTTTTCTCAATACTTCCCTCACTATACTTCCATTCTTTACTATAAGGACCCTATCGCATATTTTCTCAAGTTCAGAAATGCTATGAGATGAAAGAAAAAAGGTTTTACCCGCTCTATTTAACTCAACGATAAGATCTCGTAAATCTTTTACCGCTATTGGGTCAAGACCGCTTACTGGTTCATCCATTACCACAAGAGCGGGGTCATGTATAAGAGCTTGAGCAAAGGCCAATCTTTGAAGCATCCCTTTTGAAAATTCAAAACATTTCAAAAATTCTCTTCCTTTAAGTCCTACTCTTGAAAGGATAAGGGCGGCTCTTTGATATATTTCCTCTTTTGATAAACCAGAAAGGCAGGCATAATAAGAAAGCACATCTATAGCTTTAGACTGAGGTTGGAAATATGGCAACTCAGGGATATAACCTATTTTGCTTCTATTTTCTTCGTTTGCTGGGGATTCTCCAAAAATTTTTATTTCTCCTGAATCAGGCCTTATTATTGCAAATATGGACTTTATTATAGTAGTTTTCCCAGCGCCATTGAGCCCCAATATTCCCACAATCTCACGACTATACACATCAAAATTTACATTTGATAAAGCTTTTTTTGACTGAGATTTCAAAAAGCCGTGTTTTTTATATGTTTTAGATACATCTTTAAAAGAAATGACAGAATCATTCTTCATCATCATTTTTTTTCTTTGCCTTTTTCTTGTAAAGCCTAAGTTGATCTATGGCCGAATCTATAGTCAAGTTTGAAAGCTGTAAAAAATCATTGTGAAAATTTCTAAGATTAAAATACTTATCTTCTCCTTTTACATAGTAAGATCTCAATTTCATTATTTTGTCATATCCAACTATGTAGCAGAAAGATATTGTAGGATTCATCGAAATGAATAAAACCTCTCTTTCAGCCTGTTTTTTTGTAAAAAAAAGTTTTTTTGTAAAAAATTCCACGGATTCATCATAACTAAGCTTGCCGGTGTGAAACCCAACATCCACATAGGCTCTACCAGCCCTTATGGCATTGAGATATGTTCTGAGAAATTTTGTCCACATTGAAGAGTAAAAACCTCTTTCTTCCGCAAGTTTTTCCGAATAAACCTGCCATCCATAGTACGAGGCGGGCTGCCATGCCACCCTCCTTATTTTGGAAGGATTCTTTGCCCCTTCATATGCTCTGAGATGAAGTCCAGGAACCATAAGTCCAGCAGTCAGAAGCTCTATATTGGCATAAGAATACATTCCAGACATCATTGACTCAACCTTCTCCTTTGAATCTTTTTCTTTTGGCATAAGCAAATAAAGCTCGGCTGATTTATCATCTTCTATTGGCATAGGTCCAGAGTAATACGCATAAGGCAAAGCATTAGCAAGAAAATTTGGCAAATTTTTTATTTGAAATCTCATCTTAGGATAATTTGAAACTTTTTGCTCATCCATGTGGCTTGAAGCTCTTTCTATCTCATCTGAAAATGTCTTTATCAGTTCAGATGGCTGAGGGTGATCCCTGGAAATTTTCCTAAAAACAGCTATCCACCCCTGAGATGATTCAGTCGATGGGTCTAAATTTTTTGCGGCTTTTTTTAGCTCTTTCATAGCTTTCTTGTAGTTTTTCTTCGCAAAGCGATAAGCAGAAGCCGTATTGTAGTCAAGGCCATGCCAACGCTCTAAATAAAATCCATAAGTATACTCTCCGGCGGAAGCTTCACCATCTGATTTTTTTAGAACTTCTTTTTTGAGAAAATTTATATATCTTTTGAGCGAATTTTTTACCCTTTCAATAGTTTCATCAAGTTGAGCTTTGAGAGTAGGGTCAAATTTCACATAATTTTTAAAGAGAGGAAAAAAATCTGACATATTGTCATATGCGTCTTGAGCTCTGTCTATAGCATACTCAGTCCATATTTTTGGTGGATGAGAAATGTTTCTTTCAGCTTGAAGCAATATCTGAGGATAAGCATTAAGCCTTTTAATAGAATCTGCGGCTCTGCTCATGTAACTGCCAGTCTCCTTGCTGAGCTGAAAATATATCAGTTTCAATGGATCTAGATAGTCTTGGGGATACTTAGAGAGCACATTCATATTTTTCAAATTGTAAATTTCTACTTCCAGTATTGAATTGAGGAGGAAATAATCAGCCTGAAGGTATCGATACATCTTTTCTCTATCTAGGACCTCTAGATCAGTTTTAAGCTTTTCAAAAGATCTTATCCTTTGATTTAGTGCTTCATGAGATCTAGAAGTAAGCAGGTGATCTGAATCATGTATGCCTAATGAACTTGCCTTTTCGGGGTCATACATTACTATAGTGGCCATGTACCTTTCAAATACTTCATTCATTCTGCTTTGTTCAAGCGATCCCTGTATCTGCTCATCTGTGAGAATATCCTCATAGGCAAATGAACTAAGGCACAGAGCGCTAAACAAAAGTATCAGTATTTGGCTGCGCATTTCTTATTCCCGCTTTTTTTGGCTTTCTTATACCCATCTATTACAATTTCAAGCACTTCATCAACAGTTGACACAGGTTTTAGATTCATATCCTTTTTTATCTCTTCAGGGACTTCAGATAGATCTTTTAGATTGGATTTTGGGAATATCACATTTTTTATTCCATCCCTATAAGAAGCTATCAGTTTTTCCTTAAGGCCGCCTATCGCCAAGACTCTCCCAGTAAGAGTTATCTCTCCTGTCATAGACCAACCTCTTTTAGCTGGCAAACCTTTTACCAAACTATACAATGCGGTGGCCATAGTTATTCCAGCTGATGGGCCATCTTTGGGAATGGCTCCTTCAGGTATGTGTACATGAAAATCACTTGTGGAAAAGAATTTTTGAGGCAAATCTGAAATATATCTGACATATGAGAAAGCTGCTTTGGCCGACTCCTTCATCACATCTCCAAGTTTCCCTGTCAAAATCAAAGCGCCCTTCCCGGGAAATTTCAAAGCCTCTACTGTGAGAACTTCTCCGCCATGTTCAGTCCATGCCAAACCAGTCACGACTCCCACAGCATTTTCGTCTGGTTTTTCATAAATAAACCTTGGAATGCCCAAAAGAGAATGAACACTTTCTTCCTTGATATCTATTTTTTTTGAGGATTCTTCAACTATCTTTCTGGCTATTTTCCTCGACATATTGGCTATCTCTCTTTCTAGGTTTCTAACACCAGCCTCCCTTGTATATTCTCTTATCACAAGATCAAGGGCGCCATCTGATATACTAATATTGTTCTTTTCCTCATCCACCCCATGTTCTTTAATTTGGCGGGGGATTAGATACTTGCGGGCTATTTGTATTTTTTCTGAATGAGTATACCCGCTGAATTCTATTATTTCAAGTCTATCGCGCAGACTTACTGGAATTCCAGAAAGAGAATTTGCCGTAGCGATGAACATCACTTTGGATATATCAAAAGGGACATCCACAAAATGATCTACAAACTCACTGTTCTGTTCAGGATCCAGCACTTCAAGAAGGGCGGCGGCAGGATCCCCGCGCCAGTCCATTCCCATTTTATCTATTTCATCCATGAGAAATACAGGATTTTTACTTTTAGCCTTCTTCATGCTTTGCATTATTCTACCGGGCATAGAACCTATATAGGTTCTCCTATGTCCACGTATTTCAGCCTCATCTCTAACTCCACCGAGAGACATCCTGACAAATTTTCTACCCATCGCATGCGCTATTGACCTTGCTATTGAGGTCTTGCCCACTCCGGGAGGGCCAACAAAACAAAGTATAGGTCCTCTTAACTTCTTGGTCAATTTTGCCACCGCCAGATACTCCAGCACTCTTTCTTTGGGTTTTTGAAGACCAAAATGCTCATCATCAAGGATAGATTTGGCTTTCTCTATATCTATCACATCTTCGGTTTCCACAGACCATGGCAGAGAAACAAGCCAGTCAAGATAGTTTCTTGAAACCGTAGACTCGGGGGAAAACGGCATCATCTTAGACAATCTAGATAGTTCTTTTTCAGCGGCCGTCTCCGCTTCTTTTGGCATTTTAGCGGCTTTTATCTTTTTCTTCCACTCTTCAATTTCTCTTGCCAGATCGTCTTTTTGATGAAGCTCCTTTTGTATAGCTTTCATCTGCTCATTGAGATAGTATTCTTTTTGAGACTTGTCTATTTGGGCTTTAACCCTGCTTTGAATTTTTTGCTCTACATCCAAAATTTCTATTTCTCTTGTAAGGAATGTAATTAATTTTTCAAGCCTTTCTTTTACATCAAGTGTTTCCAGTATTTCTTGTCTTTCTGATATATTGAAAACTGTATTTGCGGCTATAGTGTCTGAAAGTTTGAAAGGATCATCCAATTGCTCAAGCATAGCTGGAGGGTTTATTGATATTTTCACGGCAAGTCTGATATAGTTATCAAAAATATCCACAAGATGCCGCATAAGAGCTATTACTTCTGGATTTTTCTCTCCTACCTCATTTAGATATTCCACATCCGATTCAAGGTAAGCATTTTGCGCCAATCTGAGATCTTGAATCCTGGCGCGCCTTATGCCTCTTATGAAAACTCTCATAGAACCATCTGGCAATTTTAAAGACTGAGATATTTCACTTAATGTGCCAACTGAATACAAATCTTCTCTTTTTGGGTCATCTATGTGAGATTTTTTTTGAGTCACAGCAAAAACATATTTTTTATTGTCCTTTATGGCTTTTTCAATAGCAGCAACAGATTTTGCGCGATCCACAGCCAAAGGAAGATGCATACCCGGAAACACCACAATATCCCTTATAGCTATAACCGGAACTGCCGTTGGAAAATCTGCATTTATCTCTTTGCTCATACACACTCCAAAAGAATTTTTTTAGTTTTATGGCTTTTTAAAATCGAGGACCCCATCTATTATCCCATACTCCATAGCTTCTTTGGCAGAAAGATAAAAGTTTCTTTCCATGTCAGCTCGAAGCTTTTCTTCTTTTTGCCCTGTATGCTTGGAAAGTATTCTTATGAGGCGATTTTTATTTTCTGTCATTTCTCTACTTTCTATTTCTATGTCAGTGGCCTGTCCCGATATGCCACCACCAAAAATGAGAGGTTGGTGTATCATTATTCTAGAATTTGGAAGAGCATATCTCTTGCCTTTGCTACCAGCTGCAAGCAGTACAGCTCCAAAAGACATGGCCATACCCATACATATGGTTGACACCGGCGCCTTTACAAATTGCATTGTATCGTAAACTGCAAGCCCTGCCGTCACCATACCTCCAGGAGAGTTTATGTATAGATTTATATCTTTTTCTGGATCTTCTGCGTCTAAATAAAGAAGTTGAGCAATCAGATTATTTGCCGATGCTGTGGAAATAGCGCCTTCGGGATCCCCTACAAATATTATCCTATCCTTTAGCAATCTGGAATATATGTCATATCCTACCATTGCGCCAGCGCCTTTCCATGTTTCTATTATCGTAGGTATTATCATGACTCCTCCTCTTTTTTAAAGTTATATATTTTCTTCCTTTATCTCAGCTTTGCTTTTGATGAATTCAAAGGTCTTATTTTCAACCATAGAAGCCATTACATAACTCTTTCTGGTTTCAAACATTTCTTTGGCTTTCTTAATCTCATCCTCATTCTTGAGGCTTGCAATTACTTTATCCATCTCCTTCTTGTAATCTTCATCGCTTACAGCGATATTTTCCTTGCGAGCGATATTGTGGAGTAAGTATGTTATTTTAAGATTTCTCTCAGCTATAGGCTTCAAAGAAGAGTAATAGTCCTTGATGTTCAGGTTTTGATCTGACTGAGTATTCATTCTCCTTTTGAATACCTCAAAAAGCTCCTTTATCTCTTCTTCCACCACGGTTGGGGGAAGAGGAATTTTATTGTCTCTTATCAAGCTGTCTTCTATCTGCTTTATGACTTCTTTTTCTGAATTTATATTTGACTCATTTTCCAATATTTTTCTTACATTGGTTCTAAGCTCTTCCTGACTGGATACTCCAGCAGCTTTAAGAAATTTTTCATCTATTTCTGGGACAACCTTTCTTTTTACTTCATTTATCTTGACCACAAACTTCATCTTTTTTGAGTCAAACTCTGTTTCAAATTCTTTTGTTTCTCCCTTTTTAGCTCCAAGGATAGCTGCGCTCATACCTGCTATACCCTGGGGTGAAGACATATCTATTATCTCTCCCTTAACATCTCCATTTTCTACTTTAATGCCATTCTCATAAACTTCATAGTCCACTATGACATAATGAGATTCTGATATCGGGGTTTCTTGAGGAACAGCTTCAAGATATGCATTGTATTCCCTAATACTCTTTATATAGTTTTCCACATCCTCATCGGTAATCTTTTTTATTTTCTTTGTAACTTTCAAATTCTCGTACTTCTGAGGCTCAAATTTAGGATTTACCTCTATGGTTATTTTGAGAGAGAGCTTTTTGCCCGGCTCATAAGCCACATCAGAAACCATTGGGGATACAACCGGATATATTTTCTCATTATTGGCAATATCCTCCAAAAGGGCCTTTGCCGCTATGTCTAAAGCTTCTTCCTTTACCATGCTAGGAAACTGCTGTTTTATCATATGAGGGGGGACTTTCCCTTGTCTAAACCCCGGCAAAGAAACCGCAACCTGCAACTTCATCAACGCATTTGCCTCAATATCAACAATTTCCTTATCCACAAAATTTCCTTCAAATACAAGAACACAACCCTCTTCTTTGACTTTTTTGTACTTTTTATTTAATCCAAGCATTTTTCCTCCATTAACAAAAAATCACGCAAACTTTGAAGAGCAAAAGTTTTAACCTCATATCCTAAATCTCTATTCTCTTAATCTCTATTTTTTCGTTTTATAATACACTGAAGTAAAGTTAAGTGCCGCGGGAGAGACTCGAACTCTCAAACCCTGTCGGGCATTAGGTCCTAAGCCTAACGCGTCTGCCAGTTCCGCCACCGCGGCAAACACATTCCTTAAAAAAATAGCCCCGACAGAAATATTCACCAAATACCAAAAAAATTGCGTTAAAGAACAATAAAAAGAAAAATGGGCCATACAGGACTCGAACCTGTAACCTTGCGCTTAAGAGGCGCCTGCTCTACCATTGAGCTAATGGCCCATATTTATATTTTAACAAAAAAAATTATTTAACACAAACACTATTGCTTGATTCCTTAAGAATTGGTAAATTAGTTAATATGAAATCGATTTTTTTGTTCATTTTTTTTATCTTCAATTATTTTTCGCCATTGAACGCTGAAGAGCAACAAAAAGTATTTTTGGAAGCTCTGAACTCATGGAAAGATGGCAGAATAGAGGATGCCATAGAGTCATATAAATACCTATTATATGTGTCAACAAATGAAAAAGATCAAATAGAGTACACTAAGGATTTGTCAGTATTGCTAAACAACTTGGGGAGGCCAGCTACCGCCAAAATTTATATAGACAAAGTAGAAGCCGCAGGATTTGAGGACCCTTTCCTTAAATACGAAAAAGGTATGGCACTATACGCTATGAAAAAATTTACTGAAGCGAAAAAAGCTTTTGAAGAAGTTCCTCTACTCTCAAATAGAGAGGATTTAATTTACAATGCTAGATTTATGTCATCTATGACTGAAATGGAACTTGGCGGACCATTGAAAGCTGTGGAGGGATTTCAAACTGTTTATCAAAAATATCCATATCTTTTAGCGCCTTCAGCTTATATGATAGCCGATTGCTATGAGCAAGCAAAGAAAAGGAATATAAGCGTAAACTTTCTAAAAGAAGCATTACTTTATGACTCAATGAACATACAAGCTTTGATAAAACTTGCCAACATATATGATGAAACTTCTTACTATCTTCCAGCATGGCAATCCTATTACACTCTTAGTGAGATAGATCCAGAAAACTCATTTTTTATAAAGGCAAAAAAAAGATTATTGAAATATGCAGCAAGGGAGAAAAAACCGGATAATCTGCTCTACTGGGTCAGGTTAGCATGGCCTGTTCATGATTCAAAAGTAAGCATCTCAAAAGGGGAAAAAATAAGTGTAGGTCTTTTTTCCAATAACTTCACTCAATACGAGACTCAAGGATTTGATTTTATCTCCAATTCAAATTTTAATATTTTCGATTCAAAACTTGGCAAAACATACTCGGGCAGAAAAAAATCTCAGTATTCAGTAAGATACTTAGAAAAAGACAGACTTTTTGAGTTGAAGGATAATTCAGGTTCAAGAGTTTATACCACAAGACAAAATTTTTCAATAAAACCAGTGGATGAAAATGAAGTTATTCTTCTAAAAACGCCTATATTCAAACAAGAATCCCCCTTGATAAATAAGAGTGATAGGGAACTTACTGGTAGCTTGGAAATACATGTCTCCACGACGGGAATGAAGATAGTAAATAAAACTTGGACTGAACATGTACAGGCTGGAATAATCTCTCGAATGAGTATTCCAAAAGACAACTCTGAATTTCTCAAGGCTCTGTCTTTAGTTATCAGAACCTCGATAAAAAACTATCTTAAATCTCCTGTATCGACACAATACGATATATGCGATTCAAAGGATTGCTATGAGTACATAGGCCTGCAATTTGAAAATTCTTATGTTGTTAAAGCGATGAAAGAAACTTATGGGGAAAGCCTTTTGGGCCCCTCAAATATAACATTTCACAAAGCCTGTGGAGGAAAAACATTGTCTGAAGTTGATGACAGAGCCAACAGGCAATTAAGATACACTCCTTCAGGTGTAGAAATTTATTTCATGACCCAGCCTGATCGAGATCTTTACTGCCTACCGGAGGACAGCACCTTATTTAGCGAGGTTCTCTGGACTGTTATATTGGAACCAAAGTGGATAGAAGAAAGAATAAATCCAAAATATCATATAGGTTCTTTGAAGAACATAAACATTATCAAAAGGGATTCTCAGATGAGACCTATTTCCATAAGAATAAATGGCAGCGCGTCAGATGCCATAGTGGAAGGGAGAAAATCGGTAAATTGGGCGCTTTCAGGTGGCAATTTCCGTTCTGAAAAATTCACGATTAGACCCATAATGAAGGGAGATCGAGCAAGTTACTTCATAGTAAGGGGGATAGGCACTGGAAATATGGAGGGATTTTGTCTTTCTGGCGCCTATGGATTGGCAAAACATCACGGTTATTCATACAAAAAAATCATTTCGCATTATTTCCCTTCTGCTAAAATTTTTAAATTTAAAAATGAATTATATCCCAAAAAGCAGACATATAAAAAGAAATGAGCTTTAAAGTACTTCACATAATTACAAAACTTGAACTTGGCGGCGCTCAAGGCAATACAATTTACACAGTAAGAAATATAAACAGAGAAAAATTCTTGCCCATTTTAGTTTTTGGATCGGGGGGGATACTTGACAGTCAAGTTATTTCAGACAAATCAATTGAAAAAAGAATCTGTCCGCATCTTGTAAGAGAAATTTCCCCTATCAAGGATATTCTGGCGCTGATAGAACTTTACTTCATAATAAGGAAAGAAAAACCAGACATAGTGCATACCCATTCTTCTAAAGCTGGAATACTTGCAAGGATAGCCGCATGGCTGGCTGGAGTTAAAATTATAATGCATACATTTCATGGTTTTGGTTTTCATGAAAGACAAAAATTTTTTGTAAAAAAATTTTATATTCTACTGGAGAAGATTTGCGCTTTTTTTTCATCATCCTTAATCTTTGTCTCTAAAGCAAATATGGAAATTGCGAAAAAAGAAAAAATAGGGAAAGAGTCAACATACATTCTAATAAGAAGTGGCATAAAATTGGAAAAATACAGAAAAGCCTCAAAGGACAATTCTACACTAAAGGCTCTTGGGATAAAACAAGATCAACCATGTGTTGTAAGTCTTGGGAATCTCAAACCTCAAAAAAATCCAGAAGATTTTATAAAAACGGCAAAAATCGTGCTTTCGAAAAATAAAAAAATTTCCTTTCTCTATATTGGAGGTGGAGAAAGACTTGAATATTTCAGAGCTGAAGTTCAAAGAGAACATATAAATGAAAATTGTTTTTTTACAGGTTGGGTTGATGCCCCTGAAAAATATCTTGCTGCGTGCGATATTTTTATTTTAACTTCTTTATGGGAGGGCCTTCCCAGAAGCCTTGTAGAGGCAATGAGCTGTTCTCTTGCTCCAGTTTGCTATAAGACTGATGGAGTTAGAGACTTGATTGTGGATGGCGAAAATGGATTTCTTATAAATCAGGGAGATGTGGTGGAAATGGCTTCGAAAATATTGCTTTTAGCTGAAAATGAAACACTTCGCAAAAAAATTTCATCTTCAGCTGGTTTATTAGATCTTTCTGAATTTGACATAGATTTAATGGTTAGAAAACAGGAAGAACTATACCTCAGACTTTTGGGGGAAAAATGAAATTATCTATAATATCTCCCGTTTACAATGAAGAAGAGAACATTCTCAGCCTTTGTTCGGAAATTGATGAGGCGCTGAAAGACCATGTCAGTTTTGAGTTAATACTTGTAGATGATGGCAGCTCGGACTCTTCATGGGAAATGATAAAATCAGCTAAAAAAAAGTTTTATTTCGTCAAAGGAATTAAACTTCGCAGAAACTATGGACAAACTCAGGCCATAGCTGCCGGAGTTACAGATGCAACAGGAGAGTATATCTCTGTCATTGACGCAGATCTTCAAAATGATCCGCGGGATATTCCTGTGATGCTTAAAGAGATTGAAAAAGGATTTGATATTGTAAGCGGTTGGAGAAAAAACAGAAAGGATAAGTTTTTCACGAGAATACTTCCATCCATAATCGCAAACACAATAATTTCTATCGTTACTAAAATAAAATTACACGATTATGGTTGCTCTCTTAAAATTTACAAAGCTGAGATAGTAAAAGAAATTGAATTTTACGGAGAAATACACAGGTTTATTCCTGCGATAGCTGGATACAAAGGCGCCAGAATATCTGAAATCGAAGTAAACCATAGGCCAAGAATCTTCGGTAAATCAAAGTATGGCATATTTAGAACATTCAAAGTTATCTCTGATATAATCGCCATAAAATTTATGGGAGATTTTTTGACGAAACCTCTCTATTTTTTTTCTGCTTTTTCTCTTGCACTTTTTTCCCTATCTTTTATTTGCGCATTGATAACTTTATACCACAAATGGTATAATCACATATTTGTAAAGGATCAACCACTTTTTTTGGTTGCAATATTTCTTGCTCTTGTGGCTGTTCAAATAGGACTGATAGGCCTTGTGGCCGAAATGATACTGAGAGTCTACCTTGTTTCTTCAGGTAAGCCACTACACAAGATAAAGGAAAGGGTATGAACTCTTTTGTCTTTAAAACTGATGAGCTTAAAAAGAGTGGCGGATTCAAAGGTTCACTGAAAGCGGACGTAAAAGAATTTACAAATACTTTCATTCGTGGAAAGCTAAAGGAGATTTTTGTTTCTTTCTCAATTTCTATTGGAGACAATACTTTTTTTATTGAGGGAGAAATAAAGGCTACAGCCTTTTTTGAATGCTCTAGATGTCTAAAAGAGATAGAACTGACCCTAGTTGATTATTTTGAGGATACTATTGAATCTTTAGCTGAAGAAATAGATATAAAACCGATTATTAAGGAAACTCTATCCATGATGGAACCGTTAAGAACAGTGTGTAAGTCGAAATGCGACGAAACTTTACTTGACAAATACGCGCAAGCGGAAAAGAAACAAAAAGAAAGTCCTTTTTCCATATTAAAAAAGGAAATAAAAAAGGAGAAATAATATGCCTAATCCAAAGAGAAAACATACCAGATCCAGAAGAGATAAAAGAAGATCTCAAAACTGGAAACTGGAAGTAAAAAATCTTGTGGTATGCAAAAGCTGTGGCGCGATGCATTTGCCTCATAGGGTATGTCCTGAATGCGGAGCATATGACGGCAAAATAGTGTTGCCCAAAAAAGAAAAGAAGAAAGAAGAACAGGCGCCCAAAGCTTGAGGTTTTCAATAAATGAGAATAGTAATTGACGCGCACGGTGGCGATCTTGGTGTATTGCCAAATGTAGAAGGCGCCTTGGATTTTCTGAAGAAAAATGAGGGCGAAATTATTTTAACAGGCAGGGACTCCGAGATAAGGGAAGTTTTTAGATCTCTGGGAATATCATCCCTGCCTGAAAGAATTAAGATAGTGGATGCTCCTCAAGTTGTGGAAATGGATGGAGAGCCAGTTGAAGAGTGCAGAAAAAAACCGAATTCTTCTTTGATGCAAGCTGCTCAACTTGTGGCTGAAAAAAAAGCTGACGCAATGATTTCAGCCGGCAATTCTGGCGCCATAATGGTGGCATCCCTGCTTAAGATAAAGAGAATAAAAGGAATAGCAAGACCTGCTATAGCTGTCCCCTATCCAACAGAAAAAGGGTATTCACTTCTATTGGATGCCGGCGCAAACATGGACTCAAAGCCATGGCATTTGGTTCAGTTTGCCTTGATGGGCTCAATCTACATGAAGAATTTGGAAAAAATTGACAATCCAAAAGTCGCTATACTTTCCATTGGCGAAGAAGAGTGCAAAGGAAATTCTCTTGTGCTTGAGACAATCCCTTTGTTAAAAAAAGCCCCTATAAATTTTTACGGACCAGTGGAGGGCAGAGATCTGCCTTTTGGTTTAGCAGATGTCGTCGTCACTGACGGATTTACCGGGAATGTCGCGCTGAAGCTATCAGAAGGGCTTGCGAAATTCCTATTTAAAACCATAAAGGATAAGATAAGGGGAAAATTCACTTATGCCATAGGGGCCATGTTGATGAAAAAAATTTTTACTGACATAAGGGCGCAGACCAATCCAGATGAATTTGGCGGCGCGCCCTTGCTTGGCATAAACGGAGTAGTTCTGGTGAGTCACGGCAAGACAAGCCCAAAAGCTATTAGAAATGCCGCTAAAAGGGCCGCTGATCTTGTCTCCTGCAAATACATGGAAAAGATAAGAAAAGAAGTGGAATCTCTTGGTCAACAAGAAGAAGAAAAATTTTTATAAAATCGAAGATAAAAAAATGAAAAGATTCTCAAACAAATCAGTTATCGTGACCGGCGCTGGAAGAGGGATAGGACTTGAAATTGCCCGCACCTTTGCTCAAAATGGTGCTAATATCTTAATGACTGGCGTAAATGAAGAAAATATAAAAAAGTCTGCTGAAACCATTTCATCTAACTACTCTGTAAAAGCCATAGGAGTAAAACAAGATGTCTCATCAGAGGCTGATTGCGAAAAAGTCGTGTCTATTGCCGAAGAAAACTTTTCACATATTGACATTCTCGTCAACAATGCCGGAATAACAAGAGATAATTTGGTCTTAAGGATGAAGGAAAAAGATTTTGAGGATGTGATAGCTGTAAATCTTAAAGGTCCTTTTCTGATGTCTAAACATGTTTTCAGAATAATGTCCAAACAGAGGTCTGGAAGGATAATAAACATTTCTTCTGTGGTAGGGCAAAGCGGTCAAGCAGGTCAAGCGAATTATGCTTCTTCAAAAGCGGGGCTTATAGGGTTAACCAAATCTTTGGCCAAAGAATTTGCCAAAAGGAATGTGAATGTAAACTCTGTGTCGCCGGGCTTCATTGAGACAGATATGACAGCTTCACTTGATGAAAAAACAAAAGCTTCCATTTTATCGCAAATACCTCTCAAAAGAATGGGAAAGCCATACGACGTGGCGGCTGCTGTTTTATTCCTTGCTGGAGAAGAAAGCTCTTACATCACTGGACAAATTATTGCAGTCAATGGGGGAATTTATATATAATCTTTCTTAATCTATTTTTAATTTGAGATAAATTTTATACTCAGCTTGTATTTTAACGGAGGATTAAATGCCAGAAATAAATGTAGCCAGTGAAGTGAAAAAAATAATAGCAGAATCTCTTTCCCTTGAGGAATCTCAAGTTACAGAAAATGCCAAGTTTATAGATGATCTTGGCGCTGATTCTCTTGACACAGTAGAGCTTGTTATGAGTTTTGAAGAAAAATTTGATATAGAAATACCCGATGAGGATGCTCAGAAAATAAAAACTGTTGGAGAAGCGATATCCTATATAGAGCAAAAAGTGAGCAAATAACTTCGCTTTTTCTCAAATGCAATCTCAGCTTGAATCACAACTAAAATATAAATTCAAAAACGGAGATTTGATTAAAGAGGCTCTAGTTCATAAGTCCTATGCAGTAGAGCATGGCTTCTCTTTCTGCAATGAGAGACTGGAGTTTCTCGGAGACAGCGTTCTTGGCCTATCTTGCGCATACTACCTTTTTCTGAAATACCCACAAAGAAATGAAGGTGAACTTTCGAAAATAAAGGCCCGCATGGTCTCAAGAAAATCTTTGTGCTCTTTTGCCAGAAAGATATCTCTGGGAAAATATGTTAAAGTGGCAGGCATAAATTTCGCCTCAAAAACTGGGCAAGACACAATTCTTGCTGACGCTTTTGAGGCTGTGCTTGGAGCAATGTACCTTGATGGTGGATTTGAGGTTGCTTTCAATTTTTTGAAGGATTTTCTTGAACAAGTTGAAATATCCAACGAAGACTACAAAAGCATGCTTCAAGAAATAGTTCAAAAAGAAACATCTTCTTTGCCTATGTACTCGGTGATAAAAACAGAAGGGCCTGAACATGAGAAAATATTTACTGTAAATGTTTCGCTAAACGGAAAAGTAATAGCCATAGGTCGTGGAAAAAGTAAGAAGGAAGCGCAACAATCAGCGGCGATGAATGCGCTTAAGACAATAAAACAAAAGAATTAAAGCTTGCGTCTTGTTAGGAGAATTAAAATGCTGGCAAATCTAAGTGAACTTCAAAAAGAAATATCAACATCCTGCGCGGAATTCGCGCAAAAAAGACTTAAACCCATAAGATCGGAGTATGATGAAAGAGAAGAATTTCCCTTGGAGCTTTTAAAAGAATTTGCGCAAATGGGTTTTTTTGGCATATCTCTCCCAGAAAAATATGGCGGGCTTGGCGGATGCATCACAGAACTTTCCCTTGCCATTGAAGAGCTTTCAAAAGTTGATTCTGGACTTTCTTTGCCAGTCGCGACATCGGCTCTTGGGGCTATACCTATAATGCTTTATGCTAACGATAAACAGCGAGATAAATGGTTACCGTCTATAGCAAGCGGAGAGAAATTGGCAGCTTTTGCACTTAGCGAACCACAAGCTGGATCTGATGCTACTGCTCAAAAGACTACCGCAAGAAAGGAAGGTAATTCCTATATCCTCAACGGAGTGAAACATTTCTGCTCCTCAGGGAATATTTCGGATATATACGTTGTTTTTGCCTCCACTGATCCCAAAAAGGGCGCAAGGGGGATAAGTGCTTTTGTCGTTGAAAAAGGAACACCTGGATTTAAGTTCGGTAAGAAAGAAAAAAAATTGGGGATAAAAGGAAACCCCACAACAGAACTTTATTTCGAAAATTGTATTGTGCCCGCTGAAAACCTTCTTTTTAATGAGGGCTTTGGACTTTTTGTTCTTCAGGAAACTTTTGACTATTCCAGACCCGGAGTCGCAGCGCAGGCAATTGGCATAGCTGAAGGCGCTTTAAGTGAGACAATACCTTACCTTAAACAGAGGCAGCAATTTGGGCAAAGCATAGCATCTTTTCAGGCCATAGGACATGAGATAGCTGAAATATATACAAGGGTGGAATCAGCCAGATCTTTCCTTTACGACATAACAACCAACATGGACAAAGATTTTAAGCCAGCCTTTGATAAAGCTATAGAGAATAAAACTACTCTTAGAGAGGAATTGAAAAAAATTTCCCGAAAAAGATGGACAAAGTATTCTGCAATGATAAAATATCTAGCTAGTGAAACTGCATTTCATACAGCTGAAAAATGCGTAAATCTTTGCGGAGGAATTGGCTATTCCAGAGAATTTCCCGTAGAAAAGTTTATGAGAGACGCCAAAATAACAGAGATTTATGAAGGCACAAATCACATACAAAAAAACGAGATAGCCGCACAAGTACTCAAGGAATACTGATAAAACTTGTTTAGCATTTGCTAAACAACTAAAAATTTTGTTATACTTAAAAATATGGAAATAGCTGCGGTTTTTATAACATCTCTTCTGGCTTTATCGATAGCCGTAGGAATGATAATTGCGGCATGGCTTTTTGGTCCAAAAATAAAAAACTCTATAAAAAACTCTCCATTTGAATGCGGTATGCCGCCAGCTCAAAAGCCAGCAAAATATTTGTCAAATAATTTTTACAGGATAGCTTTGATTTTTGTAATTTTTGATGTGGAAACAGTTTTTCTTTATCCTTGGGCAATAAATTTTAGACAATTAACTCAAGAAGCATTTTATTCGGGCTTGATTTTTGCAGCTATTCTAGCCATTGCGCTTTTTTATATTGTCAAAAGAGGAGCTCTGGAATGGGATTAGAAACAGCTTTCGGTAATTCTTTCTTTACTTCAAGAATAGACTCAGCCATCAATTGGGCTAGGAAATATTCTTTTTTTCAATACCCTTTCGTCACAGCCTGCTGCGGAATGGAATTTATGTCTGTGTTTGCGTCTTCATATGACATAGCAAGATTTGGCGCTGAATTTCCGAGATTTTCTCCAAGGCAAGCTGATGTGCTTTTTGTAGTTGGAACTGTAAACGAAAAACTTGCTCCAGTTCTCAGGCGTGTTTATGAGCAAATGGCTGAACCAAAATGGGTTGTATCTTTTGGTGTGTGCGCCACAAGCGGCGGATTTTACGACAATTATGCCACTGTTCAAGGTATAGACAAGATAATTCCGGTAGATATTTACATACCTGGATGTCCCCCTAGACCTCAAGCTATTTTGGACGCCTTAACAAAGTTACAAGAAAAAGTGGATAAAGAGACTGTTCTTAAGTATAAAAACAGAGGGGAAAATGAGCGCAATTGAAAAATTGAAATCCAATTTTCCACAGTCAATTATTGCAATAGGCAATTCGGCAGGTCAGGACTATGTTTTGATAAAGTCTGAGGATTTGAAAAAAATTGCCCTTTTCTTGAAAAATGAACTTGGTTTTGAATTCCTTATGGACCTGACCTGTGTTGATTATAAGGGCTATCCTGGTAGAGAGGAAAAACATAGATTTGAGATGGCCTATCAGTTCTACTCTTTCAATAATAAGGAAAGAGTTAGATTAAAAGTTCCAGTTGAGGAAAGTTCGCCATCGGTCGCTTCTCTGGCATCTTTGTGGCTTTCAGCTGACTGGTATGAAAGAGAAGTTTACGATATGTATGGCATACATTTTTCTGGACATCCAGATTTGAGAAGAATACTAATGTATGAGGAGTTTCAGGGACATCCCTTGAGAAAGGATTATCCTCTTAAAGGGAGACAACCGAGAATACCTGAAAGAAAGTGAATTAAATGAACACTTTTGAAAAAATTAAGAAAATAGCAGCTCCGGGAATAGTTGAAAAAGCTGAAGACGGCAGATTGGTATTAAATATGGGGCCATCCCATCCAGCTATGCACGGCATAGTGAAGATATATCTGACTTTGAATGGTGAAAGAATAGAAGACTCCGATGTGGAGATAGGGTATCTTCATAGAGGCTTTGAGAAAACCTGTGAGAATATCAATTACAATCAAGTTATTCCATACACCGATAGACTAAATTATGTGTCTCCTTTCATAAATAATGTGGGCTATGCCCTCGCTGTAGAAAAATTGATGGGAGTCGATATCCCCGAGAGAGCTAAATATCTAAGAGTCATAATGAGTGAGATTTCTAGAATAACAGATCATCTTACATGTATAGGCGCAAATGCCATGGAGTTGGGAGCTTTTACTGTTTATTTTTATCTCATAAACGCAAGGGAAGCGCTTTATAAATTGGGAGATTCCGTGGCAGGCGGGAGAATCACGCCCAACTATACCAGAATAGGAGGCGTATCAAGAGATTTACCAGAAGGTTTTGAAGATGAAGTAAAAAAAGCTTTTTCCATATTAACGAAAAATCTCGATGATAGTGAAAAACTTTTAAGCCGAAACAGAATATTCTACGATAGGTTGAGAAATACCGGAAAAATAACTAAGGAAGAAGCGATTTCCTACTCTTTCACTGGCCCTTTGCTCAGGGCTTGTGGAGTTCCATATGATGTGAGAAAAGATGAGCCATATCTTGTTTATGACAGATTTGATTTTGATATCCCAGTTTGCAGTGAAGGGGACAATTACTCAAGATATCTTGTAAGACTTGAAGAGATAAAGCAAAGCATGTCAATAGTGAAACAGGCCCTGAAACAAATTCCTTCTGGAGAAATAAAAAATCCAGATTACAATGTTTCTCTTCCAGAAAAAAAAGATGTATATGGAAACATAGAAGCGCTTATTGCCCATTTCAAATTGACTTTTGAAGGTCCCAAACCTCCAGCTGGCGAAGTTTATTTCCCTGTTGAAGGAGGAAATGGCGAGCTCGGATTTTACATAGTTTCAGATGGCACGCATAAACCATGGAGGGTCAGAGTAAGGCCTCCTTGCTTTCCATTGACCTCGGCTCTTTCAAGAATGATAAAAGGCGGATATGTCGCAGATATAATAGCCACATTTGGACAATTGAATATGATAGGTGGAGAATTGGAGAGATGATGTCTGAAGAAAAAATAAAAAAAGAGTATGAGAGGATAGAGTCCCTGTCTAAAAATCCTCAATCTACTTTGCTTGCGATGCTTCATTTCATACAAAAAGAAAAAGGATTCATAACAGAACAAGACGCAGAGTATCTCTCTTCCATATCTAAGATCCCATATTCAAAAGTAAAAGCTGTAATGACATTTTACACAATGTATAATCTCAAGAAGACAGGGATACATCACATACAGATTTGTAGAAATCTTTCCTGCCATATGGCTGGAGCCCCAGCTTTAAAAAAAATTATTGAGAATGAGCTTTCCATAAAGGAAGGAGAAGTCACGCCAGATGGGCTTTTCAGTTTAACTGAAGTAGAGTGTTTGGGCTCGTGCGGAACAGCTCCCGTCATAATGATCAATGAAACTTATCACGAGAATATGAATGAAGAGAAACTTAAAGCGCTATTGAAGGAATTGAAAGAAAAAAATGAAAATACTACTAGATAAAATCTCTTTTGATATAGAAACATACATCAGAAATGGCGGATATCTGGCTATAAAAAAAGCTTTCTCGATGAAACCCGCTGAAATAATAGAAGAAGTAAAAACCTCAAATTTAAGAGGGCGTGGCGGAGCAGGATTTCCAACTGGATTAAAGTGGTCTTTCATCCCAGCCGACAAAAAAAACAAGTATTTAGTCTGCAATAGCGATGAGAGTGAACCTGGAACTTTTAAGGACAGAGAACTTATAAATAAAAATCCACACTCTCTCCTAGAAGGAATGATAATAGCCGCTTATGCCATAGGTGCCAATGAAGGATATATCTATATAAGGGGTGAGTTTGCCAAAGAAGCCAGAATACTTGAAAAAGCGATATACGAAGCAAAAAAAAAGTGGTTTCTTGGCGAAAATATTCTGAAGTCAGGCTTCAGTTTCAATATAAAAGTAGTCAGGGGCGCGGGAGCTTATATCTGCGGGGAGGAAACTGCTTTGCTTGAATCCATAGAAGGCAAAAAAGGTCAGCCACGGCTTAAGCCACCTTTCCCGGCAATTGTTGGACTTTATGGCGGGCCCACTGTAATAAACAATGTGGAGACCTTAGCTACCGTGCCGTGGATAATACTCAATGGTGGGAAAGCTTACTCTGCCATAGGCAAAGGCAAAAGCTCTGGAACAAAGCTCTTTTCAGTCAGCGGACCGGTAAAAAAACCAGGAGTTTATGAGATAGAACTTGGAACACCTTTCAAAGATTTCTTTGAGAATCAACTAGGTGGGATGAAAGAAGGGGAAAGGCTAAAAGCAGTAATACCCGGCGGTTCATCTGTTCCAGTTTTGACAGCCGAAGAGGCGATGAAAGTAACACTTGACTATGAGTCTTTACAATCTGCTGGAACCATGCTTGGCTCTGGTGGCATGATAATAATACCTGAGAGACAATGTATGGTTGAAGCCTTGTGGATATTGGCAAGATTTTATCATCACGAATCATGCGGTCAATGCACTCCTTGCAGAGAAGGCACTGGCTGGATAGAAGGAATACTTAAAAGGATACTGCAAGGCAAAGGCAAGAGAGAGGATCTTAACAATGCCAAAGAAATAGCCCAGAATATGATGGGAAAAACAATTTGTCCACTGGCAGACGCTCTGGCAATGCCGGTTATAAGTTATATAAATAAGTTTGAAAAAGAATTTGTATATCATCTGGAAGGTAAATGTCCTTTATGCCAAAAATAAAAATTGATGGAAAAGAATATATAGCAAAAGAAAATGAGACCATACTTCAGTGCGCTCAGAGAAATGGAATTTATATACCTAGATACTGCTATCATCCATCTCTTTCCATAGCTGGCAATTGCAGAATGTGCCTGGTTGAAATTGAAAAAATGCCAAAGCTTCAAACTGCTTGCTCAACTATAGTGGCAGAAGGCATGAATGTATTCACTTCAAGTGAAAAAGTTAAAAAAGCCAGAAAGGATGTGCTTGAATTTTTGCTTAAGAATCATCCTATAGATTGTCCGATATGCGATCAAGCAGGGGAGTGTTATTTGCAGGATTACTATATGGATTACGGTCTACGCAAAAGCAGAGTCTCACTTAATGAAAAGGTTAGACGTGGAAAAAGAAGACAGTTGGGGGATTATCTAATTTTAGACAATGAACGTTGCATACTTTGCACACGTTGTGTTAGGTTTTGCGAGGAAGTCACCAAAACCTCTGAGCTTTTTGTGGCAAATAGAGGCGACCATTCTTTCATAGATATTAAGCCTGAAACTTCCCTAAACAATCCCTATTCCTTAAACATTGCAGACATTTGCCCGGTTGGAGCCTTTACTTCAGCTGATTTTAGATTCAGGCAGAGAGTATGGTTTCTTAAAACTACTGAATCAATTTGCTTAGGGTGCGCCACTGGTTGCAGAATAAAAGTTCAACATAATGACAACACAGTTTACAGGATATTACCTCTGCCAAATGAAGAGACAAATACATGGCTGTGCGATTTTGGTCGAATGACATATAAAGAGATGTATTCAGAAGATAGGCTTAATCATATAACCATTGAGTCTCAAGAATTTGGGCTAGATCTTGACAAAGTTTTTGACTATATCAAAGAGGTAAAACCACAAGAGATAGCTGTGTTTTTATCGCCGAATCTATCTATTGAGGATAATATTGCGCTTTATTATTTTGCCTCAAATGTTCTCAAGACAGAGAATATATTCATCCCGTCCCTGCCCGAGAGAAAAATTGAAGATGGCATACTCAAAAATTCAGATCCATACCCGAACTCTACAGGAATAGAGATTATAGCCAACAAGTTAAAACTAAAAAAAGACGAGAAAACATCTGAAAAGTTTGCTCTTGTAATATCCTCCTTAGAAATTGCAAAAACCTATGCAAGAGATAGCAAAGGCATATTCTTTTCTCTTACAAAAAGTGATATGAATGGGGCCATTGTTCCGATGAAGAGTTATTTTGAAAATGAAGGCACTTTTGTAAACTGGCAAAAGTATGCCAGAAAAACGACTGTATCTGTCGTCAATGAAAAAGCTTTCTCTGTTTTTGATGTTATGAAAAGGCTTGCTGTACTTTTTGGATCAAATTCATTTTTTTCCTCTCTTAAAGATATTGAAAAATTTATTTCTTCTAACGGTATAGACAAGGAGTTTAAATAAATGCAAGATATACTTCTGAATTTATGGATAAGTCATAAAACTCAGATTGTTTTTGTCATAGAATCTTTTTTGAAAGCAACTATTTTTCTAAATGGTATAATGGCTTTCACCGCGCTCCTCACCCTTGGAGAGAGAAAGGTCAGCGCCTTGATGCAAGACAGAATAGGCCCCAACAGGGCTTCCATTTTTGGGCTTACCCTTGGAGGTCTTTTCCATCCAATTGCAGACGGCATAAAGCTTCTCACCAAGGAAGATTTCATTCCTGAAAAGGCTGATAAAGTATTTTTCACTATCGCTCCAATAATAGGACTTGTCTCAGTGCTCACATGTTTTGCTTTTATTCCATTTGGAAATCACATTGAAATTTTAGGACATAAAGTAAGACTTCTGATTGCAGACATAGACTCTTCAGTATTTATGATTATGGCTATCTCTTCTATGGCGATATACTCTCCCTTTATGGGCGGTTATTTCAGCGGAAATAATTTTGCTTTTCTTGGCGCAATGAGAGCTGCAGCTCAGATGATTTCTTATGAATCTGTTATAGGTCTATCTCTTATTCCGATGCTCATAATATACTCAAGCGCCTCTATGTCTGAAATTGTGGTAAAGCAGGGAAACCTCCTGATGGCCTTTATCCCGGCATGGGGAATATTTCTTCAGCCATTGTCTTTCTTGATTTTCCTGACAGCCGCGGTAGCAGAAAACAAAAGAACACCTTTTGATGTTGTTGAAGGAGAATCTGAAATAGTGGGTTACTTTATAGAGTACTCATCGATGCGTTTTGGCGCTTTTATGTTTGCGGAGTTTGTTGAAATTATACTTGTCTCAATGCTTTCGGTTACCTTTTTCCTTGGCGGCTGGCAAGTCCCATATTTAAGTGAAAACGGATTTAATTTTCCTTTCTCCTCAGCCATATCCATTCCGCCAATAATCGTTTCGCTACTTCAAGTAGCTTCTTTTGCGATTAAGACTGCGCTTTTTTCTGTTTTTCTTCTCATCGTGAGATGGACTTTGCCTAGAATGAGATTTGATCAAATAATGTCTTTCTGCTGGAAATTTCTGCTGCCTCTGGCTTTAGCCAATCTTTTTATAACTGCATTAATTTTAAGATATTTGGGTACGGTTAGACTATGATAAAGGTTAAAAACATAAAGATCAGAGAATTAAATATTTGGGAAAGGATCTATATCCCGGAAATAATAAGAGGTCTCGGTGTGACTTTGAGACACCTTTTTTCCAATCTATTAAATCCTTCATCCATTCCTACAATATCATATCCTGAAGAGAAAGTATTATTGCCAGGCCATGCTAAGGAAAGAAGCAGGCATAGGATAAAACTCAGAAAGGATGGAACGCCAAAATGCGTAGCTTGTATGCTATGCGCCACTATTTGTCCGGCAAAATGCATACATATAGAAGCGGGAGAAACGGAAAACTTTGTGGAAAAATATCCTAAAAAATTTGACATAGATTTATCAAGATGTGTAATGTGTGGCTTATGTGTAGAGGCTTGTCCTGAGGATGCAATAATTATGGACACCGAAGAAATACCTGGAGGGGCAAAGGATAGAAATGCCTCTTATGGGAAAGATGGTCTATATGCCACGAAAGAGCAGCTTTTTGAAAAAAAGCGAGAAATATCAACTTTTGGAGCTGCCAATAGATTGGCAAATGAATTTTTACTAAGTAAAGAGAGAGGCAACAGAAATGATTAGAGAACTCTTATTTTACTCTTTTTCGGCCATAATGATATTGGCATCCCTTTATCTGCTTTTTTCTAAAAATCCCGTAAAAGCGGCTTTTGCCATGTTTGTAGTTTTCTTTTTTACAGGTCTTATTTACATTATTCTAGGGCTTCATTTTATAGGAGCTGTCCAGATAATAATATATGCCGGCGCAATAATGTCTCTGTTCATAGTGGCATTGCCTGCAATGTCTAATGTGGAAGATGAACAAAAAAAGGAAGAAGGCATAAAGACAAAAAGCTTGTTTTCTTATGCGATAGCTTTCATGCTTTTGGCAACACTTATTCCTCTATCTCTCAACTCCTATAGAGTGGTTAATCCTCAAAGTTTCAATATAAAAGATTTTGCAATGGTTCTTTTTTCTAAGTATTGGCTTCAAATAGAAATAATTTCAATGATTCTTTTAGCGGCTGTAGCGGCGGCATACATGTTTTTGTCTGTCAGAGAGGAGGCGAAATGAATGCGGGAAATGTTTTAGGTTTAAGTTTCATTCTTTTTTCAATTTCAGCCGCGGCATTCATTACCCAAAAGAATCTTCTTATAACGCTCATGTCTCTTGAACTTGGCCTAAATGCCGCGAATATAGCCATAGTTTCATTTGCTTTAACTTCGAATAAATCAGATCCATTTATATGGATATTCTTATTTTTTGCTGTCGCTGCAGCTGAGGCAACTATAGGACTGTCTATTCTTATAATGATTTCTAAAAAATTCAAAACAATAAACCCTGACAAAATAAGCAATCTAAAAGGATAAATATGACACATGAAAGCTATAATCTTTTAAACATCATAATAGCGCCAGCTCTTGGTTTCGCAATTATATCTGTTTTCTCCAAATTATTAAAAGGGAGGATATCCGGATACATAGCAAGCGCCGCTGTCTTCCTTTCCTTTCTATTTTCTGTTTTAGCTTTTCTTGATTTAAGGTCATTTGGGCAGCCTTTGAATCAAAAGCTTTTTGTATGGTTTTCAGCTGGCAGTTTTTCAGCTGATTTTTCACTTGCCTTTGACAATTTGTCGGCCATAATGGCTCTTGTAGTAACATTCGTGAGCTTTCTAATACATATATATTCCATAGGATATATGGATCATGACAAAGATTTCAACAGATTTTTCTCCTATTTGAATCTCTTTGTGGCATTCATGCTTGTGCTTGTTCTGGCAGCTAATCCAATCCTTATGTTTGTCGGCTGGGAGGGGGTGGGATTATGTTCCTATCTTCTGATTGGATTCTGGTATGAAAATATTGAGAACTCAATAGCGGGTAAAAAAGCTTTTTTGGCCAATAGGGTCGGAGACGCTTTTTTTATAACAGGCCTGCTTTTGCTCATTTCAGCGCTATCCTCAAAAGGAGATTTCAGCCTTGACTTTACCTGGCTTAAAGAAAACTATCAAATTCTTTCAGCCGATAAATTCGCAGGATTGCCTATCTTAAGCGTAATAAGTTTGCTGCTTTTCCTTGGAGCCACTGGAAAATCAGCGCAGTTCCCTCTTTATGTATGGCTCCCGGACGCCATGGCTGGCCCCACGCCTGTTTCTGCGCTTATACATGCGGCAACTATGGTGACAGCTGGAGTGTATATGGTTTCAAGACTTTTCTTTCTTTTTGACGCTGCTCCTTATGCTCTCGACATAATACTCTATACGGCATCATTCACTTCCCTTATGGCTGCTCTGATAGCGTGTCTGCAAACTGATATAAAGAAAATTCTCGCCTATTCCACTATCAGCCAAATAGGGTATATGTTCATGGGCGTTGGAGCCGGAGTTTATGCTGGTGGTTTTTTTCATCTGACAACTCACGCTTTTTTTAAGGCTCTTTTATTTCTTGCGGCTGGCTCTGTGATACATGCTCTAAGCGGAGAACAGAATATTTTCAAGATGGGCAGACTTAAAGACAAAATAAAAATCACTTTCATTCTAACCCTTACCGGTTGGCTGGCAATATGCGGGCTACCTCCATTTAGCGGTTTTTTTAGCAAAGATTTTATAATAGAGACAATATGGGATTCAGGACACAAAGGGGTATGGTTCTTTTCAGTTCTTACAGCTGGCATAACAGCTTATTATATGACTCGCCTTTTTAGGACTGCATTTCTTGGCAAAAAAAGAAGCGACTATCATGCGCATGAATCTCCTTACATTATGCTGTGGCCTATGTCTATACTTGCTATATTCTCAGTATCTCTAGGATTTTATCGTTCCAGTTTTCTTTCTTTTGCAGGAATGAATTTTGAGCCGCGACATATGCCTGCCCTGGCTACCCATTCTCCTATAATCGCAGGCATATTGGGAATATCTTTTGCTTTCTTTCTGGCAGAAAGTAAATTTTCAAACTTTATTGAAAAAACTTTTTCTTCCATAATCAATCTTGTGAAGAATAAATTTTATGTAGATGAGATTTATGATTATTTAGTGATAAAGCCTCTTGCCTTTTTTTCAGAGAAATTTATCTTTTCTTTACTTGATAGAAAAATCATCGATGGAATCCTCGTCGAAGGGTTGGCTAAAACTGCTTTTTTTACTGGAGACTTTTCAAGAAAAATTCAAACAGGAAAGATTTCATCATATGCGGCAATTTTTACTCTGGCTGCGACCATAGCGCTGATGTGCATTATATTTGGAGCTAATATATGACTATTTTTGGATTTGATGTAATAAACATTTTTATTTTTCTTCCTCTAATAGGTTTTTTTGTAATGCTTTCAATACCTAAAGAAAGGGAAGATTTTATAAAGTGGACAGCTCTATTTTTTTCAGTTTTAACTTTAGCTGTGGGCATAGTGATATGCGTCTTTTATGAACCATATATCAATGGATTTCAGTATATTTCAAAGATGGCATGGATACCGTCTCTTGGAATAAACTATATTGTGGGATTTGATTCCCTTTCTCTTGCCTTATCAATGCTTATGGCTTTAATAACCCCTATATCCATACTTTCTTCATTCAACTACATAAAAAAAGGTCAAAAATACTACTATGCATGGATACTTCTCCTTGAGACATCTGTTATTGGAGTCTTTGCCTCACTTGATATGTTCCTATTCTATATTTTTTGGGAAGCCATGCTAATACCAATGTATTTTCTGATAGGAGTATGGGGGGGAGAGAGGAGAATATATTCGACACTTAAATTCTTCATATATACAATGGCAGCAAGCCTTTTTATGCTGGCTGCCATAGTGATTCTATTTATATCATTCAAACAACAGACAGGCATTTCCTCATTCGCTTTGGAGGACTTCTATAAAGTATCAATTTTAGGCAAAACGGCACTTTTCTGTTTTTTCGCCTTTTTGATTGCCTTTGCAGTCAAGGTACCGATACTTCCTCTTCATACATGGCTGCCAGATGCCCATGTGGAAGCTCCGACTGCGGCAAGCGTTATACTGGCAGGAGTCCTATTGAAGATGGGTGTTTATGGATATATGCGTTTTATGATCCCAATCTTTCCAGATCTTTCTCTTCGTTTCGCGCCATATGTCTCCATATTCGCTGTTGCTGGAGTTGTTTATGCCTCGCTGTCTGCATGGGTTCAAAAAGACTTAAAGAAAATGATTGCCTATTCCTCTGTAGCTCATATGGGGCTTATTGTTCTTGGAGTAATGTCTTTTGATAAAACAGCTGTCAGCGGAGCTATACTTCAAATGGTAAATCATGGTGTATCGACTGGGGCGCTCTTTTTGCTTGTGGGAATAATATATGAGAGAAGGCACACAAGGCTTTTAAGTGAATATGGTGGTATTTTCAAGGTAATGCCTTATTTCGCTTTTTTCTTCATCTTAACATCTCTGTCATCAATAGGTCTTCCAGGACTGAATGGTTTTATTGGAGAGTTTTTGATATTTGTTGGAAGTTTTAGGACTTATCCAATACTTACGGTCATTGCGGTTTCTGGCGTTGTGCTTTCAGCTATATACATGCTTTCAGCAGTTGAGAAAATGTTTTATGGACCAATAACCAAAAAGGAAAATGAAAATCTCAATGACCTTAATATAAGAGAGTGGATTTATATGATTCCTCTGGCTGCGATGATGTTTTTAATCGGTATCTATCCGCAACCTTTTCTAAAGGAATTTAATAAGTACATAGATAATTATGCTTCCTATATATCTACAGAGGTAAACAATGAACAATGAGGCATTTATGTTTTTTTCTGTTTTGAGTCCATATATACTCGTGGCATTGGGGGCTGGAGTTTCACTTATATCTTGGCTTTATTTCAAAGACCGGGCTAATTATAAGGTGACTTCGTATGGCGCATTGATATTTCTAATTTCTGCCATTGCTTTTCTTTTCTCATGGAGTGCGGCTTACGGCAATTTGCCTTCATTAAGTCTTAATGCCAGTCCTGCTATTTCACTCATTTTGGCAACTATTCTAATTCTTGCAATTTTTTCAATTATTTCATCTTCTTCTAGAATTAAAGAACCATCAGTAAAAGCGGGGGAATACTATTTCCTTTTGCTCTCTGCAACTTTGGGAGCCATGTTTATGGTCTCAGCTAAAGATGTTCTTACAGCTTTCATATCTCTTGAACTACTCTCTATGTCTATATATTCTTTGAGCGGCATAACAGGAAGAGACGCTGCTGCCGAAGCTTCGTTGAAATATTTTTTACTTGGATCATTTGCTTCTATATTTATGGCGATGGGCATAGCTCTCGTATATGGAAGCGCAGGCTCGCTTTCTTATGAAAAAATAAATCAATTTATAACTATCAACGGAGGAGCGGATAAGATCCTTCTTACAGGGATATTGATGCTTTTAATTGGCTTTCTATTTAAAATAGCCTTGATGCCTTTCCATTTCTGGACACCTGATGTATATGAAGGAGCTCCAACACAGGTAACTGCTTTTATGGCATCTGTAGTGAAAATAGCTGGAATAGCCGCGATGCTAAATCTTTTCATAACATCCAATGATTTAAGACTCACCTACATAACAGCCTTTTTTGCCTCAATAACAATGCTGTTTGCTAATATGATGGCTTTGCCTCAAAAAAATATAAAAAGAATGCTGGCTTACTCAAGTGTTTCTCATGCGGGATATCTAATACTTGGTTTTTTAATATTTGAACGATGGCCGGTTTTTTTCTATCTTTTAACCTATTCTATGGCGGTTTTTGGCGCTTTTACAATAGTAGTACTACTTGAGAAAAAAGAAACTGGACTTGAAATTAAAGAATTAAATGGTCTTTTTTCAAATCATCCAGTTTTGTCATTTGCTATGGCAATATTTCTTTTTTCTCTTGCGGGAGTGCCGCCATTGTCAGGATTTTTTGGTAAGTTCTATCTTTTTTACGCCGCCATAAAGGCTGGCTGGATATGGCCTGTAATAATAGCTGTAATTTCAAGTGGAATATCTCTTTACTATTATCTGGGAGTGATAGTTGCAATGTTTATGAAAGAAGGGGGGGATGAAACACAAAACAAAATATCCGTCAATGGGAACTTTACAGTATTAGTTATGGCGGCTACCACTCTATTGCTTGGTTTCTTCTCTCAACCGCTAATAGATATTCTAAAGCACTGAAAAATTAACATTCTAGGAACTAAAATTGGGCTTTCTAAAATCCATTCTCTTTGAGAAAATCTTTAGTGATATTAGATACTTTAGCTGTATTTTTTGAATATTTGGCAAGCAAATCAAATTCCAGATTCACTTTATCCCTTACACGCATAAATTTAAGATTTGTATTTTCAAAAGTATGAGCTATTACAGAAACTCTAAATGAGCCATTCCTTATGTCGTAGCAAGTTAGGGAAATCCCATTTACAGCAATGGAGCCTTTTTCCACTGTGAAGGAAGAATTTGGGTAAGTGAATTTCATAATACGCGAATTTCCATCTATCGAATTTTTTTCAAGCTCTCCCAATGAATCCACATGTCCTGTGACAAAATGCCCGCCCAATCTGTCAGATAGTTTAAGCGCTCTTTCAAGGTTTACAACCGAAAGGGTTTTAAGTAAGCCAAGATTAGTCCTGCTTAATGTTTCATTGCTAACAGAGAATATAAGTTTTTCTTTATCCAAACTATCAACTGTTAGACAAACTCCATTTACAGCAATACTATCTCCTTTAGTTACTTCACTACCAAAGGGATTTTCAATTTTTAAAAACCCATTTTTTTTCTCAATAAACTTAGCTGTTTTTTCAATCAATCCCGTAAACATATCATTTTTTCCCATATATTAAAAGCAAATCAGGTCCAAGAGATTTAATATCCTCAGGCTTGACAGCGATCCCAAGCCCTTTTTTGGGGGAAAATCTGTCTGTCCATGAGACTGAGGAAATTGCATTTTCTTGTCCTATAATCATGGGAGAGATAAAGACAAATATTTTGTCGAAAAGCCCGCTCCTTATGAATTGCCCATGAGTTTTTCCACCACCTTCAACAAGCACGCTTCTTATTCCTTTTTCATAAAGTGTTTTCAATATATCAATTATTTGGAAACCATCTTCTTTTTTACCCATTCTTATTACACTTACATTTTCTGGATAATTTTTATTTTTGGCATTGTAGAGCGAAATTAGATAAACAGTCCTTTTCGCCTTAAAAATTCTGGCAGATATTGGAGTTCTCAAATTAGGATCTATAACGCAAACAGCTGGCTGAGACTGTATTTTCACATTGCGAACTGTAAGTTCTGGATCATCTTTGATAATTGTTTCGACTCCCGAAATTATGCACCCACAAGCCGCTCTTAGAAATTTGTGGGAATATTCTCTAGATTTTTCAGATGAAATCCACTTTGAATTCCCTCTATTGTCAGCTATTTTTCCATTTATACTTTGAGCCATTTTCAATATAATATATGGGAGTTTTTCTTTCATATTTTTGTAAAAAGCAGGATTTAGGTTTTGGCATTCCTTTTTCAAGACTCCAATTTTAACCTTTATGCCAGACTTTCTCAATATTTCAACACCTCTTCCATTGTGAATAGGATTGGGATCTAAATCGCCTATTATCACCTTTTCAGGCCTTAAACTCAGTAAAAGATCAGTGCATGGGGGAGTTTTTTTGGCTCTGGAAGAGCACGGTTCCATAGTTACATAGACAGAAGCATTCCTTAAATTATAGCTGCATTTTTTTGCCGCATTCACCTCGGCATGAGGACCTCCAAAAAAGGCATGATGCCCCCGAGCTATTATTTTTCCATTTCTTACTACCACACATCCTACAAGTGGATTGGGAAAGGCCAGAGGAAAACCTTTTTTTGCCTCTCTAATAGCTTCCGCCATTATTTCTTCATCTGTCATAAGATTTCTATTTTCTACGCTTTAGCCTTTTCGATGAACCCTATATCAATATTTTGTAAAGTCCCGCCATCTCTATGGCTGTCATGGCCGCATCAAAGCCTTTATTCCCATGTTTTACTCCACATCTCTCTATCGCCTGTTCCAGATTATCAGCAGTGACAATACCAAAAGCCACAGGAATTCCACTCTCAAAAGAAGCCTGAGCAAGACCTTTTGCGGTTTGTGTGGCAACAAAATCAAAGTGAGGGGTATCTCCCCTTATTATTACGCCAAGTGCGATTATAGCGTCATATTTCTTTGAATTTGCAAGCTTTACTGATACAAAGGGCAACTCATATGAGCCGGGAGTTCTAACTAAGGTTAAAGAGTCTTCATCAACTTCATGTCTCTTCAAGCAATCCACAGCCCCCTCTATAAGTTTATCCGTCAAAAAGGAATTGAATCTGGAGCAAACCAGAGCGAATTTCATTCCCTTAGCACTTAGTTTTCCTTCTATAATTTTCATTTTTCCTCCTTATACGAACTAAATCCAATGTCCCATTTTTTCTTTTTTAGTTTTCATATACTTTTCATTGAACTTATTTGGCTTAATTCTTATAGGCACTATTTTCTCTATTTCAATGCCATAACCTTTTAGCCCAACAACTTTCTTTGGATTATTTGTCATAAGCTTTATCTTCTTTATTCCCAGATCACATATTATCTGAGCCCCAACGCCATAATCGCGCAGATCAGGCTTGAACCCAAGCGCCTCATTGGCTTGCACCGTATCCAGCCCCTTGTCCTGAAGATTATAAGCCTTTATTTTATTGCCAAGCCCTATACCGCGTCCTTCCTGGCGCATATAAAGCAAAACCCCGCTGCCATTTTCGGCTATTGCTCTAAGACTTTCATTAAGTTGTGGTCCACAATCGCATCTAAGCGAGCAAAGCACATCTCCGGTCAAACACTCAGAATGTATTCTCATTAAAACAGCCTCATTTTTTTTGATAGGCCCCTTTATCAATGCTACATGTTCAAGACCAGTTAATTTTTCTCTATAAATTTTTAGTAAAAATTCGCCATATTTTGTTGGAAGATTTGCCTGAGAAATAAATTCAATCAGCTTTTCTTTGCTTCGCCTATATGCGATGAGTCTCTCTATTGAAATAATCTTAATCGAATGTTTTTTTGCAAATGCTTTAAGCTGAGGCAGACGAGCCATAGTGCCGTCTTCATTCATTATCTCGCATATAGCGGCAGCTTCAGGCAATCTAGATAGGGAACATAAATCAACAGCAGCCTCTGTATGTCCAGCTCTTGAAAGAACACCTCCTTCTCTCGCAAGAAGGGGGAGTATATGGCCAGGCCTGGTAAAATCATTGGCAGAACTTTTTTTAGATGCCAATGCAAGAAGAGTTCTAGCTCTATCATGAGCAGAAATACCGGTAGTAACTTTGTCTTTGGCATCAACTGTTATAAGCCAATTTGTTTTGTAAGGATCATTATTTAACTTATCCATTTTATAAAGCCCCAATTTTTTACAAATACGAGAAGAAACTGGAGCGCAGAGAAGTCCTCTTCCTTCTTTTATCATAAAATTAACTTTTGAAGCATTGGCCTTTGCCGCAGCCAAAACCAGATCCCCTTCATTTTCTCTGTCAGAATCGTCGGTAACTATTAAAAATTTTCCTTTTTCAAAATCTTTTATGGCATCTTCAATATTGCTAAACATAAATATTTACTCTCCTTAAAACAAAAATACCCGGAAAATCTCCGGGTATAAATAGGGTTCCATAGAACCCTAAATAGAAAAATCTATTCTTCTACCATCCGGACTTTACCGTCGGCAACGGATTCAAACCGTTTCGGTCCAAGTGCTGGATTAGCGGGCTCATGCCTTAAAAGGCCTTCACCGCCGGTCAGGAATTTCACCTGCCCCGAAGAATAATCAGGTTCCCTAAAGAAATCTAAAGGAAAGTTATAAAATAGTTTTTCTATTTAATTTTTGAATAGATAAAACGACTTTCCGCTAGACTTTTTCAGGGAACCCTATTTAAATTATACAAAAAAATAAAAGATTTAACTTTGCTTTTAAGTCTTTCACGCATTGTCTTATTTACCTATTAACTCAAAAACTTTTTTCTCCAATAAAGAAATATCCACTGTTTTTGCCAGAAAAGCTCTACAATTTGGTTCAATAGAAAATATCTCTTTCATATTGCTTTCAAGATAAGTGCCAGTTAATACAATGACTGGCACTTTTTTTATTTCTTCATATTCCTGAAATTCCCTTATTATCTCTATCCCGGTTTTCTCCGGCATCATAACATCAAGAAATATCAGGTCTGGTTTTTCACGAACAGCGGCTGATACTCCATCTTTTGCGTTTCCGCACAAAACAATATCATAGCCTATAGATGAAAAATAATCTCTAATAAATTCCTTAAATTCCTCATTGTCGTCAATTATCAGTATTTTTTTCATTTTTATCTCCGCTAAGATTTTTTGATATAGAAATAAAAAACTCACTTCCTTTTCCGGGATTGGATTTTACACTAATTTCACCTTTATGAACCTCGGCAACCATTTTGCATAAAGCAAGCCCTAAACCAAAACCTCTATTGTTGTTATCATCATAGCTTATGTATTTTTCAAATACCATATTTTTCCTATCCTCGGTTATACCTGGGCCATCGTCTTTAACCGAAAAAAACCAGTACTTGTCATCCTGCCAAAACTTCAGCCATATATTTCCAAACGAGGGAGTAAATTTTACAGCATTGCCAATAAGATTAGAGATAGCTCTTTCAATTAAATTAGCATCGACAAATATGGCAGTGTTTTTTTCGCATTCAACTGAGATCTTGATATTTCTGGCAGAAGCTGCTGGCATATGCTCATCAACAACTTTTTCTATTATTTCGCATGCCTGATTAATAGCTAAATTCAAAATAGCTTTCTTCTCTTTTAACTTTCTATAGTTAAGTGTATCCTCAACCATGCCTTTTAATTTCTTTGAAGAATAAAATACTTTTTGGAAGTATTTTTCAATTTCTTCAGTTTTTTGTATTTTTCTCTCAATCATGGAGCAATATCCTTCAATAGTAGAGATAGGCGCGCGCATATCGTGGGTTATCATATGAAAGAAATCATCCTTTGCCGCTTCAAACTCTTTATCTTTAGTTATATCCCTTATTACTACAGCTATGCCGTTCTTTTTCAAAGATGAAATATTGAACAACTTTGATATCAAAAGATATGATTTCTTACCCTTATCTCCCATATCCAGATCTAATTCAAAAAAATCAGATTTTTTCTTTGCCTCAAATATCTCAGATAAAACCTTGTAAAAATGCTCTTCTCCCACACAGTCTGGGATTCTTTGTTCTTTGTCCCTTCTAATATTAAGTAAAATCTTTGCCCTTTCATTGAAGTAAATGACTCTATTGTTCTCATCTGCAAGAATCGCAGCATCAGGCACTATATCAGCTAAAGCTTTGGCTTTATTATTTTCATCCACTATTTTATCTATTCTGAAAGCGCGATATGCTTGAAGTTCAAGCATAAGCCTATTGAAATCAGACAATATTTCCCTCACCTCAATAGGTCCTTTTGGTTCTATAGGTTTAATTAAGGATTTGGTCTTCAAAAATTCTTTAACAGGCAAATATACAGATATAAATGGTTCTATAAACCATTCCTTTATCATTTTTCTCAAAATAAAATAGGAAACAAGCAAAAGAGAAAAAGATACTAAAGAAAATAGCAGTAATTTTGCAAATGAGGTCTTAAAAAATATTTCCACTAATAAAAAAACCAATAAAAATGGGAAAAAATAAAGCAGAAAAACAAGGTTATAAAACCTATACATAGTTTTCTCTTTTTTATTTTCGCCCATCTGTATAATTTTACATAAAAAAGAGCTTTTCATATCACTTTATATACTTTCTCAATTGAACTAAAACTGCTATTTTGATAATATTAATCCTATGGAAAAACTACAAGCTCTGTGCCCACTTGATGGAAGATATGCCAATAAAATGGGGAATTTGAGCGCTTATTTTTCAGAGGAAGCTCTTATAAATTTTCGAATAATATCTGAAGTAGAATATTTAATTTTCCTTCTAAATGAATTGAAAGGAAAAGCTGCGATCAGACCTCTTAAATCTGCAAAACAAGAGGAACTTAGAACTATTTACAAGAACAGAGAAGAGAATGCCTTCACTGTAAAAAAAATAGAATTCTCTGGACTTGATGGCCATCCTGCTACAAATCACGATGTAAAAGCGGTAGAGTATTATCTGGCTAAACTTCTGAAAGAAAAAAAACTTGCCAAATACCGCTCATTTCTACACTTTGGTATCACTTCTGAAGATATAAACAATATATCTTACTCTCTGATGATATCACTATCTCTTAAAAATGAAATAATTCCAGCTATAGATGCCATACTCAAAAAATTGAAAGAATTTTCAATCAATTACTCAGATACTCCTCTTCTTGCCAGAACACATGGCCAACCAGCCATTGGAACGACCTTTGGCAAGGAGTTTAGGATTTTTTATGAAAGAGTAAAAAAATTAAGACAGGAGCTTTATCTATCGCGCTTTTCAATAAAGCTAAATGGAGCTGTGGGCAATTACAATGCCCTATATTGCGCTTTCCCTTCAGTAAATTGGCCTGCCTTCAGTGAAAAATTTACCAAAAAAATTGCTTCAATTTTTGACTTAAATCTTGAAACAAATCTTTATACAACCCAAATCGAGAATCACGACTCATGGGTTTCGCTTTTCCATAAAATGAATCATCTAAATCAAATACTCATATCCTTCAATCAAGACATTTGGAGATATATAAGTGACGAACTGATTGTGCAGGTCCCAGTAAAAGGAGAAATAGGGTCATCTACTATGCCCCACAAGGTAAATCCCATAGATTTTGAAAATTCGGAGGGGAATCTCTCTCTTGCCTGTTCAATGCTTTCTTTTATGTGCGAAAAACTGCCAAAGTCAAGACTACAGAGAGATTTATCAGACTCAACTGTGGAAAGAAGCATAGGATGCATTTTTGGCTATTCTTTAATGGGATACAAATCTCTTCTAAGGGGACTTGAAAAAATAAAAGTCAATGAGGATAAATCTTTTGAAGTGCTTGCGTCGCATCCCGAGGTTTACGCTGAGGCTATACAGACAATTTTAAGGAGAGAAAATTATCCCAATCCTTACGAAACCTTAAAAGATTTGACAAGAGGAAGAAAAGTAACAAAAGGTCAAATTATTTCATTTATCAAAAAACTTAAAACAAGCCCCAAAATAAAAAAAGAAATGCTTTCCATAATATCTAAACCATACATAGGGCTGGCGGCATTTCTCTCCAAAAGGGGCTTTAAAACAGAGGAATAATGCCAGTAGATATTGTTTGCGGTGGACAGGCTGGAGATGAAGGGAAAGGTAAGATAGCAGCATATCTGGCATACAAGGACAATTATGACTACTGTATAAAAGTCGGAGGACCAAATGCCGGACATACAGTTTTCTACGAGGATAAAATATACGCTCTTAAAAGCGTGCCAAGTGGCTTTGTGAATAAAAATGCGCGTATGATTCTGTCGGCGGGCACATATGTTATAAAGGAATGGCTGATAAAAGAGATGCAGGAGACCAAAACTGAAGACAGATTTATAATAGATCCAAACTGTGTAATCATAACAAAAAAGCAAACCCTAAGTGAAAGACAGGATAAAAGATTGATGAAAAAAATAGGTAGCGTTGGAACTGGACTTGGGACGGCAGTCAGGGAAAGGATAGAGAGGAAAAAGATAAAATTTGCCAAAGATGATCCGGAACTAAAAGAATATGTAAGGGATATTCCAGAACTGCTTAATAAAGAGTTGCAGAAAGGGAAAAAGATACTTCTGGAAGGGACTCAAGGATTCAAACTTTCACTACTACACGGGGAATATCCATACACCACATCGCGAGACACTACAGCATCCAATTTTTTATCTGAAGCAGGACTTGGACCCAAGTATGTCAGGGATGTCTACTTGATTTTCAAACCATATGTTTCCAGAGTTGGGCCAGGTCCTATTGAGCATGAAATTTTTGAAAAAAAAGAATTGGCAAAATATCATACCAAGGGAAGGGAAATAGGAAGTGTATCCAAGAGACTTAGAAGAATAGGTCTATTTGAAGAGAAGGCGGCAATCAAAGCTATAGAAATAAATTCAGCCACTAAAATAGCAATAACTCATATTGACCTTTTTGAGGGCAATGAAAATAAAAAATTAGAAAACTTCACTTCAGAAGCTAAAAAATTTATCTCAAGAGTTAAAAGCTTTTCTAAGATATATCCATATCCAAGGCTTGCCCTAATTTCCAATGGTCCTGGACTAATGGATGTCATAGATCTAAGAAAATGAACATACTTTTATTTGTAAAGCAAGTGCCCACCAGCGAGGATGTAAAATTCGATGAAAAGGGCAATATGATAAGAGAAAATTGTGATTTGGCTATAAATTATGCCGATGACTATGCTCTTGAAAATGCCCTTATACTTAAATCCATAAATCCATCAATAAAGATTATAGCTTTATCCATGGGTCCAGAAAATGCATCTAATACTCTGAGATACTGTATTTCAAGAGGCGCAGATGAAGCGTATCTTTTAACTGACAATGCGCTCAGAGGCGCGGATACTTTAATAACTGCTAAAGCATTATCCTTAGCGGCATTAAAATTGAAGGAATTAAAGGGGGAAATAGGTCTTTTTTTCTGCGGAGCTAAGAGCTCAGATGGCGAAACTGCTCATGTGCCAAGCCAAATAGCTCAAATGCTTTCTTTGCCAGATATTGTATTTGCTGATATAGTTGAAAGTTTATCTTCAGAACATATAATTGTAAGCTCAAGGAAAGATAATCTCATAAAGCAATTTAAGGCTTCTCTGCCGTGCCTAGTTTCTTTTCAGCCATCAGATCAAATAACAATAAAACTTCCATCAATAATCAATAGGATGAAGGCAAAAAAAACAAATATTGAAAATTTATCCTTAAAAGACATAAATTTAAATATACAAACAAATGCGCAGGAATCAAGTCCAACATGGGTGGGGAAATATTTCGAGGATAAAAGAAAAAATACTAAACAAAATACAAAGAACATCACAATAGCTGAGATAGCATCTTTGTTGAAAGAAGAAATAAAAAAATGAAAAACATTCTCTTGATATCTTATTGTGAAAAAGATTTTTTAAGCGAGGATTTTTTTTGTCTGTTCTTAGAAGCCTCTAAAATCTCATCTCTGACAGGATCTAAAATAAGCGCACTTTTACTCTCAATAAACTCACAAATACCTCCAGAAGCAAAAAACTTAGGCCTTGAAAAAGCTTATTTTCTGCAAGACAAGAGGATTACAGACAATAATTTTTCAGCAGGAATATGCGCCACAGTCATAGAAAAATATTCTCCCGATCTTGTCCTTTTAAAAGCAGGAGAGATTGAGAAGGCCCTCTCAGCTAGGATGGCCGCTAAAATGAATTGCGGACTCATTTCTGACGCCATTGAAATAGTGATGAAAAATGAACTGACAGCCATAAAACCAGCTCTGGGTGGGAATATAAAGGTTGAGATCTTTTCCAAATCCAAAATCAAGATTATCACTTTCAAAACCTATAAAACAAGCAAGCCTAAATTTTTCCAAACCGAGTCGCCAATTGAAATTCTAACACCTAACAATGATTTAACAGTTCTTACAGAATTAATCAAAGAAGAATATTTAGAAAATTCTGATAAAAAACTGGAAGACTCTCCGATAGTGATAGGAGTTGGAAGATGTGTAAAAAAAGAGGATATCCCTCTTATAAAGGAACTGGCGACAATTCTTGGCGCATCCATAGGATATACGCGTCCAGCAGTTCACGAAGGGATAGGGAGCAATGATGCTCAAATAGGAGTGTCAGGCAAGACCATATATCCTAGAATATACATAAATTTTGCTGTATCAGGGAAAAGCTACCATATGAACGGAATAAAGGGAAATCCCCTCATAATATCGATAAACAAAGATGAAAACGCCGATATAAAAAACTTTTCAGACTATTTTGTAAAAGCCGATTACAAATCTGCCCTAATAGAACTAATTCAAGAACTCAAAAAGCAGTAGTCAAAAAACAATTACCCAAATCTTTTTATGGAAGCTTTATTATGCCTTCTTTCATTCTAAGTTTTGTATCTTCTATTGCGCGCTTAATCATGAACTCAGCAGACTCTCTCAATTCTTTTTCGGTCATAACCTTTCTGGCCACTTTTTGTTCGATAGCCTTAAGGCCAACTGCCACAGCTTCCCCTATAAAAACTTCTGGATCATCCATAGTTGGCATTATGTAGTCTTCCCTGAGGCCTTTTTTTTGAGCATATTTGGCCATAGCCTCAGCTGCGGCGACACACATCTCATCTGTTATGGTTTTGGCGTGAACATCAAGAGCTCCTCTGAAAATACCGGGAAATCCCAGAGAATTATTCACTTGATTTGCGAAATCAGATCTACCAGTAGCAACAACCTTAGCTCCAGCTTCTTTGGCATCCCATGGCCATATCTCTGGGATCGGATTTGCGGTAGCAAAAACTATAGCATCTTTCGCCATAGAAGAGATCCATTCCTTTTTAACAACATCAGGGCCAGGTGTTGAGGCGGCGCTGAGCACATCAGCACCCTTTAGAGCATCAGCAAGACTTCCAGAGATTTGTCTTTCATTAGTTATAGTACACATCTCCCATTTTTCTTTATGATCTTTGAGATCTGTTCTACCTTTATGTAAAGTGCCCTTAGAGTCCACATATATTAAATTGCCGGGTTTGGCTCCATACTTCATATACAGAGAACCTATTCTTATATTGGCAGCTCCCGCGCCAAGAAGAACAATTTTCACATCTCCTATCTTTTTCCCTACAACTTTTAAAGCGTTTATTAAACCAGCAAGAGAAACAGTTGCGGTGCCCTGCTGATCATCGTGCCATACTGGGATATTTGCCTTTTTCCTAAGCTCATTAAGGATATAAAAACATTTTGGCTGAGCTATATCTTCAAGATTAATTCCACCAAAACAGGGCTGAATATTTATAACTGTTTTTATTATTTCATCGGGGTCTTTTGTGTCAAGACATATGGGGAAAGCATCTACTCCGCCAAGATATTTAAAAAGTAGAGCTTTGCCTTCCATAACTGGCATGCCTGCTTCTGGGCCTATGTCTCCAAGTCCAAGAACTCTTGTTCCATCTGAGACCACGGCAACCATATTTGCCTTATTTGTATGTTCAAAAACTTTTTCTGGATTTTTTTGTATATCCTTGCATACAGAAGCCACTCCAGGAGTATACCATATAGCAAAATCATTGTAATCTCTAACACAAGATTTAAGGGAAACCTCTATTTTTCCTTTGTAGAAAGGATGCATATACATGGCATCTTCAGACGGTTTATTCGCTTTTCTAAGTAATTCTTCTTTTGAAATCTTATTCTCTGACATAATCCCTCCGTGTAAATTGAACCTCCTAAATTTTAGTAAATATGATTTGTCTTTACAAATGTTTTTTTATATAATTTTTATTGCCCGAAACTATTTAGGTAACACTAAATGATTCCGGCAAAGAAACCTGCCCGCTTGTAGGTTTTGTGGCACCGTAGCTCAGTCGGTTAGAGCGGGCGTTTCATAAGCGCTAGGTCAGAGGTTCGAATCCTCTCGGTGCCACCAAGTTTACAATGTTTTGATTGGGAATAAAAACTAAAATGTCTGATTATCTAACCAAAGAAGGGATAAAGAAATTGAGAGAGGAACTCGACAGACTCATTGCAGAAAAAGCGGAAATAAATAAAGAGATAGAAGATGCTCGTTCTCAAGGAGATCTGAAAGAAAATGCTGGCTATCAGTATGCCAAAGAAAAACAGAATATGTTGCTCAATAGAATTTCAGAAATAGAAGAAAGGATAAAAAGTTCTAATATAATCGACGAGCTTGAAATAAACAAGGAAGAGATAAGAATAGGAGCAACAGTAAAACTTTTGGATTTAACAGGGAAAAAGGAAGTGGTCTACAAGCTTGTCAGCACAAATGAGGCCAATCCTTCTCAAGGGCTAATATCTGTTTCCACACCTATTGCTCAAGGAATATTAGGCTTAAAAAAAGGTGAGAAGAAAAAAATAACTCTACCAAGCGGGATTATCAAAGAATTTGAAGTGCTCTCAATAGATTACTAGGAGGATTTTATGGCTTTCTGGGGACAAAAACCTGAAGATCAAAATAAACCAACAGCGCCTAATTCGCCACAGCTCAGCGGACCTACGGGGAGCTTAGAAGACTCGTATAATGAGCTCGTTAACTCAAAGACAAAATCTCCCGCTATAGATTTGGCAATAAAACTAAGCGACATAATACTTGAACATGCAATAAAAGAGAGGGCCAGCGATGTTCATATAGAAACTCAAGGAACAAACTTGAGAGTCAGGTTTAGGATAGATGGCATACTTCAGGATATGTTGAATGCTCCTAAAAACGCTCAAATACCTATAACTCAAAGGATCAGAGTTCTAGCTGGTTTTGATCCTGAACCTCCAACAACTTTCAGAAATGAAGAGGGCCGTTTTCAAAAACTTATACAAGGAAGGCCAATACAGGTAAGAGTATCCTCCTTCCCAACTGTCAATGGAGAAAAACTTGTTTTAAGAGTCTTAGACAAAGGACAATTGGGATTAAATCTTGAACAACTTGGCCTTGAACATGATACACTGACATTGATAAAGAAGCTTATAAGAAATCCTTATGGTATCTTTTTTATAACGGGATCCACCGGGTCTGGTAAAACCACTTCGCTTTACGCAATGCTTAAAAATATCAATACTCCCATGATAAACATTATCACACTTGAAGACCCGGTAGAATACAGGCTTGAGGGGATAAACCAAGCGCAGATTAATGTAAAAACTGGTTTTACATGGTCTGAGGGCCTCAGAACTATACTCAGACAAGATCCGGATGTTATAATGGTTGGAGAGATAAGAGATTATGACACGGCTGAAATAAGCTTAAGATCGGCTCTCACTGGTCACCTGCTTTTCACCACCATCCACACAATAAATGCGCCCAGCATAATAGAGCGCCTATTTGAAATGGGCATACCTCCATTTCTCATAGCATCTTCTATGCTTGGAGCAATGTCTCAAAGACTTGTTAGAAAGGTTTGCCCGCACTGTGCTCAAAAAGCTGAAGCACCATCTGAATCTGTAGTGAATGAATTCATAAAAAATATGGATCCAGCCGAGGGAGCTATAGTAAAACAAATGATATTGGCGCCGGGAGCCAATTATAAGGTTGAAAAAGGCTGTCCTCAATGCAAGGGAACTGGATATCTTGGCAGAACAGGCATATTTGAATTAATGTTGATGAACGAAGAAATAAGGAAAAAGGTTCTTGACCACTCTCCAACAGATGTGATAAAGAAAACTGCCATTCAGTCAGCCAAAATGAGAACATTGCTGATGGATGGCATTTCTAAGGCCAGAGAAGGCGTCACAACATTAAGTGAAGTAATAAGAGTTACAGCTACTATGGTCTGATGCCTAATATAGTATTAAAATTTGGCGGTTCATCCTTAAGCGACTCTAACAAAATTTTTTTTGTGGCAGAGAAGATTATTTCTCTTGAAAAGAAATATTCTTCAAATGCCGTATGCGTACTTTCAGCTCCAGCTGATATAACGGATAATCTAATCAAAGCATCTTTAAAGTTTTCTAAAAATCCAAGGGAACAGGACGCTTTAACTTCATTGGGAGAACAGATAAGCGTTTCTCTTATGGCCATGGCTTTAGAAAAACTTTCAAGAAAGGCAATTTCATTTAATTCCTGGCAACTGCCTATAAGAGGAAAAGGGCCTTTCGGAAATGGAGAGATAAAAGATATATCCACAGAGAAAATCTATTCAGCTTTAAATGAAAAAAAAACAGTACTTATAACTGGATATCAAGCTATTAATGAAAAAGGAGAGATAATTACACTGGGAAGGGGTGGTTCTGATCTAAGCGCAGTAACAATGGCCAAACATATCAAAGCTGATAAATGTTTTCTTTTTAGCGATGTCAAAGGAGTCTTTTCCGCAAACCCAACAATTGTTCCAGAAGCCATAAAGTTGCCGTACATATCTTACGACGAAATAATAGCGCTATCTGAAAGCGGAACAGAAGTAAGGCAACTTAAAGCAATTGAGTATGCAAAGAAACATAAAATAAAAGTCAATTTGGCTGGCACTGTGGAGAAAGATGAAGGAACACTAATCTCAGAAAGAAATTCAGGCAGAATTCTATCTTGTATATCCATCTCGCATTTAAAACAGAGGTCCATTATAAGCCTTATAGGACCGAATATTCAAAGTAACACCACTTTTTCTAATTCACTAAAAAATTTAGCCCAAAAATATACTATAAAAATATATTCCATCCAGCAGGGGAAAAACAAAATAAACATAAATGTCCCCAAAGAGCAGGGAAGAGATTTATTGCTTAAAATACACAGGGAATTTATAAATTTAATAAATTGAGAAGAATCCTTTCACACTTTGAGATTCCTCTTTATGTATCTTCCTTGCGGGTGGAAAAAATGACCCTCATCATATGCAATTCTACCCCTTAGAATAACTTTTTTCACTTTTCCACTTAACTTCATCCCCTCATAAATTGAATACCCACAGGAGTTGAGCAAAGATTTTGAGGTGACAATAAATTCTTCATCTGGACTAAAGAGTACAATATCGGCGTCATAACCTTCTTTTATCTCTCCTTTTTTCTCAAGTCCCATGAGAGAAGCCGGAGATTTACAACATAAAAAACAGAGATCATTTAATGACAATGGGCCTTTTTTTACGCCAAAAGTATAAATTAGAGGAAGAAGGAATTGAGCCGAAGATACCCCCATATAGAGTTTTCTTATATCTTTATTCCAGTTTTTTTTCATTTCAACTGAAAAACCGCAACTGTCAGTGGATATGACTTTCAAATCCCTTGATAGAAGCGATTTCCATAATTTATCAGGAGCTGTTTTATTTCGCAAGGGGGGACAAAATGAATAAAGAAAAGCATTCTTCCTCGAATATATATCATCAGAAAATAAAAGATATTGTGGACAAGTTTCAGCTGCAACAGGCATTTTTAAAGACGCTTTTTTTATGGCACTCACACTTAAAGGAGAAGAGATGTGAACAAAATATATATGCGCTTTTATATCCTCATTTAGGGCTATCAATCTCTTAACTGCCGAGACTTCGCTTTTTTCACTTCTCACCAAAGGCAAAGCCTTCATTTCCATTTTTTTTAATTCAGGCAAATATTTAGCTATATTTTTTTCTATTATATCCTCATCTTCGCAATGAACAAGTATCATCGCCTTTCTCTTCTTAGCCTCTTTTAAAAGCATAGATATTTCTGTGTCGGAAAGTTTTAAACCCCTAGAGCCATAAGCGGTAAATATTTTAAATGTCTTAATTCCATATTTAACAGCTTTTGCAAATTCTTCTTTAAAGTTTTTCATCTTTGAAAATGAAGGGACTATACAGTGAAAACTGTAATCGCAAAATGATTCATCTTTAGCATCTCTCAGCCTATTCTTAAATCCCAAAAGAAAAGAATGGCCTGAAGGTTGATCAGTAAAATCCACTATTGTCGTTATGCCTCCGGCCAAAGCAGCCATAGTGCCGTGGAAGAAATCGTCGCTATTGTAGAGATTTTCACCTATTTTAAGCTTGAAATGAGTATGAACATCTACAATTCCAGGCAGACATATCATACCTGAAGCCTCTATTTTGGGAATTCCTTGGATAGAAAGCGACCTGGGGGGATAAAAACCTTCAATTTTCCCTTTTTTTACCAGTATATCTCTGTTGATTATATTATTTCCACACGGGAACGAGGCATCGCTTATTATCAGCGCATCAGTCTTCGTCATCGTGAATTTGCGGGAAAAGGACATTATATGTAATAAGGCTTGAGGCTATTACTGTAATTGCATACATAACAGCATATCCCCATTTCTGAGCAGAAGAATTTACTGATTCCATCGTTATATAAAACATATACGCGGTTAGCAAAAGAGATAAAACCCACGAAACAAAAAAAACTAACTTCACTATATGTTTCATAAATAAAATTCTATGAGATTTTCCATTAGTTGTCAAATGCGAGAAATACTAGAAAGAGCCTTCCTTGCATGATTTATGTCTTTATTTATTTGCGCGCAAAGAGCCTCAGTACCTGAGAACTTCATTTCTGGTCTCAATTTCTTATAAAAGAATACCTTAACTTCCTCTCCGTATATATCCTCTGAGAAGTCAAGTATATGCACTTCAGCAAGAAGACGCATATCAAGAGTTTTAAAAGTTGGTCTTATCCCTATACTGGAGACGGCTGAAAAGATATTGCCACGGCAAAGTATTTTGACAGCAAAAATTCCCTCCGGCAGTATTTTTCTGGAATCTACTTCAAGATTAGCCGTAGGGAATCCAAGTTTTCTGCCAAGCCCTGCTCCTTTTATAACTCTGCCAGTTATGCAGTAAGGACGACCCATACAGTAATTTGCCTTCTCCATATCGCCCTTTTTTATAAAATCTCTTATAAGAGTTGAAGAAATTCTCTGATTTTCAAAACGCAAAGGATCAACTTTATCAAAATTAATCGAGTGTTTAAGGCATTTATCTTTTAAAAAATGAACATCTCCTTTCCTGCCTTTTCCCATGGCAAAATCTTTGCCAACTATCAAAGCACCTGCCCTATGTTTTTCTATAATATTTTTCTCAAAGAAAGCATTTGCCTCTGTATTTTGAAATTTTTCATCAAAATTTATTTCCAAAACTTCATCTATTCCCATTGACGAAAAAATGCTTTTTCTCTCTTCTGGGAGTGTTATGAGATTTCCGCTAAATTTTCCAGATATATATAATTTTGGGGGAATGGAAAAGAAAATGATTTTACTAATAAGCCCATATATTTGAGAAAATTCTTTGAGTCTGGATATTATTGTCGCATGTCCCAGATGAACTCCGTCAAAGGTTCCTATTGTCAATGCGGTTTTTTTGTAAGTCATATGGGGATTATAACATCATTTAATGAAGCATTTTCAAAATCTTTTAATTCAAAGGCATCTTCTACGCTATAAGGGCCTATTTTTTCCCTTCTAAGCGTCTTAAGAGCCGCCTTCACAGAAAGCATATCTCCAAGCTTCTTAGCCAAAGACCTTATATAAGTTCCAGATGAACACTGCACCACAAATGAAAGCTCTAAACCATTAAAAGATGTCTCAAGCCATTTTACTTTAACTTTTTTTTCAATAAAAGGAACTGGCATATTGCGCCGTGCCATTTTATAAAGCGGCACTCCGCCTTTTTTTGCCGCAGAATATGGCGGGACTTGCTGAGTAATTTCTCCACTTAAATTAGAGATACAATGGCTCAATTGCTCGGTATCTATATTAAAATTTTCCATTTTTGAAATAACTTTACCTTGCATATCCCATGTATCCGTTTCAATGCCAAAAATTATTGTGCCAGAATAAACTTTATCCATTTTAAGAAACTCCATTTGCCTTTTTGTGGCATCTCTGCCCACAAGGAGTATAAGAAGCCCCGTCGCGGCGGGATCTAATGTTCCGCTATGGCCTATAGTGGAAATACCTGTTTTATTTCTTGCTTTATAAACCATGTCATGAGAAGTGGGGCCGGAGGGCTTATCTAGAAGTATTATTCCAGATATACTTTTTACTTTATCCATTTATAAATCTCTAATAAAACCTTCTCTTTAGCTTCTTCAAGTGGAATAGCCAATTTACAGCCACTGGCATTCTTGTGTCCGCCACCAGAGAAAACTGCGGCTATCTTACTCACATCTATATCTCCCTTAGAACGAAATGTCACAGCAACCTTATCATTTTCTTCCTTAAACAGAACACACACTTTGACATTTTTTATCATCATTCCATAATTTATAATGTTTTCTGTATGCTCACTGGAAGCTTTGAAATGAGAAAAATCCTCTAGCTTAAGAGTCATTATCGCAACTTTATTTTTTTTAAGCAAAGTAAGGCTTTCCAGAGCTCTTCCTAGCATCTTGAGGCTTTCATAAGGTTTTGTGGCATATATTATGTCATTTATCTTTGAAGCGTCAAAACCTTCCTCAATAAGCCTTGCCGCTATTTCATGCGTTCTAGGGCTGGTTATTGGAAAATGAAATCTTCCCGTATCTGTCACTATCCCGGTGTAAAGGCTGGCTGCCTCTTTTTTAAGTATTTTTAATTTTATATGATAAAAAAATCTGTAAATAATTTCTGCTGTAGAAGATGATGAAAAATCTAATATATTTATATCTCCATACAACTCAGCCGTTTTATGATGATCTATATTTACAATTCTAGAAGCATCTTTTAAAACTTTTTCTATGTCTCCCGCTCTTTTTGGGACAGAACACTCAAACAGAACCAATACTGTTTTCTCTTCAATATGCTCTGGAATCGATCTTTTTATTTTTTTTATATCCTTAAGAAAAAAAAGATTTGATGGGATAGAATCTTGAGAAAAAAGATAGACTTTCTTTCCAAGACGATTCAAGAGCGAATAAAAAGCAAGCATAGACCCTATGGCATCGCCGTCTGGATTTAGATGAGGAGCAAGAAAGAATTTTTCATATGAAAGGATTACTTCCCTTAACTTTTCAAATTCCTCTTCAATCTTTGGAACTGTGGATATCATCTTCTCTCTCCGCATTTATCTTTTTAAACAATTCCTCTATTTTACCCGCCCTTTCCGGAGTACTATCATACTGAAAAATTATATTTGGGATTATTTTCAGTCTAAGCCGTTTTTTCATTGATCTTTTTATTTCTCTGGAAAAACCTTCTATTTTTTTGAGATTTTCCATTTCAGTTTTAGAAGATCCAAATACGGAAAAATAGACCTTAAGAACTTTTCCTTCATCAAGTATCTCGACACCTGTTACAGTAAATATACCATCATTTTTCAACTCCTCTTTAGACATAAGCAAGAGATTGACTTCTTCAAGGAAAAGAGATTGAAGTCTATTATTTCTATCAAACATTAATTCTCCTGAGCTTCTCTTCTTTGACATAGACTTGAAAAATATCTCCAATCTGCAAATCAGAGAATCCATCCAGAGATATTCCGCACTCAACTCCTTTTTCCACTTCCTTCACATCATCTTTAAAACGCTTAAGTCCAGAAATTCTCGCCTGTCCAAACTCTTTAGAATTTCTTATTATCTTGACAAAAGCTCCTCTCGTCACTTTTCCTTCTCTTACAATGGACCCGGCCACTTTTCCCGAACTTAGATTGAATACTTGCATAACTTCAACATTTCCAACAACAGTTTCAACTATCTCTGGTTCAAGCATTCCGCTCATCGCAGCTTTGAGATCTTCAATTAAGTCGTATATTATCGAATAATTTCTTATCTCCACTCCTGACTTTTCCGCCTCTTCTTTTATCCTGTTCTCGGCATCCACATGAAAACCGAATATTATGGCATTTGAAGCTTTGGCCAACATCACATCAGACTCTGTCACATCTCCCACTCCCGAATGTATGACATGTATGGCAACTTCCGGATTGCTGAGTTTTTCTAATGAGTCTTTGATCGCCTGCATAGAGCCATATACATCAGTTTTTAAAACAATATTGAGCATTTTAAGACTATTTTGCTCAACTTGGGATTTAAGAGAAAGAAGAGAAACATTTTTCTGATGAATAAGATCTTCCTGTTTTTTGTGCATTCTTCTTGTTTCTGATATATGCCTGGCTTCTTTTTCACTCTCTAACACTTTAAGAGCATCTCCCGCTAGTGGGACTTCTCCGTTTATGCCAAGCAATTCAGCCGGCATGGCGGGGGTAAGAGAATTTATTCTTTGTCCAAGATCATTTGTCAATGCTCTTACTTTGCCATATCCTGTTCCAACTATAAATGGATCTCCTATCTTTATTGTTCCTTTAGTGCATATTATAGTGGCCAGTATTCCTTTTTTGGCATCTTTTTTTGCCTCTATGACTATACCATATCCTCTACGATCTGGATTTGCTTTAAGCTCCATTATTTCAGCTTGTATATGAACTACTTCTAACAATTTATCTAGATTTAATTTCTTCTTAGCTGAAATTTCAACCATTGGCACTTTTCCGCCCCATTCTTCCGGGATCAGTCCATAATTTGACAGCTGGTTTTTCACATTTTGTGGATTTGCAGTCGGCAAATCAATCTTGTTTATTGCTACTATGATTGGGACATTGGCGGCTTTGGCATGGTTTATAGCTTCAATAGTTTGAGGCATCACACCATCTGCCGCTGAAACAACTATAATCACGATATCTGTAATTTTTACACCGTGAGCTCTCATGGCTGTAAAAGCCTCATGACCCGGGGTATCTAGAACAGTTATTAAACCTTTCTCTGTCTTTACTGTATAAGCTCCTATGTGTTGCGTTATCTGTCCCGCCTCATTGTCAACAACATTTGAGCTTCTCAAAGCATCCAGTAAAGTTGTTTTGCCATGATCCACATGTCCCATAATTGTCATCACGGGGGGGCGAGGTTTAAGCAAAGAGGGATCCTCTTTTTCTTCCTCCTCTTCAACCTTTTCCCCGGAATAAAGAGGAATCATTTCTAAATCATACCCATAATCCATAGCAACTAAAACAGCGGTATCTGGATCAAGTCTTTGTGTTATAGTAGCAAAAACTCCCATAGAAATAAGTTTCTTTATTAGATCCGCAGGTTTTATTTCCATTTTTTCTGCCAATTCTCTGACATTGACCTGTGTGGAAACCTGAAGTTTCTTTAATTCCACTTTGGGCTGAGAAACTTCTTCTTGCGCTTCCTGCTTTGGTGGCTCTTCCGCCTTTGGCTGAGGTTTAGGAGAGGATTCAACCTTAGTTTTTTGTGTCGAAGTTTTTGGTCTTGAGTGATGTGACGAAATTGAAGAATCAGTTATGGTATAAGTTTCAAAATTTCCCTCATTTTCCTTTTTGATAGGCTCGCTTTTGGGAGACTCTTTCTTTTCTACAACTTCCTCAACTTCTACTTCCTCTTTTTCCTTATCATCTTCTTTTTCTATAGCGTCAATATTTTTTTCCGGGAGCAAACCTTCTTTTTTAAGTCTAGCTTTTTCAAGCAAAGCTCGTCTTTTAGCCGACTTTTCTTCTTGTGTCAAAGATTTTTTCTGAACCTTTTTTGGCTCTTTCTCCTCCTTTGCCAAATTTTCAGAATTTGACTTAGGATTACCTTTTCTGACCTTCTCAAGCAAGGCTCGTCTTTTTGCTGCTTTTTCTTCTTCTGTTAATTGTTTTTTTACAGTTTTTGAAGAATTCGGCTTTTCTTTTTTTAAATCATTATTTTCTTTTTTAGCAGGCATTATCACACCTCATTTTTTATTTATTTTCCATCTCTTCTTGAGAATTATTTTTTTCATCCACAAGCTTCTTGGCGCCTTCTATTATCTTGTTTGCTGTTTTTTCTCCTATTCCCTGAAGGGAAGAAAGATCCTCTGGTTTCATCTTTGCTATTTTCTGAGGATCCACATAGCCCATCGCTGCAAGGGTTTCCGCAGTTTTTTGACCTAATCCTTCTATTTTCAATAATTCATCGACTTGTCCTTTGACACTTTTAGCATTTTCTTCGCTTTTTTGACCTTCTGATTTAACCTCAAAAGAGTAACCAGTTATTTCTGAGGCAAGTCTTTTATTTACTCCGCCTCTACCTATTGCTATAGCAAGCTGATCGTCTGGAACTATAACTATAGCTCTTTTATTGGCCTTGTCTATGGCCACAGAGAGAACTTTTGCCGGAGAAAAAGATCTGGCAATAAGCTGAACTATATCCTCTGTGTAGGGTATCAAATCTATCTTTTCATTTGAAAGCTCACCCATTATCATTTTTATTCTTGAACCACGGACTCCCACGCATGAGCCAACAGGATCTACTTTGGAAGAGTTAGTCTTTACAATAACCTTTGACCTTACACCAGGATCTCTAACCACTTTGACCAATTCAACTACCCCATCAGCTATTTCAGGGACTTCATTTACAAAAAGAGCTTTGAGAAACTCCACAGAACCCCTTGAAAGCACTATCTGATACGCTCTGTCTTTCTCTACCCTTTGTATTATAGCCTTTATCCTATCATTCACGAAGTATCTTTCTTTGTGTATTTGCTCAGAATAAGGTAAAACAGCTTCAGCCTTTCCTATATCCACAAATATATCCCGTCCTATGAGATGATTTGCAAGTCCCGTAACTATCTCTCCTTCTCTGGGCTTGAACTCTTCATAGATCTTATCCTTTTCTATCTCTCTTATTTTCTGAAGAAGTACCTGTTTTGCTGTCTGAGCCGCTATTCTTGCAAAATCCTTTACATCTACGGGAATCCTAATTTCTTCGTCGAGAGCGGCATCCTCTTTGTACTTTTTAGCTGACTCAAGGCCTATTTCAATGTCCGGAGTATATACATCCTTTACAACCTTCTTTATGAGAAAGGCCTTCATCTCAGCTGTGTCGGGATCTATATCAGTTTCAATCTGCACAGTCTTTCCATAATTTTTTCTCAAAGCAGAAGAAAGCGCATCCTTTATAGTTTTAAATATATCGTCTTTCTTTATGTTTTTTTCTCTCTCCAACTGTTCAAGTATCACCATAAACTCGCCTTTTGTTTTATTTTCTTTTTCCATTTTTACCTCACTTATTTTAAATTTATTTTAACTCATTTATTTTTTAGCAATTCATTATAATCAGGATTAAGCCGAACTTCCTGTATCTGATCCATTGTAAATTTCAGGCCATCTGAAAAGATAGGAGAGCCATTTTCAAATCCCTCTATCTTTGCATAATAAACCCTGCTTCCGTCAAACGGCACCTTAAGCATTATCTTCACTTCTTTACCTTTAAACTTTAGAAAATCTTTTTCTTTCTTAAGCACTCTATCTACTCCCGGAGAAGATACTTCAATTATATATCCACCAGAAATTATATTGTTCATATCTATGTAAGAACCTATTTTATCTGTCCATGTCTCACAATCGGCAAGATTTACTTCTCCATTCTCTTTATCAATAAATATCTGCAAAAGAAGCCTGCCGCCCTGACCTGAAACTTTCAAATCAACTATTTCAAATCCACTTTCAGCAAAAAGGGGAGAAATTTTCTCTTCAAACTCTTTATTATTCATTATTTTTCCTCTTAAAAAAAATAATGTGGCTATTAACCTCAAGCCACTAATAATATGATAGCATTTTAGAAGCACCAAAAGCAAAGGATTCTAGGCAGAGATTGAGAGCTATAAAAGCGCAAGAGCTTAACGCGCTATATCACTTTTTCCTTTCCTTTAAAAAAGGAAATTTTTGCCTTATCTCAGCTGTCAAATCTGCCCGTATATCAGCAGTGTTCACAAATAAGCCCTCATCATTTCCGGCATCTATTAGAACCTCTCCCAAAGAATTAAAGGCCATAGAATTTCCAGAATATTCGATTTTACCTTCAGTCCCAATCCTATTTACCCCAAAACAATAGGCCTGATTCTCAATTGCTCTGGCTCTTAAAAGAGTCATCCAATGTTGAGCTCGGCTCTTAGGCCATGCCGCTATCACAATATATGCATCCACTTTTTCAGCCATATCCCAAAAAAAGTATGAAAAACGCAAATCGAAACATATCGCTGGCATTATCTTAAGGCCTTCCAATTCAAACGCAGACTGTTTGTTTCCTGATTTATAGTATTCATTTTCCTTGCCGAAAGAGTACAAATGTATTTTTGAATATTCATTTATTCTTTCACCTTTCCTATTTAAAGTAATTAGCTTATTGTATCCATCTTCAACTCCACCAAAGGAAATATTTACATTGTAATCTCTGGCTAATTGAGAAAAAAAATTTTTATCCAAATCACTAAGCTCCGCAATTTTCCTATTCATCGTAAAACCAGAAAGAGTCATTTCTGAAAATATAATCCAATCCACTTGCGCATTGTCATCAGATCTTTCAAGTATTTCTCTTATTTTTGTTTTATTTGATTCTTTATCTTCCCATTTTATGTTGTATTGTAAAAGTCCAATCTTCATAAAGCCTCAGAATTTCCAGAAAGTGCCCTGAAAAAGTTTGTAAGTTCCAAAGAAAAGTTATTTAGTAGTTTATTTTTTTAGCACTTATGCTCTCAATTGCATCTTTCCATTAGATTTTTTCAGTAAGCGGCGCTATTTCTCTTTTCATTTCTTCAATAAGAGAAGGTAAATCATTAAGCTTCACTCTAACCGCCTGTTTTTGAGATCTTTTCTTATACTCCATCTCTCCATCTTTCAAGGTTTTAGAGCTTATAACAATTCTAAAAGGAAGTCCTATCAAATCTGCGTCTTTGAATTTTATACCGGGTCGTTCATTTCTTTCGTCCCACAAAACCTCAATACCAGACTTTATCAAAGTATCGTATATTTCCTGGGATTTTGAGTATATTGCCGAATCTTCAGTCTCCACAGTGATAAGAGCTACATGGAAAGGAGCTATAGGAGCCGGCCATATTATGCCATATTCATCATTGTTTTGCTCTATAGCCGCCGCCACAGTTCTAGAAACACCTATCCCGTAACAACCCATTTCCATAGGAACACTCTTTTGATTCTCATCTAAATAGTCACATTTAAGTGAAGAAGAATACTTAGTTCCTAGTTTAAAAGTCTGTCCTACTTCTATACCTTTGACAAAAGAAAGGGGAGAAGAACATTTCACGCACAAATCTCCTTTAGAGGCATTTTTTATATCAGCGAACATATCTGGCTGATAATCTCTTCCTACATTTATGTTCATAATATGGAAGCCATCTTTATTCGCCCCGCTAACTCCATTGAGGACTCCTTTTAGATAATGATCTGCAACTATCTTTTTTATAACTCCCGTTTTTTCTTTTATCCCTACAGGACCGGCAAAGCCCACTTTGCAACCAGCGGCCTTTTCATATGACTTTTCATCCGCCCTTTCTAGGGATAAACACCCGAGAGCTTTCATAAGCTTATTCTCATTTATTTCATGATCTCCTCTAACAAGAGCAAGGACTATCTCATTATCCGCTATATAAAATCCAGTTTTTATAAAAGAAGAAGGGGGAATTTTAAGCATATCAGAAACATCTTCCACAGTGTATTTGTCTGGGGTTGGCACTTCTTTAATATCCTTAAAAGAAGAGGGAGAAATAGATCCCTCAAAAGGCTTGACTTCGGCCTTCTCCACATTAGCCGCATAACCGCAATCACACATAGCTATATCGGCTTCACCTGTATTGGCAAATACCATAAATTCATGGGAATAATTTCCACCTATAGCGCCGGTGGCCGCTTCAACCGGCTTAAATTTCAGTCCGCATCTTGTAAAGATTCTCTCATATGCCTTATAAACCTTGTCATACCATTTAAGCGAATCTTCTTCGCTTGTGTGAAATGAATATGCGTCCTTCATATAAAATTCTCTGGACCTCATAACCCCAAATCTTGGCCGTATCTCATCTCTAAATTTAAGCCCAAATTGATAAAGCAATATTGGAAGCTGTCTATATGAATTTATATCTCGCCTTACCACATTGGTTATCACCTCTTCAGCCGTGGGGGCGAAACAAAATTCTGAATCCTTCCTGTCTTTTATTCTAAGCAATTCTTTCCCATATACCTGCCAACGCCCTGTTTCAACCCATAATTCTTTTGGCTGTATAACTGGAAGCCACAATTCTTGTGACCCTATAGCATCCATTTCCTGCCTTATTATATTTTCAACCTTCTTAAGCACTCTTAAACCAAGTGGAAGCCACTCATATATTCCGCTGGCAAGCTTTCTTATCATTGCCGCCCTAAACATAAGCTTTGCCGAAATATTGTCCGCATCTGATGGCGCCTGTCTGAGAGTGGGTAAAAAATAATTAGTAAGCCTCATACATTTCTCCTAAAATTTTCACATTTTACTTTTGCTAAAAGTTCTGATCTTTTTTATAACTTCATTTGCCCATTCTTTTTCACTAATAACTTTAGTCTGTTTTCCTTTTTCTATCCAGATCCCTTTTCCCTTCCCTGCGCAAATGCCAAAATCTGCTTCTCTCGCTTCGCCGGGACCATTGACTACGCAGCCCATAAGGGCTATCTTCATACCTTTTGCTTTATCTCTTATAGATGGATCAGAATAAATTTTTTCTTCCACTTTATGGACCACAGCTGAAATATTAGCCTGGCATCTTCCGCATGTTGGACAGGAAATTATGTCTGGACCATATTTAGCCAAACCAAGAGACTTCAGCAATTCATAAGCCACTCTAACCTGCAATTTGGGACTCTCAGTCAGAGACACCCTGATTGTGTCACCAATTCCTTCTGATAGCATAAGACCTATGCCAAGCGAAGACTTTACAATTCCGCTAATAAAAGTTCCCGCCTCAGTCACGCCAAGATGCAATGGGATATCAGTCTTTGAGGCAAATATCTTATTGGCAAGCAAAGTTCTATCTATATCATCAGCTTTAAGCGAAACTACTATGTCCTTGAATCCCATTTCTTCAAGTGTTTCCACCTGTTCCATTGCCTCTTTGACCATTTTATTTGCCCATTGATGAGCAGTCCATTGTGGTTTTGGATTTTTTTTCAAAACTTTAAGTGAGCCGGCATTTACTCCTATTCGTATTGGTATGCCATTGTCCATACATGCCTTAACAACTTCCTTAACTTTATACTTTTCACCTATATTGCCGGGATTTATTCTTATCTTGTCAATACCCCTTTTCACGCATTCTATGGCAAGTCTCCAATCAAAATGTATATCTGCCACTATAGGTACTCTGGATGCTTTTTTTATTTTTCCTATACACACTGCTGCATCCATATCCACAACAGCAAGCCTGATAATCTGGCATCCCGCTTTTTCAAGCTCCCTTATCTGAGATAAAGTAGAATGAACATCTCTTGTGTCTGTATTGGTCATGGACTGCACGCTTATAGGAGCTTCGCCGCCCATCTTAAGATTTCCAACTTTTACAATTCTTGTTTTTCTTCTTTTAGAAAGCATACTTTATTTATCCATTTTCTGAGAAGCTTCGGCCTTTTTGGCCACATGTGAATCATATATCCTCTTTATATCATTGTATGTGGCAAAAACAAGTATACCTAAGAGAAACGCCATACCGGCTGAATTTACATACCCCATTATTTTTGGAGTTATTTGTTTCCTTGTAATCCCTTCAAATATGTAGAGTATAGAATGACCACCATCTAAAAGAGGTATTGGCAAAAGATTAAAAAAGCCAACAGCGATAGAAATAAGTCCAAGAAGGAAAAAGAAGTCGGCGGGGCCATTGTGCGCAGCTTTAGAAACAATACTGACTATACCTATCGGCCCTGAAACATCTGGCTTCTCCATACGATAAATACTTTTTCCCAAACTTTCAACAGTGAAAGCTGTCCAATACCAGCATTGATATGCAGACATCCACACAGCCTTGAAAGGTGAAACACTCACATACTCAGTTATCGGAGCTATTCCAACTATGCCTTTTTTTGAATCCACCGGGGATTTCACAGGAGTAAATTTTACAGAATTTAAAACTCCATCCCTCTCATAAACCACATCAAGCGCTTTATCTTTTGAAGAATGTATAATGGATGTCATTTCCATCCAGGAATTTATCTGCCTTCCGTTTATTGAAACAATTTTATCTTTTTCTTTAAGTCCAGCCTTTGCCGCGGGATAGCCCGCCATTACATCTCCTATTATCGCTTTTTCTGTCACAACTGGCTGACCCACAGAAATTATCACCAATAAAAAAACTACAAAAGCGAGAAAATAATTCATCATAGGTCCTGCCCACACAACGGCCAACCTTATATACCATGGTTTTGAGAAATACTCATCTTTTTCGCCTTTGTGCTCTTCAATATCTTCACCTTTTGGTTTCACATATCCGCCAAGTGGGATAGCTCTTAAAGAATATCTGGTTTCAGCTTTTGTGAAACCAAATATTTCCTTTCCAAATCCAAAAGAGAAATTCTCCACAGCTATTTTGGAAAGTTTGCACACTATAAAATGTCCAAACTCATGTATAAAAATGACCAGACCAAAAGTAAAAATCACTGCTATTACAGATATCAACATCTATCCTCCTAAAAAGCTATTTTTTAGCCAATCTATTAATTATCTCTACGGCTTTATTTCGTACCCACTCATCCATTTCAACAATATCTTCAAATGTGATTTTTTTTGAAGATAAGCTATTTAGAGATAAAACTTTTTCAACAATTTCTGGTATCAAATCAAAAGAAATTTTTTCACTTAGAAAAGCGGCAACGGCTTCTTCATTTGCGGCATTGAGCGCCGTTGGATAAAATCCACCTTTCTTAGCAGATTCAATGGCCAGTTTAAGACATTTAAATCTTTGAAAGTCTGGTTTTAAAAATTCCAACTTTGAGAGCTCAAAAAAATTTATCTCCTTAACCGGAGAAGGATGTCTATCAGGCCAGGTCAAAGCGTATTGTATGGGCAGGCGCATATCTGGATTGGAAAGCTGGGCCAGCACAGAATTATCTTTGAACTCCACCGCCGAGTGTATAATAGATTGAGGATGTATAAGTATCTCTATTGATGAGATAGGTATAGAAAAAAGATTTTTTATCTCTATAGATTCAAGCCCCTTGTTCATAAGAGTGGCAGAATCAATTGTTATTTTTTTGCCCATTTTCCAATTTGGATGTTTAAGAGCCTGATGAGGCTTTATTTTAGAAAAATCTCCTTTGTATTTGTAGAAAGCTCCGCCTGAAGCAGTCAGAAATATTCTCTTTACCGCAGATGGGATTTTATCATAGCTGACGGAAGAGAGACATTGAAATATCGCAGATGGTTCGCTGTCTACAGGTATGATAGAGGCGCCATATTTTTTAGCCTCTTTCATAATCAGCTCGCCGGCCATCACCATAGGCTCTTTATTTGCCAAAGCCACAGTTTTTCCGCTTCTAATTGAAGAGATAAGAGGCAAAAAACCCACAGCTCCGCTTAAAGAATTGATCACTATATCCGCTTTTTTAAGCGATGCCGCTTCACAAAGCCCTTCCAGAGATGGTGGCAACAATTTTATTTTTTTTGGAAGATATTTTTTTAATTCAGCCGTCTTATCGGCGTCATAAAGGCAGATATATTCTGGATTGAATTCAAAGGCTTGAGAGATAATTTCCTTGACATTTGAATTAGCCACAAGAGCAAGAACTCTAAAATCTTTCATTTTCCTTATCACATCAAGGGCATTTTTGCCTATAGATCCAGTTGAACCCAATATTACACAATTTTTCATTTTTTTACCTTATAAAAATCAGAAAGTAATAGGCTAATGGGGCTATAAATATATAAGAGTCAAATCTGTCAAGCACTCCGCCATGTCCCGGTAAAAGATTGGATGAGTCTTTGACGCCGGCGGCCCTCTTGATTAAAGATTCCGCTAGGTCCGAATATTGTCCGGCAAGGCTTATTATTATGGCAAACAAGAAAGAATAAAAAGGGGAAAAACCATCTATGAAAAAACCAAATATCCACATGACAAGTATAGCTGAAATCAAAGCGGCAAAAAATCCTTCAACTGTTTTTTTAGGGCTTACCGATGAAAGTTTATTCTTACCAAATTTTTTCCCAATAACATAAGCCGCAGTGTCCATAACCCACACTGTAACTATTATGGCAAAAGTAAATATCCTTCCATCTGGCCTCATATCCCTTATCAATGACAAATGAGATAGATTAAATGAAATAAGCATTATGCCAAAAGAAGTGTAAGCTGGTCTTTCAAGATATCTCTCCGAGACAAAAACTTCTCTTAAAAGAGGCAATATGAAAGAAATTGATATAAAAAGTGGGAGAAAGAATCCGATATTTAACTGATACACATCCCCATTTAGAAAAATAGCAAAAGGCAAAATAGCCCCGCAAAAAAATAGAGAAAAAGGATCTACAGGCTTCATTCCGACAGACATTATTGTGTAAAACTCATAGAGAGAAAAAAGTATCACTCCAAAGATGAATAAAAAAAACGGCAATCCGCCAAACCATATAAAACCAAGCACAAGAGGAATGCCAAAAATAGCTGTTATAACTCTTGGTAAAAGCATATTATCGCCCCTTTCTCCTCTCTCTTTTTGAATAATCTTCTATTGCTTTCATTAAATCCTCTTTATCAAATTCCGGCCAGTACTTTTCGGTGAAATAAAACTCGCTATAAGCAGATTGCCACAAAAGAAAATTTGAAATTCTCTGCTCCCCGGAGGTTCTTATTACCAAATCTGGATCTGGCAGCGGGTATGTGTAGAGAGCTTTATTTATGTCTTTTTCTTCAATGCGTTTAATGCCAGAACCAATAATGGAATTTACAGCATTAACTATCTCCTGTCTTCCTCCATAATTGAGAGCTATATTCAAGACCATATCCTTGTTATCCTTTAATTTCTCTTCAGCTTTTTTAAGCACTTCAAAAACATCCTTTGGCAGTTGGGATATGCGTCCACTGTATTTAATGCAAATTCCATTTGTGTACAATTCATCCACATATCTGGAAATTGCCTCTTTAAGCAGAAACATCAAGGTTTTCACTTCAACAGGAGAACGTTGCCAATTTTCGCATGAAAAAGCATAAAGAGTGAGATATCTAATGCCTATTTCTCTTGCCGCCGCAACTATTTCTTTTACTGTATCCACACCTTTTTTGTGGCCATATGAAACAGGCATATGCTTTTTTTGGGCCCAACGCCTATTCCCATCCATTATTATGGCAACATGAAGTGGAATTTTCTCTTCTTTCTCTTTACTTGACATTTATATGGTCAAAAGCTCTTTTTCCTTATCAGCTGAAATTTTATCTATTTCAGATATTTTTGAATCTGTTTCTTTCTGAACAGAAAGCTCATATCTCTTATAGTCATCCTCGGAAATTTCTCCGCTTTTTTCAGCTTTTTTTACTTTCTCAAGTATATCCCTTCTTACATTTCTCACCGCCACTCTGCTATCTTCAGCCATTTTAGAAACTACTTTAACCATTTTCTTTCTCTGCTCTTCATTCATAGCTGGAAGATTTATTCTTATCAAATCACCCTGCCTAGTGGGACTGCTGCCGAGATCAACTTTCTTAAGCTCTGTCTCTATAGCATCAAGAGCGCCTTTGTCCCATGGCCTTATCTCCATTGTTCTAGCCTCTGGAATTGATATAGCCGCTATTTGTTTGAGGGGGACTTTAGCTCCATAATATTCTACATATACATTGTCTAAAAGCTGAGGATTGGCCCTTCCAGTTCTCAAGGATGTAAGATCTTTCTTAAACCTCTCCACTTTATCTGCCATTTCAAGTTCGCCTTCTTGTAAAAAATCATCAACACTCATAATACCTCCACTATTGTTTACAGTTTATAATTATATAATTTAGCCGCTTTGCTTACAAGAAACATACATTAGCGCATAAGTTAGAAAGTTAAAAATACTCTTCTATGAGTTCGCAGAGTAT
>DYLH01000025.1 GCA_020722185.1 Candidatus Avelusimicrobium gallicola | reverse complement strand
GTAACACAGCGCCCTTTGGAGGCGTTGTTCATGGTTCGAATCCATGCCCGGGAGCTTTGGGGAATATAGTTACCAATCTACACGCTCCCGGCGCGTGATTTCAGTTGCAGGTGGGGAAAATCATTGTTAAAATTATATCTATGCCCAAATGCCTTCTTGAATGTGCGGTATGGGAGCTTACTCTTAAATGCAATCTAAGATGTCTTCATTGCGGCTCTTCTGCTGGCGAAAAAAGAAATACTGAATTAAATCGAGAGCAAGCTCTTGGCTTATGTGATGACTTAAAAGAAGCGGGTTGCCTTTCTGTGGCTTTAATGGGCGGGGAGCCTTTTCTTCGTTCTGATTTTTGGGATATAGCAAACAGGATAAGGGAGCTCGGCATGGGCTTGTCTGTTATTACAAATGGCACATTGTTTAGTGAGGAAATTTTTACGAGATTGGAGGCTCTCTCTCCTAGAGCAGTGGCTGTAAGCATAGATGGAGCTAGGAAAAAGACGCATGATAAAATACGAGGGGTGAAGGGCGCTTTTGAGAAGTCATGGAGATTCATAAATAAGGCGCTTGAAAAAAATCTTCCAGTCAGTGTCATAACAACCGTTTCAAGATTGAATATAGGTGAACTTAAAGAGCTTTCTGAGCTATTGATTGACAAAAAAATAGCTTGGCAGATACAGACAGCTGGCGCTGAGGGCAAAAGATTTCCTAAAGAATATCTTTTAGATAGAGAAGAGTTTTATGCTGTTGGAATTTTTATAGATTGGCTTAAAAAAAATTATTCTTACAAGCGCTTGCCAGTGATAGGCGCGCATGATCTAGGGTATTTTTCCAGATTTTTGCAGGATCTATCGCTTTATGGCGAGTGGCCTGGATGTCAGGCTGGCAGAACTGTTATAGGCATAAGAAGCAATGGCGATGTCTTGCCATGTCTTTCCATCAATAATTCAGCTTTTATCGTTGCCAATGTTCTTGAGAGGAAAATGATTGATATCTGGAATGATGATTTAATATTTTCAGCCTTTAGAAATTTTAAAATAGAAGAAGCCGGAGAAAATTGCGCCAAATGCCCAAAACTTTTAAAGTGCAAGGGGGGATGCAGTGAGATGTCTCTAATGAAAACCGGAAAATTGAGGAATGATTATTACTGTTTTAGAAAAATAGAGGAAGACGCGGCGGAAGGTTTTTGGGATAGATTGAAACTTAAAATTGGAGATCTTAAAAAAAGAAAAAATTCGCAATTGGCACAGCTTAGAAAAATATTTCTGGGGGAGAGATGAAGTTAAATGCTGGCTGTGGGCATAATTATATCGAAGGGTGGATAAACATAGATATAAATCCATCGCTTAAAACAGATGCTGTCATGTCTATGCACGATTTAGATTTTAAGGACGAGATTTTTGATGAAATAATGGCTATACATGTTATAGAGCATATTGGCTTTTTCAAAACTAAATATTTTCTTTCAGAAGCGTACAGAACTCTTTCTAATGGCGGAACTCTTTTTTTAGATACACCTCATATAGAGAAGACTTTTGAAAATTTTATCAATTCTAAGAATCCGTCTGAAAGGGAAATAATTCTAGGCTGGGTGTATGGCAGTGAAAGCAAGTGGAATAACCATATATACTGCTTTCCAGTGGAATTGCTTGAATCACTGATTGAAGAAGCAGGTTTTGTAATAACTCAGAAAGAATTCTATGATTATGAGCCTCTTCGTCCATCAGTAAAAATAAAAGCTTATAAAAAGAAATCTCCTAAGAAAGATAGACTATGCCTTATTAGAAAAGAAGCTCTAAAAAGCGGAAAGATAGATTTTACAGATGAACAGGCTATGCATAAGATGGAGCTTTCTTTTGTGTAACTTGTTTTATCTTGTGGATTTAATTGGTCGTGATATAATATAATAGGTAGTGGCGGAGGCTTTGATGAAAAAACTTAGAAATAATGCTCTTAAAACCGGTCTTTGCAGGGAAAATATAGGTTCTCTTTTCTCTGTTGGTTTTATAACTTTTTTGTTATCATTTTTCTCATCATGCGCTAAAAATGCCGCTACAACTTCAAAAAATACAGCTGACAATGGCATAAAACCAGCAGAAAAACCGCTGACTCCCGCAGATGTGATATTGGATAGTAGCACTGTTTTAGATAAGCAATCTTGTGGCCCTACGCCAAATTATCCGTGCGGAACAAGATACTATACTGTCAGTATTGCAGATTTTGAAAATTGATTTCGGAGGTTTTATGAAAAAATATATCATCTATATATTGTGTTTATTCTCTTTTTCCATATTGAGCGCAGGGGAGAGTGTTTCTTGGAAGAGCTGGTATGAGAATTTGCTTAAATCCCTCAAGTATAAAATTGAGAAGAAGTTGAATCCAACCAGCAAAGTGACTGCTGTAGCCGCTGTCAGGGGGGCAAAGCAGTCTGACAAATCTCAAGAACTTTATTGGAAGGGGTCAAATAGCAAAAAAGCTCAAGAAAAAATAGATGCTGAGAGAAAAATTTTAAGAGAGGCTGTTGAAAAAATTGTTGCGGGAGATATAGAAAAAGGCAGAGCTCAACTGAATGATTTTATAGCCAAAAATCCAAATAGTTATTTTATTGGGGAGGCTAAAGAAGCTCTCAATAAATTGCCTAAACCCGAAATAAAGGATTTAGAAAATAAGCCTCTGGAAAATACTCCTGAAAAAGAGATCAAGTCTGAAAATGTAAAGACGCCAGAAGCAGAGCCGCAAAAAGAATCTAAAAAGAAATAGTTGCGGTTTTCTCGCTTTGATGCGACTTGCGACTATCCTTTAATCTTTCGCAAAATCCAAAATTGGCAATCTAATTAAACCATTGACAATTTAGAAAGCATTGTGCTAAAATATTATTAGCAGTTGATGTGTGTCTTTGCTAATAATGGAGATTGTATGAGGGTTCTTAAGCCTGAAGTGGCAAAACAGAGAAAGGACAATATATTGAACTGGGTGGTTCATAGATATGTCACCACTGGACGGCCCATAAGTTCTGAGCTTGTGTATGAAGGCGGAAATTTCAATCTTTCTCCCGCCAGCATAAGAAGTGTGCTAAAAGAGCTTGAAGAAGAGGGATATCTCAATCAGGTTCATACATCTGGCGGGCGTGTTCCAAGTGATAAGGGATATAGGTCATATGTCAATAACCTCTTGTCTTTGCAAAATATGGCTGAGGCTGAAAAAAATCGTATGGAGATTGAGTATGACCGCAGAATGGAACAACTGGATTACTTCTTGAAAAGTACTTCAAAAACACTTGCAGATGTTTCCAAAATGGCCGGTTTTGCCATGTTTTCAGATATATCCAATGAAACTCTCAAAAGAATTGATGTGGTAAAAATTTCAAATAAAAATTATTTAAGCATAGTGATAACTGATGCCAATGTAATAAAAAATATACCTTTTAGCATTGAAGTGAATATCGAGAAAAGCAGATTGAGATCTCTCGTGTTTAAGATTAATGAGAAGCTTAAGGGAGTAAAAATAGAGGATGTAAAAAGAATACTGCAATCTATTAAATCCTCTGATGAAACAGAAAAAGCTTTTTACAAAGCCATTATATTTGTCATGGATGAAATTAAAAAACAAGATGATTCTCTTTATCTTGACGGGCTAAGCGCGATTTTTTCAGATTTAGATGGAGAACATTATGAATACGAGGACATAGTTAATGTCGCAAGACTTCTTGAAGAGAAAGAAAAATTTTCCGCTATGCTTAAAGAAAGATTAAAAGATTGTTCTTCAAAGCAGATAATGGATGCTTCTAAAAATACCTTGCCCAAGAGAAATGTTGAAGTCATGATAGGATCTGAAAGCTCGATAAAAGAGTTCAAAAATTTCAGCATTGTTTCCTCTTCTTATTGTTTGAAAGATAAAGCTGTGGGGCTTGTCGGTGTGATAGGACATAAGAGAATGGAATACCCAAGAGTCATATCGATGGTTGATGCCGTGGGATCTATGATAGAGGAAATAATGTCTAATTGGGAAAATCTTTACGATGAGGATTTTTGAAATATGGATAAAAACGAAAAAAAAGAATCTGCTTGTGAAAAAGAACTGAAAAAATCAGAAGCTGAGTCCGAAAAGCTGCAAGAAAAAATTGAAGAAAAAAAAGAGGAATTGGATTCATGCAGAGAAGATGTTAAAGATTTTAAGAAGAAAGCTGATGAGTATTATGATCAGCTTGTCAGACTTAAGGCCGATTTTGAAAATTTCAGGAAAAGGGTTGAAAAAGAAAAGCCAGAGCTTGTAAATTGGGGGAAAAATGAAGTGATACTTAAAATTTTCCCTCTCTATGACATACTTCTTTCTGCTCATGAACACCTCTCTGGGGTGGACCCTTCTAAGTGTGAAAAAACGCAGATTGAAGAAGTCTTGAAAGGGCTTGATATGATATTCAAAGAATTTTCGAAATTCTTTGAATATGAGGGAATAAGGCCTATGGATATTCTAAATAAGCCCTATGATCCGATGATGTGCGAAATAATAGGGATAGATGTAGGAAACGATGAGAATGATGGCCTTGTTACCGAAGTGCTTCAAAAAGGATATATGCTCAAAGATAAAGTATTACGTCCAGCTAAAGTAAAAATAGCCAAAAAAGTGGCTCAAGAAGATAAAAAATAGAATTATTTTCAGCCTGTAAAAGGCAATTTGTATATACTAGGAGGAAATATGGCAAAAATAATAGGAATAGACCTTGGAACTTCAAATACAGCAGCTGCTGTGATGGAGGGAGGAAAAGTTACGATAATTCCTTCAGCTGAGGGAACTAGCGTTGGAGGAAAGGCATTTCCGTCATATGTAGCTTTTACAAAGGATGGTCAAATGTTGGTGGGAGAGCCGGCCAGAAGGCAGGCTGTCGCCAATCCAGAGGGCACCGTTTTCGCTTTCAAAAGAAAGATGGGATCGGATCATAAATACAATCTTGCTGGCAAGGAATTTACTCCTCAGCAATTGTCTGCTTTTTTACTTCAGAAAGTCAAAAGGGATGCTGAGTCTTTTCTTGGAGAGAAAGTTGAGAAAGCTGTGATAACTGTGCCTGCTTATTTCAATGACAATCAAAGGCAGGCCACAAAAGACGCAGGCACTATAGCTGGTTTAGAAGTTGTCAGGCTTGTAAATGAGCCAACTGCCGCGGCGCTTGCTTATGGATTGGATAAGCAGGGCAGTGATCAAAAGATAATGGTTTTTGACCTTGGTGGCGGAACTCTTGATGTCACTATAATGGAACTTGGGAAGGAGGGAACTTTTGATGTGATCTCCACTTCTGGCGATACTCAGCTGGGTGGAACGGATATGGACAATGCCTTGATTGACTATGTGACAGACGAGTTTAGAAAAGACACTGGGATAGATCTCAAAAAAGATCACACTTCGATGCAAAGGATAAAAGAGGCTTGCGAAAAAGCCAAGATAGAGCTTTCAACTGTTCTTGAAACTGAGATAAATCTCCCGTTTATTTCAGCTGATGCCTCAGGCCCTAAACATCTGACTATGAAGCTCACTAGATCTAAACTGGAAGCTCTTGTCGATCCAATAGTGAAAAGATGCCAAAAATCAATAGACACAGCCCTTGAAGATGCTAAACTTAAAACTTCAGATATAAGCAGAATAATACTGGTTGGTGGACCGACAAGAATGCCTATAGTGCAGAAATTTGTAGAAGATTATGTAGGGAAAAAGATAGAGAGAGGCATTGATCCAATGGAATGTGTCGCTTCTGGCGCCGCCATACAGGCGGCTGTTCTGACCGGGGATGTGAAAGATGTTCTTCTTTTAGACGTCACACCTCTTTCACTTGGCATAGAGACTTTGGGTTCTGTTATGACAAAGCTCATAGACAAAAATACTACCATACCAGTGAAGAAAAACCAGATTTTCTCAACCGCCACGGACAATCAACCGGCTGTCACAATACATGTTTTGCAGGGTGAGAGAACAATGGCGAAAGACAATGTCTCTTTGGGCAAATTTGACCTTGATGGGATTCCGCCAGCTCCTAGAGGAGTACCTCAAATTGAAGTGACTTTTGATATAGACGCCAATGGAATACTTCAGGTATCTGCAAAAGATCTCGGCACAGGGAAAGCCCAGCATATTACAATAAGCGCTCCAAATAAACTGAGCAAAGAAGAGATTGATAAGTTCATAAAAGAGGCGGAGAAGTTTGCCGAGGAAGATAAAAAATATAAGGAAAAAATTGAAGTTAAGAATGAAGCGGACTCTCTGCTTTATTCAACAGAAAAAGCCCTCAAGGAACATGGCGACAAGATAAGTCAGGATGAGCGACTTGCTATAGATAGAACTTTGGGCGATTTGAAAGAGGCTTTGAAGGGTGACGATATTGGAAAAATAAAAAATCTCAAAGATGAGCTTATAAAAGTCTCTCAAAAACTAGGGGAAGCTGTATATAAAGCGGCTCAGGAAAAAGCGTCGGCTGCTCAGTCTGCTAAGCCCAATACATCTTCAGAAAGCAAAAAAGAGGATAAGAAGGAAGATGTGGTAGACGCTGAAGTCGTTGATGAGGGAAAGAAGTAAATGGAGGCTTATGCATCGTGTGGATGCGCAGGAAGGTATAAGAACAATTTTTTAACTGCGCATCCACTGGTTTTATAGATGCATCTGATTTTATGGCTGACTATTATAAAATTCTAGGTGTTCCAAGAAATGCCTCTGACGAGGAAATTAAAAGCGCCTTTAGAAAATTAGCTTTAAAATATCATCCCGACAGAAATCAGGGAAATAAAGAAGCTGAAAATAAATTTAAGGAGATCAATGAAGCTTATGCAGCTCTTTCAGATCCACAAAAGAGAAAGCTGTATGACGCTTATGGGGAGGATGCGCTTAAAGGTCAGGGCGCTGGCGGACCCGGTGGATTTGGAGGTTTTGGCGGGTTCTCTCAACAAGGGGACATGAATGATATATTTGGAGATGTCTTTGAAAACTTTTTTGGATCTACATCAGGGCGAGGCAGAACTTCATCTAGAAGAAGGGGGGCTGATTTAAAATATAAAACCGAAATATCGCTTGAAGATGCTTTCAATGGAGCAAAAGTTCAGGTCAATTACAAAAAAAATGATACATGTCCATCTTGCGGTGGGAGTGGCGCGCAGAATAAAAGCTCGGTGAAGAAATGTCCCACTTGTGGCGGTAGAGGAAGAGTTCAGTACTCACAAGGTTTTTTCTCATTTACTCAAACCTGTCCTACATGTTCTGGCTCAGGAGAGGTGATATCAAATCCATGTAAGGAATGTGGTGGTAGCGGTATAGTTGAAAAGAATGCATCTATTAATGTCAAGATCCCGCAGGGGGTTGAAGATGGGTCTGTTTTGAGAGTGGCTCATGCGGGGGACGCAGGCGAGAAAGGCTCTCCCGCTGGAGATCTCTATATAGAAATAGCTATAAAACACCATCCGCATTTTGAGAGAGATAGCCAGGATCTTATCTATGAGCTACCTCTTGATATGCCTTCAGCCGCTCTTGGCTGTGAGGCCGAAGTCCCAGTGATAGATGGGGGAAGAATAAAAATAAAAATTCCGGAAGGCGCTCAGTATGGAAAAATACTTAGAGTGTCTCAAAGAGGCATGCCATATCCAAATTCAAGAAGGAGAGGGGATTTGTTAGTAAGACTTAAGGTTGAAACTCCAACTGATCTTACAGCTGAGCAAAGGGATTTGCTTAGAAAATTGGCTGATTCAATTAAAGAGCATAAGGAAAAAGAAAACTCAGGATTCTTTAGAAAAATATTTAATTGATGTGATTTAAGGAAATCCAGTTATTAGCTTTTTTATTCCCCACTATTTTTGCTTTTGTATAATATATCCATGGCTCAATTCTATTATGAGGGAGAGCTTAACTCAGGAAGAGAATTCTCTTTTGATGAAAAAGAATCTGCGCATCTAAAAGTTTTTAGAGTTAGAAAAGGGGAAAAAATAAAGGTTTTCTCTCCTTGGGGTAGATATATAGTTGAAGTTTTTGATTTTAAAAATAAGAAAGTTTTTGCCAGAGCTGTAGAAAAAATTGAAGAAGAAAAGCAAAATCTCAAAGTTAAACTTTATTTTTCTTTTATTGAAAAGCAGGCTTTTGAAGAAGTGTTGAGGAAAGGCACTGAGATAGGATGCGATATCTTTGTCCCTACGATTTGCGAATTCACACAGAAAAACCACATACTAAATGTTGAAGAAAAAATAGAGAGGTTTAATGAAATAATTTTTTCTGCCGTGAAGCAGTCAGAAAGGTCAACCATACCCCAAATTGCCCCAGTTGTAAATTTTTCCGATATATTCTCTATTGAAAAAAATCCAATTATTTTTTCAAAAACCGATGCAAATAAAAAGCCATCTCTATCTCCACTTAAAATGCACATCTCAGATGAAATAGCTTTGGTGATAGGGCCAGAGGGTGGTTTTTCTGAAAAGGAACTTGATATGGCAAGAGAGAAAGGCATTTTTGTTTCACTTGGGCAGAATATTTTAAGAACTCAAACTGCTGCTGTTCTTGCTTGCGCTATTACAAGAATTATTAAAGGATGAGAAAGAGAAAATAATTTAGAAAAATAAAATAGTGAATATTATGAGAATATATTATAAAACCTTTGGATGCAGGGTTAACCAAATAGAGACTGAAAGTCTTTCTGAAAAATTTTCTTTTTTGGGCGTCCAGACGGAAGATGAATTAAAAAACTGTGATATGGTATTTATAAATAGTTGCGCCGTCACACACAAAGCTGAGAGGGATGTTTTGGCTCTTGTCAAAAAAGCGGCTTATATTGGCAAGAAAATTGCTATTACTGGCTGTTATGCATCCCTTTTCCCACAGGAAATTATCAAAATAGATCCCCATGCTATTCTCATACCAAATCCTCAAAAACATATGGCAGCATCAATTTTATTTAATGCAAAATCTGATGATAATTTTTTTTCTGTAAAAGGCAGTTGTAAAAGAACAAGAGCTTTTGTCAAAGTTCAGGATGGTTGCAATCTTAAATGTTCTTACTGTATAGTTCCTTATGCCAGAAGTCAAATAAATTCAAAACCTTTGCGTATAGCAATTGAAGAAATTTCGAATTTGGTATCCAGCGGATTTAAAGAGATAACCATATCTGGAACAAGGCTTGGATGTTATAAATGCCCAGAAACAGGATATGGGCTTAAAGAATTATTGGAAGCATTGTTTGCTTTGTCGGGAGATTTTAGATTAAGGCTTTCTTCCATTGAACCTATGGAAATAGATGAGAAAATAATTTCTGTGTGCAAGGAAGCCAAAGATAAATTTTGCGATCATTTTCATATTTCTGTGCAACATTTAAGCGATAGGGTATTGAAAGAAATGCGCAGACCATACAATTTTAAATTTATCAAGGAAAGGGTGGAAATTATAAGAAAATATTTCCCTATGGCTGGTATTTTTGCAGATGTAATATCCTCATTTCCCAGCGAAAATGAGGAAGACTTTTCTATTATGCTTGATAGGCTTAAGGAGCTTTCTTTTAGCGGACTACATGCCTTTTCTTATTCCCCAAGACCATTTACTCCAGCCGCTTCAATGCCGCAAATACCTCAAAAGGAAAAGGAAATACGCTCTGCCGAGGTGAAAAAAATTGATGTTTTCTTGCGCGCTAAATTTGCTTTTTCTATGAGAAATAAAACTCTTAGAGTTCTTTCCTTGAGAAAAAAAGACGAGAATATGGTTTCTCTTTCTTCAAATTTTCTAAAAGTGCTCATCTCAAAAAACACAGAGAAAAACAAATTTTACAATGTAAAAATAGCTGGGTGTTCAGCTGATTTTCTTTATGGAGAAATATAGAAAAATAGTTTATATATGTTCAGCAAAAATCCAAAGAAAAAATTAGCTAAAAAATGCTCTTCTTGCGGATATATATACCAGAGCGATGAAACATCCTGTCCTGTATGCGGTAATTCAAATTCAAAATCTTGCAATATAGAATCTAATAAAGGTGGACCATTTGCGCTGAAAATACTTCTTTTTGTGGCGATTGTCTTGGCTTTCTACTTGGTTTACTATAACCCATTGAAGAAAAAACAGATAAATAGCACTAAAAAAAATATGCTTTTGTATGATTACAAAAACGGAATGGACAAAACTCTTGACGCTCTTGCCAATGTGATAATCCCTGATCCTGAGGAGGAAAATGTTGTAATAGATTGTATATCTTCATGTGACAGTCGGTTTAAACTTTCTGCTGTTAGAACATTGCTTTATTGGGCGGCTTATTCTATGGATAAAAGGCAATTTTATCTCAAAAAAGCCGCATCTGTTTTAAATGATCCAATTTTTGAAATGAAAAAAGAAGCTATAGGCATGTTTATTTCAATGCTTTCATTAAAAACTTTTAATCCCGGTGAGATGTCTGTTTTTTCAAAAGAATTATCTCTGCTTGCTTGCTCTGACAGAGAATTGAGAGAAAAAGCTTTTGAATTGATTGTGATGCTTCCTTATGATAAATCCATTTGCCAATGTTTAGACCATATGTCTGAATTCTCAAAATTTTCAAAGTATGAGAAATCCTATAAAATGTACTGCGGACAATAAATTAATTTGGGTTGCTGATTAGACTTGTGTCTCATATATAATTATAATATAGAGATATGGCAGAGGACAAAGAAAAAAAATCACTGGATGAAATATTGGCTGATTTAAACAATATACTCAGTCGTATGCCAGATTTGTCTGAGAGTATAAAAACTCCCGAAATAAAGCCTATAGATTTTTCAGACTTAATAGACAAAAAAATTAATAATGCGGATAAAACAGAGGTGGAGCCTGTTCTTGATGAATCCAGAGAAACTCAGCCTTTACAGGATAATGCGGAAAAAAACGAAGTCCCTGTGGATTCAGAAACAATAAATTTGGAGACATACAACTCAGGTGATGACAGTTCTTATGTGGATAATAAGGATGAAGTTAAAGTCCTTGAAAACACAAATGACTTTGGCGTTCCAGATATAGATTTTCTTTTGAATATGGCAAATGAATCTTCTGAAAAATCCAATACATCACATCAGACTGAAAGTGAAGATAAAAAGCCTCTTGGGGGAGAAATGGAAGAAAAAAAAGATGAATCAATAAATCACTTTGCAGGTGATGAAAATAGTCAGCAAAAAGAAAATGAGGCAAAAAACTTTCTTGAAGAGGAATTGAATAAACTTTCAATTGAAGCGGATGCATTGGTAGGGGACGGAGATTCTATTAAAGAGGACTCTGAAATAATCTCTGATATCGGTGTAGATCAAAAACAGGATAAGGTTAAGCCTGAATCACAATTAAATGAAGATTCAGTAAATTCTACTGAGAATATAAGTGAAAAATCTTCCGTGGATACCAATGAAGAAACTGTAAAGTTAGATGTTCCTGAAATAGTTTTAGATTCTTCCACTGAAAGCAATCAGGAGAATAAAAAAGAATCCATGCCTCAGTTAAATGATAATTCATTGAATTTAGATTCTGTCGATTCTACAAATAATCAATCCTCTCTTGATATACAGGAAGAAACAATAAAAATAGACAGCTCTGAAATCGTTTTAGATACTGCTATGGAAGAGGAGCAGAGAGAAAATAAAAGGGAAAAACTTCCTCAGCTAAATGATGACTCAATAAATTCGGTTGAGAATACGAGTGGAGAAATTTCTTTGGGAGACAAAGACGAATCTAACTCTGTAGTGGAAAATGAATTAAATAAATTGGATTTAGATATTGAACCAAAGGAGGACATTGCGGCGGAGAAAACTCTTGAGTCTGAACTGGACAAAATTACACTTGATACAAAAGAGTCTTCTTTGGATAATTCAGTCGACGAAAGCTCTAAAGAGGAAAAAACTCTTATTTTTGACCCAAATGTTAAGGATGAGGGAGCGCAGTCGACAGAAGAAAAAACTGTGGTTTTTTCTCCTTCGCAGACGAATCAGATTCCTGAGGAAAATCAGGATTTCACTGTTATAGAGCCTCCAGATAGAGTGTCTAATGAGAGGATAAAAAATGTAGGTTTTGTTTCACTGGATAAAAATTTACTAAACCATGCGCTTAAAATTATGGACGAAATTTGTCTTGCTTCTGAAACCAAGCCCATGTTTATCAAAAGAGCTTTTGTCTTAGATTACACAGACGAAGTGAATGCTAACTTTATAAATCAGAAAGCTTCAGAAAGTTCATGTGTGGCAGTTGTAGCCGTTGGAGAATTCCCTCAGGAAAAGATTTACGAGCTTGAAACAGTTTTTTCTTCAGGGGGAAAAATTTTTGTAAATTTTAATCCCGCTGATTTTTCAAAATCAAAAGCGATAGATTTTATAATGGACCTTATAGCTAAATGATATGATCAAAAAATGGGAACTAAAGCACACCCCGACAGTCAGGGATCCTCTAAGGCATAAATTATCCCTTGATTGTGAGATGAAAGATGTGTTTTTCTTAATGAAAAAGCTTGGCGCAGTATGCTCAAGACCTGAGAAGGTCGAAGGCGAGTACTCTTATAGCCTATATTTGCTTAAAGCTGATAATGCCATTCTTGATAGAGCAAAATCGGCAATTGAAGGTCTCTCTGAAAAAAAAGAGTCTAAACCAGAAATAAAAAAAGAGACATTTTCAGAAAATGTTCATCCCGAAATTAATCCAAATATTAAACAAGAGGCTCAAAAGTCCAAAAATGAAGTTGATGAAAAAAAAGACATATCCGAGTCCGTAAATTCTGTTGATAAAAGTGGCAAAAGTGATAAGACAATTTTAGATTCTTCTCCTAGAGCAGAAGAGAAAGATTTAAAGCCTGATATTCAAAAGAATGAAATAAAAGAAAAAACTTCAAATTCACTTTCATCTAATGTTTCTTTTGAATCTCAAAAGCCGCATATTACTGATAAGGCAAAAAATGTTCCTCCTCCGCCACCAAAACCGCCAACTCCTAATTTTTCCTCTTTGCCTGAAATAAACATTGAATCTCTTGGCATAGACTTAAATAAACCGACTTCTCCTGAGATGCCAAAAGCAGCTAATCAATCTATTCATACTACAGGGCATGCTGAAAGTTCAAAAAAACCGGTTCCAGATAACCCCGCTCATTCAAAGGATTTGTCTGAAAGTAATAATTCTAAAACAAGCGCGCCAAAACCAGGTCATGCTATTCCTCCTTCGATAAGTATAAGGGCAAAAAAAGAGGAGCCTAAAGAAGAGCCAAAGACAGAAAAAGAGGAACTGGTGAAAAATAAACCTGAGAGTATGACTGCCAAGATTAAGACAAAATGGCCTATAGAGTTGCCACTAAATCCTACTTTAACTTTTCAAACTCTCATCGCCGGCCCTCACAATAGATTTGCCCATGCCGCCGCTATGGCCGTGGTGGAAAATCCAGGTGTGATGTATAATCCCTTGCTTATATTTGGGCATCAAGGAATAGGTAAATCGCATTTTATTCATGCCATAGGATATGGCCTTTCATCCTCTATTGGCCAAAAGAATATTTTTGTGACACATGCCGTTAAATTCTCTAAAGGCGTTGACCTCGCTATAGAGAAGAACAATATAAAAAATCTTGAAGCTATGCTAAATGAGGTAAAGGTTCTGATAATAGATGACATAGATCTTCTTATGCTTAGCGAGAAGAACAGGCCTTTCATATCAAAGATATTGAATGATTGTGTGGCGGCAAATAAACAGATAATAATTTCTTCAATGTTCCCTCCTAAGGCTCTCTCCGCGCTTGAAGAACAAATCGGATTTCAGTTTACTCAAGGCTGGATGGTGGATATAAAGTTGCCAAACGCTCAAACCTATAGGCTGATACTTAACCAAATGTTGTCTGCTATAGATATAAAAATTTCTGAAGACGATATAAAAACATTTTTTGTATCTAAAATGCTAGATTTTAGAACGGTTTCAAAAATATTGTCCTACACCAAAAAAATGGAAAAATATATGTCCGGGCTTGATCAGTCCCTTATTCACAAGGACTTCATTTCTATGTTGTTGGGTTTGTCTGGAGATGATGAAACTTTTCCATCGGATGCGGATGTCTCTTCCGCCGCCTTAGATGTATCGTCAAAAGATCAGTGGTTCAAGTGGGGAATCTTTTATCCTAAGGGAATGAAAAATCACGCATTTTATGCTTTGTCAAAAATGAGAGAATTTGCGTCTTCGGAATTTAAAATAGATCTTAGATGGGAACAGGTTTTCGTTGAGGAATATAATCCGGATGAGATTTATGGCATACCATTTAAGATAGGCGAGACCGCCATATCTCATCAAGTAAATGGAACTATAATCATTGGTCCTCAAAGTACAAGCGCTCTAGGCGCCAAAGAGCAGGAGTTTAGAAATATTACTGAAAAAATAATGGAGAGTTTTTCTATAAAAGTTGCCTGGTTGGAATCTTCAAAGCTCAAGGCTCGTGGAAATTATCTTAGAGCTCTTATGGAACTACTATGAATACGGCCTTATTTTCCATAATAACTGGTCTTGCCTTTTCATTTGCTGTTTATTGGTATCTGAAATTTAAATATTTGCTTCCTATAGAAAAAAAAGTCTCCTATATCGACACAATTTATTCAAAATTCAAAGACTTCTCACTTGAAGTTTCTAAGCACAGCTATATTCCTGAAAGCGTAGAAGAATTTTCAGATATCATAAGCCATCACCTTACAAAACTTCATTCTTTTTTTCCTGATACTTATAGCGCTGTTTTTGAAAAAGACCCAAACAAGGATTCATGGCATATAACTCATTCGCTATCTATGAAAAAAATAAATTCTTCGTCTTTAAGCTCCTTTGTTTATGGCCTTTTCAATAAATGTCTAAATAGCAATGACATACTATTCATAGATGAAACAGACGAAAATTTTGAAAACTTAAATTTTAAATGTATAGCCATTTTTCCTTTTTCAACTGTGGATAAAAAGATAGTCAAGATTATACTTGTGGGTGTAAATGATAAGGATGAATTTTACCTTATATCTCCATATGTTAAATACTTGTCAGCAAACCTTTCAGCTTATTACAAAATTTACGAGAGGAATATTAAGTTAAAATCAGAAAATGAACAGTTAAAAAGAGAGCTAAATGCTGTTCTTAAAGAACTTGATATGACAGGATCAAGACTGATAAAAAAAGCAAGAGAGAGGAAAGCCATTTATGATGTGGTCTCTGTAAGCAAAGGCGATCTGTCAAAATCTGTAGATAGCATAGTTTCTATATCAGCGCGTGTGATAGAGGCCGATATGGCGGCCTTTCTTTTTTACGATGAGAGCAAAAGAACTCTTGAAATATATGGAAAGCCGTATTGGCGTTTTGAGGGAGGAGATGTTTCATATTCCTTGCCGATAGATGAACTTGAAAGCATTGAAGTTAAGAGTTTTATAGAGAAGAAAACTTTTATCATAGAAGACTCCTCATCCATTGAAAGTAGCCTTACAAATCATGTAGGGCATGAAAAAATAAGGTCTATGGTGGTAATGCCAGTTTATTTAAATGAGAATATGATAGGTGTCTTGGAGATGGCAAGCAAGAATAAGGATTTTTTCAATCAGGAGCATCTTGAATTTATATCGGCCATATCAAATCAAATTTCTGAAATAATGAGCATAATAAATCTTTATAAAAACCTTTCTGCCAAAGCTGAAGAACTATCTCATATGAATAAAATAAAGGATGAATTCCTTTCCACAGTAAGCCACGAGCTAAAAACTCCACTTACAACTATAAAAGGATTTGTGTCAGTGCTTTTAAGCGGAGAAGTCGGATCTATGACTGATCAGCAGATTTCATTTTTGAAAATAGTTGATCAAGCTTCCAATAGACTTTCATCCTTGATAACTAATTTGCTGGATATTTCAAGACTTGAAGGAAAAATAGATTTCGATGTTGCGACTTTTGATCTTATTGAAGCCGTTAATACATCCTTAAGTAGTCTTTCCATAAAGGCCATGGAAAAGAATATGAAAATAAGTTTTTATAAAGATTCAAAGAGCATATATATAACAGGCGATAAACATTGGCTTATGCAAGTAGTGGATAACCTTGTGGTAAATGCTATAAAGTATTCGCACAGGGATTCTGAAATAAAAGTGGATGTCGCTGATAGAGGAGATGTGGTTGTGGTTTCAGTGGAGGATAATGGTCCGGGTATATCCAGTGAAGAACAGAAGCTCATTTTTGATAAATTTTACAGAGGAAAGAATGCTTTATCAAACACTCAGGGAACTGGTCTTGGGCTTTCAATATGTAAATCAATAGTTGAGAAGCATAATGGGAAGATATGGGTTGAGTCTGGTAAAGGAAAAGGTGCTAAGTTCTTCTTTGCTTTGCCCAAAGTTAAGGTGGAAAACAAAAAACTATAAAGTTTTTTGTTCATTTGGAGGGGAAATGATGAAGAAATCTATTTTTATAATGACATTATTTTTTTCTGCTTGCGCCACATCGTCAAATGTTTCTTTTTCTTCTAAGGACATAATAATTACAAGAATGAGCGATAAATCTTTCAATCCTAAAGAAGATTCTCAGAAAGCGGCTGAAATAGCGTGCAAAGCTTTTACTGATTCTTGCGATGATAAAATCGCGGCTACTTTTATTAAAAAAAGTGTTTTGAAGAAGGGAGAAAATTCAGTTGGTTCAAAGTATTTTTATGCAAGGCATTACTTTGACTCCGCAGCTTTTTTAAGAAGCTTAAAAAAAACGGATAAAACTTTGAGAGGAGTGGCCAAAGTTTATCTCTCTTTCTATTCACCGCAGGATAGGGCTTATGAAAATATAAAATCTTCTATCTCCGGGGGATGTGTAGGATCTTTTTGCATTATTTTTTCATCTGATCCTTTTACTCTTGAAAGAAATAATGGGGTTGATTTTGTGGCTGAAGCTTCTGTTTACTCATACAATATCGAAAATCCTGTAAATTCATCTATAACATGTATTTCCTCTGTAACGGTGAGAGTTTATTCAAATCTTGAAAAAAAACAAATTGGTTCATTTGAAGTTCAGGAAACTGCCACATCTTTTGATAAAAATGAGGCCTCTAATAAATCTCTCTCAGCCTGTGGGCAAGACATAGAAAAGAAACTTTCAGATATATTGTCCAAATACTCTGCATCTCTAAAATATGTAAGACTAATATTCTCCGCAGTGAAAGATCTCAATACTTTATCTGAAATCAGGACAATACTTTCTAACTCTGGTTTTGGTAGACCATCGCCTTTACATTTTGTTAAAGGAGATGCTGTTTTTGAAATATATGCAGGCTCTTTAATGCCTGAGCAATTGGCTGGAGAGATAGTTAGAAGGGGAGATTTGCGATATAATATTGAATACATAGACAATGGAGAAATTAAATTTTATGTTGGGGAGAATGTTGTCAATCGCTGATAAGATTTCAAAACTTGCATTCTGCATTCTTTTTCTCTCTTGCTCTTCAATTGGAAAGAGGGATTATATTGTTTCAGAAAAATTTTCTTCTATAAGCGAAGTGTCTGTGGCCGTTTTACCTTTTGACAATGAATCAGTGGATCTTGATGCTGAGAAATATATGCGTGAAGAAGTTATAAAGCGTCTTGTTCAATACGGATATTCTCCATTAACTGCTGATTCTGTCGACGAAAAACTTAAAGAAATTGGAGTCTCAGACGCAGGACAGTTGGCTGCATTTAAGCCAAAAGATATAGCCAGCAAATTGTCATGCAGGATTCTCATTTATGGCAATATAGAAAATTATGTCTTTCAAAATTTAGGTTTTATTGTCAGAAAGAAGGCGGACTTATATTTAAAAGCTATTGACGGCGTGGATGAATCGGTGATTTATGAAGGATTTGGGAGCGGGGATGACTCCAAATTTTATCTTAATAAAAAAGAGGCCAAGGAGGCCTTTATAGTGAATACTGGTATTAAGCTTGCTTCAAATATATCGAACAGAAATCTTCTTATGAGCGAGGCTGTGAGAAAAGCTGTTGATAAGGCTCTAAAAAAATTTCCACGAAAATAGGGACGCAGAAAAAGCGTGGATAAAACTTGTTTTATGGAGGATAAAATGAAAAAAAACATATTGGTCATTGCGGCGGCAGCAATTTTTTTTGCTTGCGCCCCTTCTAAATCAGTTAAGACGGATCAAGCTGTCACTGTCAAAGAAACTCAAAAGGTGAAGGCAAAGTATATAGGTCCAAAGAGAAGAATAGGTGTGGTTGAATTTGAAAATAAAAGCGCGTATGGGCAGGGCAGACTTGGACAGGCGGCAAGCGACATATTAATAACCGAGCTGGTTAAATCAGAAAAATTCATCGTTGTTGAAAGAGCTAAACTGGACAAGATAATGCAAGAGCAAAAAATGCAAACGGAAGGCGCCATAGATCCGCAGACTGCTGTGAAAATAGGACAAATAATGGGACTTGAAGCTATAGTTGTTGGTTCTGTAAGTCAGTTTGGAGTTAAAAAAGAGGGGTCAGATTATCTTTTGGCTCAATCCAAACAGTATGTGGCTGATGTGACTGTCGATTTAAGAGTCATAGATGTTCAGAGTGGACAGGTCATACTGGCTGATTCTGGAAAAGGACAGGCGAAAAGCAAAAAAGCCAGTTTTCTTGGAATGGGGACAAAAGGTTCATATGATGAGACCCTTGAAGGAGAGGCTCTTAGAGCTGCTATAGTTAAATTTGTGGACAATATTTCAAATCAACTTAATAAAAGGCCATGGTCAGCTATGATAGCAGACTTCTCAGGAGATGAAATCTACCTCAATGCTGGATCTACTTCAAATCTTAAAGAGGGGATAAGCCTTTCTTGTTATAAACAAGGAAAAGAAATAAGAGACCCAAGAAGCAATCAGGTGATAGGATATAGAGAGGAGTATCTTGGCGATTTTGAAATAATTAGATTCTGCGGAGATAGTGGAGATTGCTCTATAGCCAAAGCTATTGAGCTTAAAGGAACGCCAAAAGCCGGAGATATTTGCAGGATGAAAGATTGAGGATTGATGTTTTTTAAAATAAGAACTTTGGGATTTAGGGGTATAGATGGATTTGAAGTCTGCGCAGAAACCGATGTTTCTGGTGGACTTCCATCCTATAATATAGTTGGTTTGCCGGATGCTGCGGTAAAAGAATCCAGAGATAGGGTGGTTTCAGCTTTAAGAAACAGCGGGTTTAAATTGCCAGCCAGAAAGATTACCGTCAATCTGTCCCCGGCGGAAGTTAAAAAAACAGGGTCACATTTTGACCTTCCTATAGCTATTGGGATACTTGTTTCAGCAGGTCTTGTAAAACTAATCATTAATGCTGAAAAGTTCTTTTTCTTAGGTGAGCTTTCTTTGGACGGAGCGCTAAAGCCTGTTACCGCTCTTTTGCCGATGTTAATTTCTCTAAAAGAGAACTCCGTGGATGCTGTGGCTATAATTCCGTTTGAAAACGCCCCCGAGGCAGAGATTGCCAGAGTGAATTATCTCTGCGCGTCAAGTCTTGTTGAGGTGTGTTCTTTTCTTAAAGGAGAGATAGAGCTTTCTAAGCCTAAGCTTACAAAACCTATTGAAGAAAAACTAGAACAGCCTGATTTTTCAGAAGTAAAGGGCCAGCGGACCGCAAAGAGGGCGGCAGAAATAGCTGCTGCTGGGGCGCATAATTTGATAATGATAGGGCCTCCTGGATCTGGGAAAAGCATGATAGCTAAAAGACTTTTCACTATAATGCCGCCTATGAGTGAAAAGGAAATGTTGGAAACTACAAAAATATACTCTGTGTGTGGAAGGAGTTCAAAGATTGTGGATAGGCGGCCTTTTAGAGAGCCGCATCACAGCATCTCAGATATTGCATTAATAGGCGGAGGGCAAAATCCAAGACCTGGCGAAGTGTCTTTGTCTCACAATGGAATACTTTTTCTGGATGAATTGCCTGAGTTTTCAAGGACTGCCATAGAGGGGCTAAGGGAGCCTCTTGAAAATAAAAAAATAACTGTGACAAGAATAAAAAAGGCTGTCACTTATCCGGCTGATTTCTTGCTTGTTGCTGCTGCTAATCCCTGCCCGTGTGGGTATTACTCTCATCCAACCAGACCTTGCGTTTGTACGCCTGTGGCTGTGCAAAAATATAGAAATAGGATTTCTGGTCCTGTGCTTGATAGAATAGATCTTCATGTGGAAGTGTCTCCAGTAAAATATGGTCAATGGGAAAGCGACTCAAGAGAAGAAACTTCTGCTGAAATCCTTTCAAGGGTTATGAAGGCTAGAAAAATACAATACGAAAGAAATGGACAGGGAATTTGCAATAGCTATCTTTCTGGCAAAAAATTAAGAGAGATTTGCCGCTTTCCAGAATCAGCTTCTAAAGTTTTGGAAAGCGCAATGGATAAACTAGGTTTTTCAGCCAGAAGTATGGATAAAATAGCCAAAGTGGCCAGAACTATAGCTGATCTGGCTAGTGAAAAAGACATAAACAGAGAGCATGTTATTGAGGCTATTTCTTTTAGAAATCTGGATAGAAAAATTTTTGAATAGGAGATATTATGAAAAAAGTTGTATTAGGTTTGTTTTCACTTGCTGTATCAATTTCAGCTCAAGAACTTTCTGGATTAAATGCTGAAAAAAAAATAATTGTCAAATATAAAGACACTCTATGGTCTATAGCTCAGAAAGAATATGGCGATGGAAATTTATGGGAAAAGATATATAAGGCAAATTCTGATTTAATTAAAAATCCCGATTTGATATATCCAGAGGATGAAATTCTTCTTCCTCAGAGATATGAAAATATTGTGCCTGAAATAAAAATCTCATCGCAAACCTCAAAATCCGTAGAGATTAGTTCATCGGTTCAAGTACAAAATTTATCTGCCACAGATGCGGAGATTTCTACCAATGCCGTTTCTTTGGCTTCTTTAAGTCAGCTAACTGTCCATAAAAATAAGGACTCTAGTGTTAAAAATATTAAAGAACCTATGTTAAACGAAGAAATGCCCGAAGGCATGGTTTTTACGAACATAACAAATAAAACTGTAGAAGCCTCGAAAAATTATTTTGAGGGGAGAATTGTATCTATTGTGGATGAGAACGGCGAAGAAAAAGAAGGACTTGCCCAAGAAGGTGATGAGTTAAGACTTAAAATTGACTCTATCAAGTTCGCCACAGGAGATATTTTTGATATATATTCAAAGATGTTTGAAAAAAATGGCAAAATAACCGCTCAAATTTCTGGTAGATGCGAGATTATTTATGTGGATGGGAAAAAGAATCTTTGCAGACTTATCTGGGTCAATGGCTTTGTTGAAGAAGGTATGCTTATAAAGAAAAAGTAATATGGAAATCAATTCTGAAAAAGTCAAAACCTTTCTCAAAATAAATTCAGCATGGATTTATGCTAGGGGATGGATAACAGAGTATCTTAAAAACTTTAGTCCCGAGGATATACTAAAAAAAGATCCTTTAGAGATCTCTTTTGAAACAGGCATTTCTTTTGAAAAAGCTTCGTCATTCCTTAAAAAAGCTTTATCCTTCGACGCCGACAGGGAAATGGAGAAGGTTATAAAATCCAGATGCCTGCTGTTTTTCTTTGGCGATAAAAACTATCCAGAATGTTTTAGCCAAATGCCAGATCCGCCTGTAGCTTTTTATGTCAAAGGCAATCTTGAACTTTGTGATTTTTTGGCTATTGTTGGCACTAGAAAGCCGGATGAGTATGGTATTAAGATGACCTCTAAAATAGCATTTGATGTGGCTAAATCTGGAATGGGGATAGCAAGCGGACTAGCAAGAGGTGTGGACACATTGGCCCATAAGGCCGCCTTAAAGGCCAATGGCAGGACCGCCGCTATTATAGGTTCTGGATTAAACAATATATATCCTCCAGAAAATAAAAAACTAGCAGATGAAATATGTGATAAGGGAGGATTTGTAATGAGCGAATATGTTATGGATGAGCCACCACTTAAAACAAATTTTCCAGCCAGAAATAGGCTTATTTCCGCTCTTAGCTGGGGGACTTTGGTGATAGAGGGGGATTATGCTTCAGGAGCTCTTATAACAGCCAGGCATGCCCTTGTTCAGGGGAAAGAGGTTATGGCTGTGCCAGGTAGGGTTGATAATCCCTTAAGTAATGGGCCAAATAAGCTTTTAAAAGATGGAGCCTCGCCAGTATCTTCTTTCAATGATGTTTTAGATGTAATGCCATTTTATTTATCAGGGAAATACTTCACAGCCAATAAAAAGGAAGAAAAATCTTTATCCCGGGAGCTTGAAGGCGACATAAAAAAGATTTATAACTTTATAAGCGCAAATCCTGGAATAAATTCTGATGAGCTTTCGGTTGCCAGCGGTTTTCCCGTTTCACAAATTTTTAATTTCCTTTTTGAGCTTGAAACTGCGGGCATTATTTCTCAAAGAGCTGGGCGCTATTATACAGCTGAATGATGATGAAAAACTTTAAACGAATAAAGTCTTTGATTTTTGAAGCTAAAAAAGCAATATCATCATGCGACAAAAAACTACTCAATACAGTTTTAGATGAAATTTATATCTGTTTATCAAAGGAAGAAAAATTATGTTCCACATTAATGCCTGAGATAATGGATTTGGGAAAGACTAATTTTTCATATTACAATTACTTCATAAGGTATAAGCCGTTTGATTTTTCACCATCTTATATATACATTAAAAAAGCCATGCTTAGCGATAATTTCAATGATTTTGTTTCTTTTCTGAAAAAATTTATTTCTTCTCCAGGCAAAAAAGACTCTTATATGCTTTTCTTTTCCAACTTTGTGGTAGGAGATTATAAGGAATCTTTTTTTTATTTAAAAGAGTATATATCAAAATGCCAGGATATCATAATAGATGACATATGCTTTCCTTTGAGAAGGATAGATAATAAATTTCAATTACATGTATCAAAATTTTCTTTATCTAAAATGCCTGAAGACGATTATGGGAAAATGTATAAACTTTATTTGAGAATAAAAAGCGGAAGAGCCTCTATAAGAGAGATACTTTTATTCGATCCGCCAAATTCAATACCATGGATGAATTATTTTAAAGGCATATTGCTTATGGATATTATGCATTATAAAGAAGCTGCCACTTGTTTTAAAAAAGTGATCAAAGCTTATCCTCAAATGCTTGAACCAAGAGGATATCTTAGTGAAATATCCTTTATTGAAAGCGAAAAATCTCCTGACCATAAATTGTTGCTTTATGATTATAAACTTGAAAATTTGCGGCGTTCTTCGCTTTCATGGTTTGCGTCTCTAAAGCTTTTTTCTGGCGATGCAGACGGGGCGATGAAGTTTCTGAGAGACAAGAGAGATCCGCTATCCTTTTGTTGGCTGGGCGCTTCACTCGCGCTAAAATGGCATTATAGAGAAGCTCTATTTTTTTTGGACAAGGCTATTTCGTATGAAAAAGAGGATATTGAGGCTTTAATTTGGAAGGCACATTGCCTGTTTTTTCTAGGCGAAAAAGAAAAGGCCATTTTTATTTTAAGGAAATTACTGAAAGAAGAATCTCAAATATGGCCTTTAGCCTATCTTTGCGCTTTTGGTGGGAGAATATATATTGAACGGTTTAAAATAGAATTGTGCAAATTTGCTTTTTTACTGAAAAAAATTAAGCCCAATGAAGGATATTTGCTCATGAGGAATATTAGGGGTAAAGACATCAGGAATATGTGCTTAAAAATGATTTCTCTTCCATATGGGTTAAGAAGAGAGGAAAATATCTGGCTATACTTTATGTTAAAAAAGGCGGGTTTTTTAAAAAAATAAACTTTAAAAAAGTGTAGAATAT
>DYLH01000024.1 GCA_020722185.1 Candidatus Avelusimicrobium gallicola | reverse complement strand
GCTTGCGCCCTACAGGTTTTCGAGACCTGCTGTTTCAACCGCTCACACACCCTTCCGTAATGCAATTTGAAATAACAGCAAGTAAATTATACAAAAAATGATAAAATTAAATGTGTAAAATAGGGATCACTAAAACATATGGTTTATGACTAAACTTTATAATGAATTTTTTGACGAGTTGGAAAGAGTCCTAATTCCAGCTGCTATTATGGCATTTCTATATATGCTTACTTCATGGGCTTGGAGTATGTCCCTTGATCTGTCTCAATTGCCCAAAGATAACTTTTTGGAAAGATTGAAAGAAATACTTGAAGAGAAAAAAGTTATCATAATACTTAACTTGTTTTTTTCTTTTTTGATAAATCTATATGCTCTTATGGGATTGTGGTATTGTCTTTTAAAAAAAGGCAAATCTTCTTTCTCAGATTTTTTAAAGGGAGGGAGAACTTTATTCTTTAACGGTTTTTTCCCATATCTTCTGCTGAATATATACGATGGAATACTTTTTATTTCTCTCGTGTTTTACTATGGTATAAGCAATTATAAACTTATATATTACTTGCTTGCATTTACTTTAATAATAGTCTCTTTATGGATAGGTGTGAGGATATCTATTTGGCCAGGTTTTGCTGCATCAGGAAAGAAATTTATTTCGCCTTTATACAAAAGTTTTATTTTTACCAGAGGCAAGGCTTATATGCTGTTTTGGATCCTCATTTTTCCTTACTTTTTTTTCTCAAATATTGGAAAGTCAGTTACATGGAAATTTTTGGTTTATTCATTTATGATTTTTAACTCTGCTATATTGCCGGTTGCAATTGAAATTGTCAGATATATGGTATTCTCCAGAGTTGCAATTGCGCGCTCTGGAGAATAATCCTTCTGTCTAGTCTGTGTTTTTTCGCTTTTTCTTTTAAGCGAGGCTGCTTTTTTGGTATATTATTATATAATGCGCAAGAAAATGCTTAAAGAATTGAATGAAAAGGTTTCAATTGGCGTAGTTTCTCATTGCTCGTTTTTCCCATGTTTCAGAATAAACCTTCCGATTTGGTTCTTTTTTTTGATTTTTATCGGCTCTTTTTTCTTTATATTTGCCTTTTTCAAACTGTCAGCTGTATATGCTGATTATGCTGTGACCAAGATAGATAATCAGATAATGAAAGGAAAGCTTGTATACATCTCGGCAAGAGCAAAAGAAAGTATTGAATATCTTGATATGTCTAGAAGGACTGAGAATCAAATAAGAAAAATAGTTGGCATGAAAGAATTTGAAATAAGAGATACCGCTTTTGGTGGACCAGAAAAAGAAGATATAAAAACTTTTCAAAGAATGTTAAAAGAAAGAGCTGAAAAAATTAATTCTGAATACATAGCAAGGGCATATGAAAAAATAAGAAGTGAATCAAGAACAAGGCTGGCGGGATATTCAGAGATAACATGGCACTTGGCTAATAAAAGCAATTTGGCTATGGCAATTCCAAAAGGTTGGCCTGCCAGAGGGAATATTTCTTCTCCGTTTGGATATAGGCTACATCCTATGACTCTGAAATATGAATTTCATTCTGGTTTGGATATTTCTAGTATGCCGGGCTTGCCTATAGAATCTACCGCAGACGGTGTCGTTCGCTACAGCGGGTGGCGTCAGGGGTATGGCTTAACTGTTCTTATCGATCATGGTTTTGGCTACTCTACTCTTTATGCGCATATGAGTGAAATAGATGTTAAAGAGGGTGAAAACATAAAACGCGGACAGGTTATAGGAAAAATCGGATCAACTGGCACTTCTACAGGCCCACACTTACACTATGAAGTTTGGGAGTATGGTTTGCCAGTAAATCCAATCAAGTATATTGAGCATTTCAAAGATTCATCTCTTGCTAAAACTTTTATTTTTGAGAATATATTTGGAAGGTGATTATGGCAATTTTTAAAGATAAGATAGTTGAGTTAAATGTTTCAGAGACATACATAGGTCAGGATGTTTTGGTTAAAGGAGACATATCTCTAAAAGGCTCAATTAGAATAGATGGTTCCTTGACTGGAAATATATCCAATGCCCAATCCGTTAATGTTGGCAAATCATCTAAAATAAATGGAAATATATCCTGTGAAAAATGTGATATATACGGACAAGTAGATGGTTCAATTTACGCTATTTCACAGGCAAATCTTCATGAAGGATGTTTATTAAACGGAGATTTAAAATCAGCTTCTATCAGTATTGAAAATGGAGCAAAATTTAATGGGAAGTGTATAATGGAAAATTATAAGGATAGCAATTCGGAGGTAAAATGATATCTATTCTTGCAAAATACAAAAAGATTATATTTGGGATAACCGTCTTAATATTTATAATAGGTGTCTTTTTTGGCCTTGGAGCATACGTGTTTAATGGTCCTGTTGGCTCTGCAGTGGCTGATGTGGGGGGAACTAAAATAGAATATGAAAATTTTTACAATCAGGTCAATCGCGTTCTTAAAAATATGCAACAGGAAGATAGTCAAGTGAATGCCGTTATGGAGGCCACAGTAAAACAAGAAGTGCTTCGTCAGATGATAATGGAAGAAATACTTGCACAGCAGGCTAAAAAATTGAAACTTTCAGTTAGTGATTTTGAAGTGGCTATGGAAATTCAGAGTACTCCACAATTTTTTTATGACAAAAATTTTAATGCCAGAGTTTATGTTCAGACTATCTGGGATAATTTCCGTATGACTCCGTCTGAGTATGAGGCATGGAGAAGGAATGCGAGGCTTGCTAATAAATTTAAGCAGTTTATTTCCTCTTCTATAAAGGTTACCCCGGAAGAAGTAAAAGATTTTTACCTTGAAAATAAAGGCAAGTTATCTGATTTTGAAAAAAAGAAAGATGAATATAGGAGTAAACTAATTCAACATAACTTCATGGATTCAGCTAATTATATGCTCAGGCAAGTAGCCGCTAAAACAGAGATAAAAACATATCTTGATCAAATAGAAAAAAAAGCCAGCAATGGCTAGTCAGGTTTAAGTGATAGAAATAAAAAATCTCACAAAGAAATTTGGTTCTTATTGCGCAGTTGATAATTTGTCGCTTTTGGTTAAGTCGGGAGAGATCTTTGGTTTTTTAGGTCCCAATGGCGCAGGGAAAACAACTACAATAAAGATGATAGCGGGAATTATGTCGCCGACTTCAGGCAACATTATTGTCGATGGAGTGGATGTTTCAAAGTCAGCTATTGAAGCTAAAAAAAAGATAGCTTATATCCCAGATGAGCCTTTTGTTTATCCAAATCTTACAGCGAGAGAATTTTTGCGTTTTATAGGAGATATTTACGATATACCTTCAAAAGAGCAAGATGAGGCTATATCTTTTTATCTAAGCCGTTTTGATTTGCTTGACAAAGCAGATCAATTGCTTGGTTCATTTTCTCATGGAATGAAACAAAAAGTATTGATAGCAAGCGTTTTGATGCGTAAGCCAAAAGTTATACTTTTTGATGAGCCTACAGTCGGACTTGACCCCCGCAGTGTGAAAAATTTCAAAGATTTAATTTCGACTCAGACCAAGGCGGGGGTTTCAATTTTTATGTGCACTCATATACTTGAAATGGCTGAAAAGATTTGTGATAAAGTTGGGATAATATACAATGGCAAAATGATTTCATGCGGACCGATTGATAAACTTAGAAAAGAAAGTGGGAATAATGGTTCCCTTGAAGATATTTTCCTGGAATTAACATCATGAAGGTTTTTTTTCTTTTCAAAAGAAAAATAATTTCACTGTTTAACTCTCTGTCAAAAATTTCGGGCTGGAAAGCTCTTAAAAATATTATTTTTCTTTCAGCCGGACTTGTATTGATGAGCGGATTATTTTTCTCTTTTCTAAGAGTGTTGAAATATCTTAGAGGAGTTGAATTGATAGGGGAAATACTTATCTGGAAGCTGACAGCTATGGTTTTTTTAATGAGCTTTTCTATGATAATGATTTCATCTGTTGTTATATCAATGACAACACTGTATTACTCATTTGATTTAGGTTTTCTCTTTTCTTCTCCTATTGATCCAAAACATATTTTCATAGACAAGTGTGTGGACACAGTATTTTATTCATCCTGGACTCTTCTGGCCGCCATGATACCATATGTTTTGGCTTTGATGAAAACTTTGGGTCTTGGCTGGATATTTTTTGCGGGGTATATAGCGGCAGTTTTTCCATTCATTTCACTTGCAGCTATCTTTGGAATAGCGCTAAGCCTTGTAACAATGTATTTTTTCCCATCTTCTAGGACTAGGGATGCCACATGGATTATAGGCAGCCTTTCTGTAGCTTTTATTTATGTTGCTTTCAGAATGGCAAAACCTGAGCATTTGCTGCGCCCAGACAGTCTTGAAATAGTTGCAAGGTATGTGAATTATTTACAGGCGCCAACAGCGCCTTATTTGCCTAGCTGGTGGCTTACAAAAACAATGACAACTCTTTCTGCGGGTAAGTTAGAATTTTTTGGGTGGCTATCTTTGCTTTATCTGGTTTTTTTCACTTTTTATTTTATTCTCTATAAAACTTCCGGGAAATTTTATCCTTCTGGGGTAAGCGGAGCGCAAAATATTGCAAGGTTCAAAGGACCCATAACTCGTTCATGGGAACAAAATCTTGCGACAAAATTTCCATCTTTGAGACATTTCTTGTTTTTATTTGGGCGAGAAAGAAAAATTTTCCTAAGAGAGGTAAAACACTGGTCTCAGATAATACTCATAATCGCTCTTGTATTTGTATACATATTCAGTGTTAAAAACCTTCCATTAGACACCGCTGATATGAAAAGTTTTATATGTTTTCTAAACATAGGCGCTGCGGGATTTGTTGTGTCAGCAATAGCTTTGAGATTTCTTTTTACATCAATAAGTCTTGAAGGAAAGTCTTTTTGGATTATAAAATCAATGCCTTTGGGGATGAATGAAATTTTTTATGTAAAACTAATTTTTTATGGAGTGCCGACAATGATTTTGAGCCTCATTTTGACTGGCTTTAGCGATTATCTGCTTGGAGCCGATTATTTTATATCTTTTATATCAATTTTTTCCATAACTATAATGAGTTTAACTATTTCAGTTTTGGGCCTTTCTTTTGGGGCTATATATCCAGATTTCAATGTGGAAAATATACATCAGGTGGAATCTTCTTATGGGGGATTTATTTTTATGGCTTTTGCTATGGGATATACTGCTATTTCAGTTGCCATTCTTGCAGGTCCTGTGCAGATGCATTTTATAAGTAGATTTAATCCTATTTATGTTTTTGAAAAAAAATGGTTATATATTTCTTTATTGGCTTTTGTGATTATTAGTTTTATAATCTCAGGTTTAATTTGTAAAACAGCATTAAAAAAGGCGGAAAAATATGAAATATAAAAAAATTGTTTTAACTCTTATTCTTTTTGTGGCAATGACTCCAATAGAGGCTCGGTTTTATTCCTCTGGATCTCCAAAAGAAAATAAATTTGCCTTAACTTATGACGATGGCCCAGCCGCTATCACTGAAAAGCTAATAGACTTGCTTGAAAAAAATAATGTAAAAGCTACTTTTTTTATACTGGGGGAAAACATAAATAAATATCCAGACACACTAAAAAGAGCGCACAATCTAGGACATGAATTGGGTTGTCATACCTACTCTCATAAAAATTTTTATATTTTAGATAAAAAGCCTGGCAAAAAGGATATATTGAAAAAGGAATTAGATCTTTTTGAAAAAAGATATTCAGCTTTAAATCTGCCCAAAGTTAAACTTCTCAGAATGCCAAATGGTTTTTCTAAAAAATGGGCAATAGATATAGTTTCAAAGAGAGGGTATGTGATGGTCAATTGGACTTTTGGATGTGACTGGCAAAAAATGAGCGAGGAAGAAATGAGAAAGGCTTATTTGAAAGCTCTTAGGCCCGGGGCAATAATACTTTTGCACGACGGTGGGAGAAATAAGGAAAAAATTCTTCGTATTACTTCGGCTCTTATTGAAGAGGCTAAAAGGAAAGGTTTAAAGCCGGTCACTGCGGGAGAATTGCTTAAAATAAAATGACTCCATATGAAATTCTTGAAAAAGCTAATCTGATTTTGTTAGAGATTTACCCTTTGCTCAAAGTAAATAAAAGAAGAGAAATTTTGCGTTTAGTATACGATATAGCTAAAATAAGGAATGATTTTTCATTTTCTTTTTTGCCCAGAGATGCCAAAAATTATGAGCAGCTGAAAAAAACTTTGATAAAACTTAGATATCCATCAAGTTTTAAATACACTCCGCTTAAAAATTATTATTTGCCTATGCCTGAGCTTGATAAAAAAGAAGAGGCAGAATTATCAGCTGTAGATATATCGCCCCAAAAAATCTTTTATGAGATAGGCGCTGAGAAATACAATCTATTTAAAAGACTTAAGGAAAAATGCTCCAATTCAGGTTTTATTCCCATAGAATCTTTGAAAGATTCTTTAAAATTAATAGGATCCAATTCTTATTCTATGCGTAGAAGTATTTGGGTGCTTGTCAGGCAAAAGTCATCTTTTCTTAAGAAATGCCCTTGTACCAGAGGGTGTGTTTCCTGCGGTTATTTTGTTCTCAATCTTGGTTTGGGATGTCCATTTGAATGTTCTTACTGCTACTTGCAGGGATATCAAAATTTAAATGCAATAATTCTTCCCTATAATATTGAAGATTTTTTTTCAGATTTTGAAAGTCGCTTTTCAAACTTAAAAGCTCCTATAAGAATAGGGACAGGAGAGTTTACAGATTCTCTGGCTCTAGATGATTACACTGGATATGCGGGTGAATTGATTAAATTTTTTTCAAATAAGAATAATGTTTTGCTTGAGCTAAAGACAAAAAGCTCGAATGTTGACAATATTCTTTCTATAAAACCAGAGAAAAATATAGTCATTTCCTTTTCCCTTTCTCCTAAAGAAATTTCACAAAAAGAAGAATTTTTATGCGCCTCTGTTCAGGAAAGAATAAATTCTATGAGAAAACTTTATAAGGCCGGCTGGCCTGTGGCTTTTCATCTAGATCCCATAATCTTAAACGACAATTTCATCTCTCTATATAGAGATTTATTTAATGAAGTCTTTTCTAATATTTCACCAGATAAAATAAGATGGGTAAGCCTTGGCACATTTCGTTTTAATCCAAAAACTGCAGCAGTTGTGGAAAAGCGTTTCCCTTTTTCTAAAATACTTGAAGCCGAGATGTCTATTGATTTTGATGAAAAACTTAGATATCCTTTTCCAGTTAGAAAAAAAATATATTCTCACATAATTTCTTTGCTTAAAGAAAAAGGTTTTGATATTTCCAGAGTATATCTTTGCATGGAGGAAGCTAGAATGTGGAAAGAGCTTTCTCTGCCCACCAACTTCAATTGGTAAAAAAAGGATTTTAATTTTGTATACTAAATTTAAAGCAATACAAGTTAATGGAGATTTTTATGAATATTGTACTTATCACATGCGCTGTAGTTTTAACTGTAACTTTTGTTTTTCTTGCTCTTGAGGCTATGGATACTCTCAGGCAGATAAAGAAAACAGCCCTTGAAGTTGAAAAGTTAGCTCTTAATGCCAATGAGAGGCTTTTAGACGTGCAACCAGCATTTAAGGTGGTAAATTCCGTAACAAACACTGTGGTTTCCGGCTGGGGCAAATTGATAGAAATGGTGGTGTCGATATTTAAGAAGTAGGTAAGAATTATGTTTTTTAATAGAATTTACGATGAGCAAGTGCTAAAAAAAATAGATTTTATAAAAGGGCTAAAGCTTTTTGAAGGCATAAAGAAAAAACACCTTATCCATGTGCTTGAAAACCTGCAGGAAAGGAAGTATCTCAAAGGTGAAACCATATTTGCTGAAAATGATATAGGCCGAGCTTTATTCATAGTATTCTCAGGGAAAGTGGGCATATACAGAAAAAATAAAAATGGAGAGAACAAATTGATATCAGAAGTAAATCCTGGGGAATTTTTTGGAGAGATGGCTCTTCTTGAGGAAATGCCCAGAACGGCTACGGCTGTAGCATCGGAGGAGACTGTTGTTTTTATGCTTTTTAAGACAAAGCTTGAGTATTTTCTTTTTTCCAAACCTCAAATAGGAGTACATCTGATTTATCATCTCTCTAATATACTTTCGGCAAGGCTTCGCGTCTTTTTATCAAATGAAAATTGACATGAATGATAGAGTTAATCAGAAGAGATACAGTCAATATTTTTTCCCTGCGGCTTTGCTTGTGTTTCTCCTTTTGCTTTTGGTGTATGCCGGCAAAGCTGTGTTCCCACTTATATTGAGCGCAACTTTGGCTTATATATTAAATCCAATTGTGAAATATTTTGAAGTAAGAGGTATAAAAAGGAGCTATGTGGTTTCAGGCATTTATATAGTAGCTGGAATATTTTTGGCTTTGCTCATTATCATAGTAGTTAATTTCATGACATTTGATATGGAATCTTTCAAGGTTTCGTGGCCAAGATATTTAAGTCGGATAGAAATGGCTATGAATGATTTCAATGATAAACTTGTAAAGTTTGTTCCATTTATTTCAGAATTTAATTTTAGTGAAAAAATTATTTCATACCTGATGAAAATTCCAGATTATTTCGTAAAATTTATTCCTTCTTTTATCCTTGTTTTTATAGTGCCTTTTATAACATTTTTTATATTGCTAAGCGGGTCCTCAATTTTCGATTATATCCTTGATCATATACCATCAAGACATATTGAAATAGTAATGCACATAGCAACTCGCATAGATGAATCTTTGGGAAACTATTTAAGGGGTATATTTACAGAAGCCTTTATAATATTTCTGATTTCATTCTTTGGTCTTTTTCTTATGCAGATAGACTATTTCACTTTCATAGCGATAATAATAGGTTTTTCCAGTCTCATCCCATATTTGGGCGCTATTGTAGGCGCAACTCTGGCTTCTATTGTGGCATATTTTCAATATCAAGACATTTTTATGGTCTTGAAAGTTATAATTTTCTTTGTAGGTATAAGATTCTTTGACGACTGGGTTTTACAGCCATATATAATGAAGAGGGCGGTTAACCTAAACCCGGCTATTATAATTTTTGCGCTTATGGCTGGAGCTGAGATTTATGGGTTTTGGGGAGTAGTATTTGCTATACCTGTAACCTGCATTATAAAGGAAATATTGCATATATCGCTGGAGCTTCAAGAATCTGAATTCTTATGGAAGCCACAGGCTGAACCAACCAGAATAAGTATTCCATATACTTGATAGTTTTGTTAAAAAAAATGTTAAAATATAGTTCTTGATTGTTTTATCGCTGGGCAAGTGGCGGAACTGGTAGACGCGCAGGTCTCAAAAACCTGTGTCCTCACGGTCATGAGGGTTCGAGTCCCTCCTTGCCCATGAGCTTTTTGAAAAACAAATGTTTTATAAGGCAATAATAATTTCGGGGAATAAAAATGTGATTTGTTGAGGAGTGATATATGGAAGAAAGACATAAAGTTCTTGTTGTAGATGACAATCCTACTTTTCTTCAATTGGCGGAGATGTCTCTTTCAGATACCTTTGAAATTATAACTGCCTGTGATGGAGAGGACGGGATGCAGAAGGCCAAGTCCATAAAGCCATCCGCTATACTTATGGATGTTATGATGCCAAATGTCTCTGGCCTTGAAATGCTTAGAATGCTTCTTTCTGATGAAGACACAAAAAATATTCCAGTAATAGTTTTCACTGCCAGCCACTTCGATCCTTCCACTGAAATGGTATTCAAGTTAGAGCGCAATGTAAAAGGTTTTTTGAGAAAACCATGTCCTATAGACACCCTTAAACAGCAAATCAAGAATGCCATTGAAAATAAGTAACAATAATTTTCCTTTGGTGAGATTGATTGTCAAATTCCACAACTCATAAATTGCTATAATTAATGTCATATACCACTTGGAGAAAATATGGAGACTGAAAAAAAAGATTATTCAAAAACTGTTTTCCTACCTAAGACTTCATTTTCAATGAAAGCTGATCTTGTAAAGAAAGAGCCATTGATGCTTGAAAAATGGGAAAAAAACGACCTTTATAAAAAAATGATAGAGAAGAGGCGGGGTTCTAAAGCTTTTGTATTGCACGATGGACCGCCTTATGCAAATGGCCCTATACACATAGGTACAGCTTTAAACAAGATATTAAAAGACATAGTTGTTAAATCTCATTCAATGATGGGGTATCATTCCCCATATGTGCCCGGCTGGGATTGTCATGGTTTGCCTATAGAACAGGCTCTTCTAAAAGAAATGAAAATGGGGAAAAGGCATATAGAGGATGTGGTTAATTTCAGGCAAAAAGCCAGAGATTTTGCTTTCCGTTTCTTGGATATACAGAGATCAGGTTTTAAAAGACTTGGCGTTTTGGCTGATTGGGATAATCCTTATATCACAATGTCTAAAAAATATGAAGGCACAGTGGTAAAGGCATTTAGAGAATTGCTTGAAAAAGGATACATACATAGAGATAAAAAAACCATTTATTGGTGCACATCATGTGAAACAGCTCTTGCTGACGCCGAAGTAGAATACAAAGACAAAACCTCTCATTCAATTTATGTTAGATTTCCATTGATAAACCTGCCTTCCGCGCTTGGTGGCGAGGCAAATGGCAAAACATCAATAGTTATATGGACCACGACTCCATGGACTTTGCCTTCTAATATGGCTGCCGCAGTGGCAAAAGACGAGGCGTATGTCGTTTTGAAAACTTCTGGAGATTTTTTGATAGTGGCAGATAAGCTTGCTGACTCCTTTATTTCTCAAACAGGAATCAAAGCTGAAAAGGGAGTTCGCATAAAGAGTTCAGATTTAATTGGACTTGAATACTCTCATTGTCTTTCTTCTCATCTACCAGAGAGAAGGCGTTTCCCAAGAAGAGTTATAGAAACTGATTTTGTTGATATGTCGACAGGCACAGGCATAGTTCATATAGCGCCAGGGCATGGTGAAGAGGATTTTTATGCCGGGAAAAAATATGGCATAGACATTTTCTGTCCAGTGAAAGAGGATGGGACATTTAATTCAGACGCAGGTGTTTTTGAAGGGATGAAAGTTTTTGAATCAAATGAGAAAGTTATTGAAACACTTGAAAAAGACGGACTTCTTCTTGCCAAAACAAAAATAGAGCATAGCTATCCTCATTGCTGGCGATGCAAACAGCCGGTGATATTTAGGGCCACTGAACAATGGTTCCTAAAAGTGGACCTAAACAATTTTAGGGAAAAACTTCTCAAAAAAACTGATGAGATTCGCTGGCTTCCTTCAACGGGGCATGAGCGTATGACAGGAATGCTTAAAACTAGACCGGACTGGTGCCTTTCTAGACAGCGATACTGGGGCACTCCCATAATAGCTTTGTATTGCAAAAAATGCGGTAAACTTCTTGAAGATTCTTCATTTATGAAAAAAGTAGAGGAGAGAATTTTTAAAGAAGGAAGTGACTTCTGGTTCTCTGAGCCTGTTGAAAAACTTATAGATTCTTCCACAAAATGTTCTTGTGGATCATCTTCATTTGTCAAAGAAAAAGATATTCTGGATGTATGGCTTGATTCTGGAGTTTCATGGTATGCTGTTCTTGAAGGAGGAATGCTTGGAGAAGGTAAATTCTTTCCTGCCGATGTCTATCTTGAAGGTTCCGATCAACACAGAGGATGGTTTCAGACTTCTCTGATCCCATCAGTTGCATTGAGAGGCGATGCGCCTTTTAAAACAGTTCTGACTCATGGTATGGTACTTGATGGAAATGGAAAAGCAATGCATAAATCGGCTGGCAACAGCATAGATCCACAAGAGGTGATCAGCAAATATGGAGCGGAAGTGCTGAGATTATGGGTTGCTTTAAGCGATTACTCTGAGGATGTGCGAATTTCAGATAAGATACTTGGCGGCGCTATAGATACTTACAGGAAAATAAGAAATACCTTGCGATATCTTTTAGGAAATCTTTCTGATTTTAAACCTGAACGCGGGTTGCCTGATGAAAAAATTGGAGAAATAGATAGATACATAAGAGCCAAACTGGCTCAAAGGTCGGCTGAAGTGGAAAAGCATTATTCAAATTTTCAATTCAGGCAGGCCATAAGGGAAATAGCCGATTTTTGCATAATAGACTTGTCAGCTTTTTACCTTGATTCTCTTAAAGACAAGCTATATACTTTTAGCAACGATGACATGGAAAGACTTTCAGCTCAAACTGTGCTTTACGATATTTTATTGGCATTGCCCAGGATGATGGCTCCAGTGCTTTCCTTTACTGCGGAAGAAGCATGGCAGACCGCGAGAAATGAGATAGCCCCATCTTTGGATGAAAGTGTTTTTCTAAGCGATTATCCAAGATATCCATCTTCATGGAATGATTCAAACCTAATAAAGCGTTGGGAGAAGATACTATCTATCAGAGAACATATAACAAGAGCCATAGAGGTGAAAAGACAATCTGGTGAAATAGGATCTTCTCTTGAAGCTGCTATAAAGATCAAAACTGGATCAACAGAAAATAAAAATTTTTTGGATTCTGCCTCTCATTTATGGGCCCAGATAGCAATAGTTTCAAAAGCTGAAATAGAGTTTTCTAAGGAATCTGGCGAGATAGAAGTTGAAGTTTCAAAAGCTGAAGGTTCGAAATGCCCTAGATGCTGGCAGTGGAGAACCGATATCGGATCGGATTTGGCGCATCCGGAAGTTTGCGCAAAATGCGCCAAGGCGCTTTCTAAATTTAGATGAATAGAGAAATTTTAAAAAAGCTTATTCCAGCTTTTATATCTCTGTCTGTTTTTCTTTTAGACAGAGTCTCAAAAGAGATAGTGATGAAGTTTCTTTATTTTTCTCATATTCCGATTCTTCCGTTCTTCTCTCTGACATATGTGGAAAATACAGGAGTGGCATTTGGTTTTTTGAAAGATAGAAATATGTTTTTTATTTTTTCAAATACTATTTTTCTTGGGATTTTGCTTTTTTTAAGAAAAAAATTTTCGTCAACTCTCGAAAATATTGGTATACATTTTGTAATAGGCGGAGCCCTGGGAAACATATACGATAGGCTTGCTTATGGTTATGTGGTTGATTTTTTGGACTTTAATTTTTTTCCGGCAGTATTCAATTTGGCTGATTCTTCTATAACGGTTGGCGCTTGCCTTATAGGATGGGAAATGCTTTTCAATAAAAGGGGGAAAAGTGAAAAAAATTAATCTATTACTGACATTGACTCTATTTCTATTTGCATGCGAGAAAAGTCCTGAAAGCCTTTACAAGAAAGGAAATGAGCTTTTCTATAACGGAAATTATTACGGAGCAATTGAAAGCTATACCAAGGCTATAATGCTTAAAAATAAATTTCCAGAAGCCATAACTTCAAGAGGATTAGCTTATGAACGCTTAAACCAAAAACAAAAAGCTATAGCTGAATATGAGAAGTCTATATACGTGGACAAAAACTATTTGCCTGCTTACAATAATTTGGCTGCAATATACATAGAGGGAGGCAATTACAGGGATGCTGAATATTATCTGAATGAAGCCCTTAAGATAGATCCAGAATATTACTACGGCATATATTCGCTTGGACTAATAAGTTTCCTGAAAAAAGATTATGATTCAGCAATTTATTACCTTAAGAATGCTTTGAATATAATGAAAAATGACTCTGCCTCTTATTATCTTGCCATGTGCTATGAGAAAAGAGGAGATATAAATGCCGCCTTAAACATACTTATCCCTGCTTTTAGAAACAATCCTTCTAATGATAGTCTAGCTTATGAAATAGCTAGAATGAAGTTTGAAAATGGAGATTATTCCTCAATGGAATATGTGAGCACCGCTATAGAGCATAATCCCAAGAATGCAGCTTACTATGCCCTAAGGGCAAGGATAAATACATCTCTTGAAGATTTTGAATCAGCTATGGAAGACATAAAGAGAGCTATTGAACTCAATAGCGAAAAAAAAGGTGAACTCTTACATCTTGCTGGAGAAATATCAGCCATCCAAAAAGATTATGCGACTGCAAAAATGTATTATGATATGTCCTACAAGATACATGGCCAGAAAGATGTATATGAAGACGACTTGCGCACTATAGGTTTCTGGGAACAGGCAAGGCAAGGGAGAAAATATGTCAGAGAATGAAGGAAAAGATATTTCTTCTCAACAGAGTTGGAAGAAAAAATTTGTAGCTTCGAAAGCCGCTTTGGAGCAGATACTTTTTGAAAAGGACCTTGGCAAGAAAGAAGAGAAGAAAAACTATCGTGGTATAATAGGTCTTTTTTTAATAATTTTATCTGGACTTGCAGTCCTTTACTACAACTGGACAATGTCTGGCGGGGTAATGAGCCAGAATTCATTGTCTAAATTAGACATAGCTGAAAGATTTATGGTTTCTCTTTCTGGCGGATTTAGTGATTTCTTTTTCAAGGCTCGTCTTTTTGAGTTAAATTTCGACTTACCATTTTACTATCTCAGTTATTTTCCTGTGCTTAAATACATAACATCAGATAGGGCACTGTCCGTTTTTATAATCAACTCTTTTTACTACTGTATTTTTGTATGCTCACTTTATTTCTCTGTCAACATAAGAGGTAATTTCAAGTCTGCACTTATGGCTGCTTTAATTGGCGCTTTTATGCCCTTTTGGTTCTATATAATTCCAGAATTTTCTATATCTAGCGCTACATGCGCATTGACAGCCTTAACTTATCTGTTTTTTATAAAAAGCGAGAATATGGAAAATCCAGTATGGGTTTTCCCTATGGCTTTGACTTTTGCTGTTGGTTTAATTACAGACAAAATGTATATATTCTATGTTCTCCCGCTTATACACTGGTTGAATTGGGGTTTTGCTGGTCTCTATCAGGGAAAGATTTTCAAGGCCATGCTTGTGGCCATTGTTATTGGCATTCCATTTTACATCAAGATATTGGTCAAATTCTTTTTCTTTTTTGCTTTTAAGGGTAGTCAACTTTTTGAGCACTTTAATTTTAATCTGCTATGGTATCTGCATGCCTTTGCTGATGCGTCTAATTTAATATTTTTCATTGTAGGACTTATTGCCATAATATGGATGAAATTTGCTCTTTTTGAATTATATGAGAAAAGAACAATAATATGGAAATGGTTCATTTCATCATATATAGTATTATGGCTTTTCCCTGTAAAAGATGCCTCTTATGTATACCCCGCTCTTGCTCCTTTAGCGATAGCTTCTGGCATAATGATACCTGATTTATTTAGAAAGTATTTTGCCATAGCTATAATTTCAATTGCCCTTATAAATCAGAGTGGTTTTATTCCTGAAATTTCTATTCCATTCTTTAAAGGAAAGGCTTTGTTTCTTGGCATGAAAACACCTGCTGCGAAGAAAGAAAAGATTGCTGATGTGCTTAAAATAGTTAAAGAAAATATCCCACAAGAAAATGCCACGATAGCAGTTTTTGGTAGTTCACCTTACATAAATTCAACTACCCTTTCCCTTTTATCTGGAAAATATGGGATATCATCCTCTTCTTTCAAAAATTATCCAGAAAATTTGGCTATTTTCTGTGATATAGCTGTACTTAAGGGAAAGGATACTCTATCTAAAATGCCACCCTATTTCAAAGATTTCTTTCGCGAAGTGATCAGTTTCAATGATAAAGACATATCAGTTTATGTCAAAAATATTCCTTCTGAAAATTTTATAGCATACGAGGGTAAAAGCTATTTTAGTCAGCTTGATCTATTGGGGCTTTCTCTCAAGGATATAAAACTTTCTCTCAAGAATTATGACGCTTCCAAAAATAGCTATTCTTTCGCTGAGCTTTCCTTGCCATATGCAAATGTGTCTCAAATGGATTTTTACAATTTAAAACTTGTTTTCAGAGATTTATGTATTGCCAGCTATGGTCAGAAAGATATAGTCTGTGGCTTTTCCTCAGTTGAAATAAAGTCTCTCAAGACCACAGATTTCTCAGTTTCAAGATTTGTTGAAGAAAGGTTAAAAAATTTAATGTCTCTTGAAATAAAATCTGAAAATTTCGGGAAAGCCGGTTTCTTCACAATATATGGTAGATTTAAAAAAAGAGAGGTTGTGATCCCTGTTTTCGTTTATTACAGAGGCAATTCCATATATCTAAAAGTGTTTAATATGGAGTACGCTGGATTAAGAATTGTGCCAAATTTTCTTTCAAAATTTTTAACTTTTGAGATAACTTCACAAGATATCTTGGTCCCAATTAAATTTAAAAAAATACATTTTAGCAATGCTATGATTGAAATTTCATGAAGGCGCTTTTATTGTTTATATCATTTACTTTCTGTTCTTGTGTGGAAGTACAAGTTGAATCTGCAATTAAAAGCAATGTCCCAATTCCATATCCTTTGCCCGCCTGCGCTACTTTCTTGAGGGAAACTGTTCACTTTTCAGTTAGGGCTTGCGATACTCAGACTGCTGAAAAGTATGCGGCTCTTGCCGAAAGATTTTATGATTCAATAATGCAAGATACCAATCTATACTCGTTTGTCCCGGCCAGAGCTTACGATATAATAGTGTATCAGAACAAAGACGAGTATCTATCATCCACAAAATCAAATAAGTGGAGTGGCGGACTGACATATGGCAATGTCATATTTACATGGCCTTCTAATGACAGTCAGGCTGTTATGGCTCATGAGATCACACATCTTATAATGAATGAATTTATGGAAAATTATTCAGATTCATTCATATACATATCCGAGGGACTTGCAGTATACCAGGAAAGAAAGGCTTCATCTTCAAGCGATTATTCATACAGGCAGATTATAGAAAAGAGCGTAAAACCTGCGCCTATTCCTTTTCTAGAAATGGCCGCATACAAGCCTATTAAGGATGAAAGATCTGATTATGTCTTAAAATGGTATGCTCAATGCTCTTCTTTGGTTGAGTATATGATAAAAAAAGAGGGCGCTTTTAAGTTTTCTATTTTTTTAAGAAACATAAAAAAATGCTATGATTTAGACTCAGCGTTGAGAGACGCATATCCGGGTTCTTTTAATGATTACAAAGATCTTGAAAGGAAATGGCTCTATAGTTTATGAGAAAAAGACCTCATGGTTTTAAGAAAGTTATAGTCCCGATAGAAGATATATCCTGCGCTGTCTGCGCCAGAAAGATAGAAACATCTGTATCAAAAATGGGTGGAGTGGATTCTGTCACAGTTTTTCTTCCCACTAAAACTGCTGTGATTAAATATGACGAAGACGCCGTCACAAGCGATAGGATAATATCAAAAATTAAAGAGCTCGGCTATACTCCTTGCGGCCTTATGGAAAATCATATTAATGCGTCTTATATTTCTGATGTATACGCTAAAAGTGAAACTAGAAAATATTTTCTTAAATTTATCGTTTCAGCTTTTATTTCAGCTATTCTATTCCTTGATTTTGACTTTTCTCAATTGACATTTTTTGTTTTTACAGGTTTTTCATGGCTATATTGCGGCTGGCATTTTCACAAAGGGTTTTATCATTCACTTAAAAATAAAAGCGCTGATATGAATACACTTGTAAGTCTTTCTTCAAGTGTTATGTTTGCTTATATATCATTTTTTGTTTTTTTCCCAAATTTATTGCATTTTGGCCATCATTTTTTCCATTGGCATGAAGTCCCAATGCTGCTTGCCTTTATAAATTTTGGAAAATTTCTTGAGGAAAAAAGTAGGAGCAATGTTTCTAAAGCTATAAATCAGATAGAAAATTTATTTCCAAAATTTGCATCAAAATTGGAAAATGGAAAAATAGAAGAAGTCAGAGCCAATGAGATAAAAGTTGGCGATACAATCATTATAAAACCGGGGCAACAAGTTCCTGTAGATGGGGAAGTCATTTCAGGGAACTCTTATTTTGATTTGAGATTTATTACTGGAGAAAATGCTCCTGTTTTAAGAAAAAAAGGGGATTTTTTATATGCAGGTTCTATTAATTCTTCTGGATCTGTTAAGGTAAAGGCCTTGAAAGTTGGTGAGGATATGATGTTGTCTAAGCTGGCTTCCGCTATAAAAGAGGCTCAGAATATCAAAATAAACATACAAAAAAATGTGGATAAGATATCCGCATATTTTGTCCCTATCGTAATATTTATAGCATTTTTTTCTGGATTCTTTTGGCTTAAAGAGGGGATGGATTTTGCTATAAATACCTTTGCCTCTGTTTTAGTCATTGCATGTCCTTGCGCTATGGGATTAAGCGTTCCACTGGCTGTCATGTTGGGCTATACAAAGTCTATACAACTTGGTTTCGTGATAAATAATCCAATAGTATTTGAAAATTTTTCAAAAATAGATGTTGTTTTACTTGATAAGACAGGTGTTTTGACAGATGGAAAAATGTCTGTCAGTTTTGTTAAATCAGTTAAAATAAGTCAAGATGAATTTCTCAGACTTCTTTTGACAGCGCAGAGTTCATCTGAGAATATATTTTCAACCGCCGTTAAAAATTATTGTTTATCTAAGGCAATAGAGCCTCAGGATTTTATTTCTTTTCAGTCATTCCCGGGATATGGCGTAAAAGTGGAAGTTGAGAAAGGCTCTATTTTGGCAGGAAATATGGATTTTTTACGATCTAATTCGGTTTCATTTAATATTCATGAAAAAGAGATTTCAGAATCGGATTCCCCTTCCATTTTATTGTCCTTTAATGGCGAATATCTGGGATATGTTTCCCTTGAAGATCCAGTTAGGGAAAATGCCAAAAGTCTAGTGGAGAGTTTTATAAAAGCAAAAATAAAACCTATAATAGTAAGTGGAGATAAAAAGAATTCTGTGAAAAAAGTGGCTGATTTCTTAGGCATAGATGAATACTATTATGAAGTTAAACCTGATGAAAAGCACAGCGCTGTCCTTAAATATAAGGCGCTCGGACACAAGGTTCTTATGATAGGAGATGGAATTAATGATTCTGCAGCGCTAAATGAGGCAGATATAGGCGTGGCGATGAAAAACTCAGCGGAATTGACTTCTTCTCTCAGCGATATAGTTCTTCTCTCTGATGATATATCAAAAATTCTTAATGTCATAAATATTTCTGAGAACATAAGGAATATTATAAGACAGAATTTGTTTTGGGCCTTTGTTTATAATATCATTCTTATTCCCATTGCTGCTGGAGCCTTATACCCTATAAGCGGCTTTATTATGAAGCCGTATATGTCTGCTCTTGCCATGGGACTTAGTTCAGTTTCTGTAGTTCTTAATTCGCTTAGATTGCTAAAAATGAAAGTGTAAGAGGTAAATATGAAAAATAAAAAAACGAGCTTTGGTTATAGTAATGAACAGGCTTCTGCCTTTAAAAACATAGCTCTTCCTCCAATAGAGGCATGGGAAAATCAATATAAAAGAGATTATTGGATAAGGATAGAGCATCCAGAATTTACATCGGTATGTCCCAAGACTGGTTTGCCAGATTTTGGAACCATAACAATAGAGTATATCCCCGATAAATTATGTCTGGAATTAAAGTCTTTGAAATATTATTTTTTGCAGTATAGGAATATAGGAATTTTTATGGAAAATATAGCAAATAGAGTTTTAGATGATGTGGTGAAAGCTATAAAACCAAAAAAGTGTATAGTTACTGGAAATTTCACTCCGCGCGGTGGAATAAAATCGATTATTACAGCTACTTATCCTTTCAAGAAGTTGTAATCAAAATTGTATAATTAGTTTGTTATGATTTTCTTTAAAAAAAAAGTTCATGAATTAAAAAAATCAATAACTCATCTTGCCATACTTAGAGCATCTTATATCGTCTCTTTTGTCTTGTTTATCTCTATAATATTGGTTTCTGTCTATATGAAAAATGTTCTGGAAGATATTCCATCTATAGATAAACTTGATGAATATGTCCCTTCTCTCACCACCCATGTATATGACATAAATAAAGAGCTTATAGCTGATTATTCTATTGAGAAAAGAGCTATGCTGACTCTTGATAGAATTCCTGTCAACCTTCAAAATGCTTTGATTGCTATGGAAGATAGAGATTTTTTCAAGCATTGGGGCATATCTCCCAAAGGTGTTTTAAGGGCTTTGTTTAGAGATTTAATGCACACTAAGGTTTCTCAAGGCGGGTCCACCATAACTCAGCAACTTTCAAAGCTTATATTTTTGAAGCCTGAGAGAACTGTATCAAGAAAAATAAAAGAAATGGTCCTCTCGCTTCAAATAGAAAGAAATTTTTCCAAACAAGAAATACTTCAGATGTATTTTAATCAGATTTATCTTGGCTCTGGCGTATATGGAGTGCAGTCTGCTTCGCGTATTTATTTTGGAAAAGATGTTTCATCTCTCACTTTGGCTGAATGCGCTTTGCTGATTGGAATAATCCCATCGCCGGAAAGATTTTCGCCTTTTAATAATCCTAAAATGGCTGAAAGAAGAAGAAGGCTCGTTTTAAAAAGTATGCTCAGCGAAAAGTATATAACAAAACAGGAAATGGAGGATGCTCTCAAAGAGCCTCTCCCCCAAAGCAGGTCTAATTTAAGTTTAGGAATAGCTCCTTACTTTAGCGAGTATATAAGGCAGCAACTTGAACCAAAGTATGGAATTGATATGTTTTGGAAAGGAGGATTGAAAATATATACCACGCTTGATTTATCTCTGCAAAAGCCAGCAGAGGAAATAATGGAAAAATACATTGCTCAGTATGAGGAGCAAAATAAAAAAGATAGCTCAGACCCAGCAATTTCAAGTAGCACGCTACAAGGGGCATTTGTGGCTATGGATGTCAGAACTGGAGCCATAAAAGTTATGATTGGCGGAAGAGATTATAAAAAAAGTCAGTTTAATAGAGCTATTCAGGCCAAAAGACAGGCGGGTTCTACATTTAAGCCTTTTGTTTGGATGACAGCTTTGATGAATGGTTATACTCCTGCAACTATGATTTATGACAATCCAATGGCTTTTTATTTTGATTCAAGGGATTGGAGACTGTTTGAAGATGCCACCGATCAATATATGATAAGTAAGGCTATAGAGCCATTTGCCGGAAATCCAGATTTCAAAATATGGGTGCCTAGTAATTTTGACGGTAAATTCCTTGGGGAAATAACTATGAGAAAGGCCCTTGAAAAATCCAGAAATCTTGCTTCCATATACTTGGTTACAAAAGTGGGAGCTATCGCAGTTGCCGAAACTGCGTATAAGGCTGGAATAAAGAGCAAGCTAGACGCTGTGCCTTCAATAGGTTTAGGAACATCTCTAGTTTCTCCAATTGAAATGCTGAGCGCCTTTAACACATTTGCAAATTCTGGAATACATGTAGAGCCCTTTGCCATAATAAGAGTTGAAGATGCTAATGGAAAGGTATTGGAACAATATGCTCCAAGGGAAGTTGAAGCTTTTTCTCCGCAGTATTCATATATTCTCATAAATATGATGAAAGGTGTTGTTCAGCGCGGTACAGGAAAAGCAGCAAGAAGGTTAAAGAGGCCTATAGCTGGAAAGACTGGAACATCGCAAGATTCAAAAGATACCTGGTTTATAGGTATGACCCCAGATATAAGCGCTGTGGCATGGATGGGCTATGATGATTTTCTGACCATGCCGATGAAATATTGGACTGGAGGAGGCTCAGTAGTTCCATGGTGGACTGATATAATGGAGCAGGTACTTAAAAATGAGCCAATAAGGGATTTCCCTGTCCCAGGAGGAGTGGTTTTTGTCAACATAGATCAGGAGAGTGGCAAAATAGCTCTGCCCACCTGCAAAGATAAAGTTATGGAAGCTTTTATTTCTGGGACTGAGCCAAAAGAATTTTGTGATCTGAAACATTAATGCAATTAAAGAAAATAGAAAATAAATATTTGCTTAAATCTCTGTTCAGTCCTTTGGATTTTTGCGCTGAGTACAAGTCTAAATCGAAATTTAATCCCTTTGTAGTACTTGTTTTCAATAAAGATATTGTTGAAAATTTTATAAAAGATAAAGAATATAAAAAGATTCATGGTTTTCAGGCATGGTCTTTAAGTGATAAGATGTCCATAGTTTTATCTCCAATAGGCTCTGCCGCTTCCGCTACGCTTATGGAAGAGGTATTTGCCTGTGGGGGAGAAAAAGTTTTGATACTGGGCATGGCAGGTTCTATCTCTTCAAAACTTTTACCCGGAGATATTGTTATTTGTGATAGGGCGCTTAAAGATGAGGGAGTCTCTAAATCATATTCAAATGAAAAAGATATTTTTTCGTTTCCAGATTTCAATTTTACAAGTAGCTTTAAAGAGATTTTAAAGGAGAATAATTTGACATTTCATATCGCTTCCACATGGACCACAGATACGCCATATAGGGAGACTCAGGAAGAAGTAGATTCTTACAGTAAACATGGCATATTGACAGTTGAGATGGAGGTTTCAGCTATATTTTCTTTAAGCAAATTCAGGGATAAAAAAGCAGCAGCCATTTTTGTTATAAGTGACATTGTCTCTGGGAAAAATAGAAAGTTTGCATTTCACTACAAAAAAGTTTCATTTAATCTTTTAAAAATTCTTAACATAATCTATGGACGAATTTACAAATAGTAAGGTGTGAGCGTAAAGTCAAAAGCATTATAGCGCTTATCCAATAATATTGTCGTGAATATACTTTTTTAGATAACCAGAAAAAAGGCCCCGTAATCCGGGGCCTTTCTATATCTAAGGGAGTTTAAGTCTAAAAATTTACTGAAGTCATTTCATTTATTTTTTCTGACTGTCTGGCAGATCTTTCTGCGGCAGCATTTTTAAAAGGTGTTCCAAGCTCTTTGATCAATCCATCGCCTTGCACATAGTATATAGCTTTGGATTGAATGTCCTTTATTACAGTGTGAACAGTCCATTTAAGCTGTACCTGCATGGAGGCTATTGGGTTATCATGTGTCCCAACATTGGCTATTGTGGAGTCTGGAACTTCGGCAGTTAGGCTTACTTTATATCCCCAAAGTGTCTGCACATCTATAGGTTCTATTGTTACTCCTGTCAAAAATTTGCCTTTACCCTGAAAATTGCCATTGTAGGTATAGTGAACTTGATATGTTACTTTAACAACTTCAGCTCCGTAAGTGTTCTTCATTGAGAAGGCATATCTCTTAGTTGCAGGTTTAGACCAACCTTGAATTTGTGTCCAGTGGCTGGTGCCATATGGAACGGCATTGGCATAATTGGTCGTTATATTCACCACGGGCTGGTTTTTCTCTATTATGCCCCATATTTTTTCCATAAGGTTTACTATTTTATCTATGGCGTCTACAGTATTGTTTACACCTGTCCAATCCACCGAGCCATTTACGGTAGTATCTGTTGGAGGATTTGTCTGGGGACCACTTGGCGGCTTGGGCAAATCTATCGGGGATGGTACGGTAGGAGCATTGTCGCCTGGATTAAGCGGTATAATCTCTCCCGGGTTTATTGTTCCGCCTTTGGTGAAATCTTTTACTTCCTCTATTTTTATGGAACTTTCATCTATCTCGAAATACTTCGCATCATATGCAAAAGACACTTTTGCGCTTATGAATGAGAGTGTGGCTATTGCTACTATTAGTGTTTTATTCATTTTTCCTCCTGCAAATAGATTTTAGCAGTTGAGCAAGGTATCTTTAAGTGATTTAGGACCCTTAAAATCTCAGGATTAGGACTCATGTGGAAATAGGCCCAAAGACCCAATCAAGATGATTGGAGGATTAAGAGATTTAAAAAAAAGGATAAAAAATAGGCATCAAGATATTAAGTTTGAACTTTAGAACTTAAAAGCTTTCGAACTTTGGCGCTTAAACCCTTGCAAACTTTCGCTCTTGTGCTCTTTCTTACTCACTTAATTGCATCTTTCC
>DYLH01000023.1:20211-24851 GCA_020722185.1 Candidatus Avelusimicrobium gallicola | reverse complement strand
AAAATAAAAATGGTTATCACTGGTATAAGACATTTCAGTCATTGAAGGATAGCGCTACATTGCGAAAATACAATTTTGATTGGCAATTTTTTTTTTACTTTTTATTGGCATAATTTGAATAAAAATTACAAACCTTCTCTCTATATACTGCGCCGGCAGTTTCTGGGCATTTTGCGTGGCTGGCCCCTTTTACTATCCACAGATCCTTAATTTTAGATTGGCACATCTCAAGAAGTTTTGATGCCTCCTTTGTTGAGACCAAATCATCATTATCGCCATTTATAAATAAGACAGGGCATTTGAGTTTGCCAACATTCACTGAGGGGGAATAAAGATTTGAATCTACCCCGAGCTTTCTCTTTATGAATAAAAGAACCATTATGACCATTGGAAAATATGGCACATGAAGCCTCTTCCAGCTCCAGTTTCTTATTACTGAGTCAAAAGAGAAAAAAGTGCTTTCTGCGACTAATGATTTTATCTGCTCATCATGCGCGGCGCAGTATATAGCGACGGCTCCACCCATGGAGCAACCATAAAGCGAAATTGAAGCAGATTCTGCTGGTTTTACATCTTTTAAGAACCTTATCGCACCTTCTATATCTCTTGTCTCTAGATATCCAACAGATGAAATTCCTACATTCTTGCTTTCCCCACATCCGCGAAAGTCAAAATATAAAAGGTTGAATTCTTTTTCTGCCAAAAAATATGTGTCCTTGAGCAGTTCTCCTTTGTTCGAAGCCCATCCATGGCCGAGCACTATAGTCTTATCGCTTTCCTTTGAGGCGCATGGTATAAACCAGCCACTGAGCTCTATCCCATCAGAAGAATTGAAGAAAACAGTTTCATAAGCCAGTTTGAAATTTTCCGGAGTAATGGTTACGGGGGATCTCCTATTTGGAGGATTCAATACACTGTCTCTTTTTTTGTAGGCTATATAAACGCTTAAAACAAAAAGCGCTACTGTAGAGATAAAGGTCCAGATTAATACCTCATTTAATGTCATATTTTACTCCAGTCAAGATTTCTTATTTTTTTTGCCGATTCAATTAAAAGTTCATCTTCAAGGGTAAGGGAAAACCTGATATATCCTTCTCCATTTTTGCCGAATCCGATACCTGGGGCAGCCAAAACATTTGCATTCTCAAGTATGAAAACAGCGGCTTTTGAAGATGAGCACTTCACCGGGTTTTTTGCCCATATGAAACAGGATCCACCTGGCTCTTGAACTTTCCATCCGCATGAGATTAAAGCTGATGAAAAAAAGGATGCTCTCTCTTTGAATTTATTTCTAATGGAAGGAACAATTCTTTCATGATTGTCTAGGGCATAAGCCACAGAGTTTTGTATAGCATTGAATTGTCCTGAATCAATGTTCTCCTTTACCTGATTTAGAGCGCGAACAAGCTTAGAATTGCCAACTGCCCATCCTATCCTCCACCCCGCCATACAATATGTTTTTGACGCTGAATAGAACTCAACAGCTATTTTATTAGCTTGTGGCAGTTCAAAAATACTTGATGTCCGCTCCTTAAAATAAATTTCGCAATAAGCGCAGTCAAGAGCCAGTATTATTTCATTCTTTAGCGCCCATTTTAGCAATTCTTTGTAAAACTCTTTGTTTGCTACGGCTCCTGTTGGATTATTTGGATAGTTTAGAAAAAAAAGCTTGCTTCTGTTTACCACTTTTTGAGGAATTTTACCAAGGTCCGGAAGAAATCCATTCTCCTCTTTTAACGAGACATTGTAAATTTCAGAACCACACAGCAAAACTCCTGTTTTGTATGTGGGATAAGTAGGGTCTGGAATAAGACATATATCCTTTTTTTCAAGAACTACAAAGGGCAAATGGGCTATACCCTCTTTGGATCCTATGAGTACTGAAATCTCATCGTCGGGATGAAACTTTATTCCATGTCTTTTTTCATGCCAGCGAGAAATTGCCTGTCTGAGATTAAGATTGCCTTTGGTATTGGGATAGCGATGATTGATATAATTTTTGCTCTCTTTTATGGCAAAATCCACAATTTCCTGGTGAGTTGGGATATCCGGATCCCCTACTGCCATACTTATAACATTTCTTCCTTTTTCTCTCTCTGCCCTTTCTTTCCTGTAAAGCTCTTCAAAAAGAAAAGGCTTAAATTTTTTCATATTTGAGCTTAGTTTTATCATATTTTCACCTTGAAAATATCCATAAAGGAGTAAAGTCCTGGCCTCTTTCCATATAGCCAGAGACCTGCCTTAATAGCGCCGTCCGCAAAAATATCCCTTGTGTATGCGCAATGAGATAATGTGACTTTTTCTCCAGGACCTGCGTACACAATTTCATGTTCTCCTGTTATAGTGCCCACTCTGGCGCTGCTTATGGACAGTTTTTTACCTGCTTTAGCTATAAACTCGGCGTATTTTAGGGCAGTACCGCTTGGAGCATCCTTTTTAGCTGTATGATGTGTTTCATGAATGTGTATGTCAAAATCTAAATTTTTTGCAAGTATTTGTGAAATTATGAAAGTAAGATTTACCGCCATGCTCATATTCGGAGAAAAAAATACTGGTATCTTTTTAGATGCTTTTTTCAGAATCTCTTTTTGTTCAAATCCTGTTGAGCCGATCACTGCTGGCATTTTGTTTTTAACACAAAATTCAAGAGCTGACATAGCTCCTTGAGGAGATGAAAAATCTATGAGAAAAGCTTTTTTTGAATTTTTTACCTTGCCTTTTGGCAAAAGGGATATGCCTTCGCTTTCCTTGATGTCAAATAAGAATACAGATTTTATCTGCGGAAACTTTGTCGCCCTAACTTTTACAATATTCCCCATCTTTCCAGCAGCGCCATTGATGAATAGAGAAAAGCTCATAGTACGATTATATTTTTTTAACAAAAAAAAAACAATTTTGTCGACCTCCTTATTATATAATTTATTATTATGAACAGAATTGCAATAGCCACAATTATTTTAGCCTTTTCCATTTTATCCAATGCAGAGCAAGTAAGACATGAAAATATGAAGTATTCCAAATATTTTATGGTTAAATTTAAGGCAGAGGCTGTAAAGAAGAATTTAAATCTAATTGACACTAAGGTAGCAGCTTTTTCCCTAAAAAGTAAAACGACTGTTTCTCATGTCAAAAAATACAGAGCAGATTTAGAGATATACAAGTTAAATCATTATCCAGGCGAAAAAGAGATGGAATCAATCCTTGATGAAATAAAAAAGGACCCTGAAGTTGAAAGTGTTGAGCCAGTCCTCAGAGTTTGGCCCATGACAGTACCAAATGATTCTTTCTATTCTTACCAGTGGCATTATCACGAAGCATCAGTTGAAAAGGCAGCTTTGAATCTTCCTCTGGCATGGGATATAACAACTGGGTCAACATCAACTGTGGTTGCTGTTATAGACACCGGCATATTAACGCATGTAGATATAGATGCTGGTAGAATATTGCCCGGCTATGACATGATCTCAGATGTGGATATAGCCAATGACGGTGATGGAAGAGATGCTAATCCATCTGATCCCGGAGATTGGTGTACAGATACTGAGAAAAAAACTCCAACCAGCCCTTGTTACGACAGCTACTGCGAAACTAATCCTTCAGATCCTGATTGTCAGACTTCGTATAGTTCATGGCATGGCCTTCATGTGACTGGTACAATAGGAGCTAATACAAACAATTCATCTGGCGTTGCCGGTATTGATTGGAATAACAAGATACTTCCAGTAAGAGTTCTTGGCAAGGGTGGTGGAGTAGCCACTGACATGGCTGATGCCATACGCTGGGCGGCGGGACTTCCAGTTTCTGGCCTTCCTCTAAATGGAAATGCGGCAAGAGTTATAAACATGAGTCTTGCTGGACTTGGTGATTGTCCATCTATAATACAAGATGCTATAAACTCAGCAGTTTCAGCTGGCGCCACTGTTGTTGTCGCGGCTGGAAATTCAAACGACTATGCCTATAAATATTTTCCGGCTAATTGCCAAAATGTCATAACAGTGGCCGCTATCAACAGAAATGGAGATAAGGCTTCATACAGCAATTACGGAACAGCTGTTTCTCTATCTGCTCCGGGAGGAGAAGGAGGAAACCCGATTTATTCCACACTCAACAATGGACAGACAGTTCCAGCTAACGATATCTATGCTGGATACTCAGGTACAAGTATGGCTACGCCACATGTCTCGGGGCTTATTTCACTTATGCTTGGATACAAACCTCTGCTTAGTACAAGCGAAATAAATTACAACCTTTTGCATACTGCAAGAGCATTCCCTTCAGGATCAAGCTGTTTGATAGAAAATAATTGTGGAGTAGGAATTGCTGATGCTGTAAATGCTTTGAACAATCTTTCTCCAAGCATAACTTCAATAACTCCAAACACCGGCAGGAATGATGGACCTGTTTCAATTACAGATTTGTCTGGCACCGGTTTTTTAAGCGGAGCTTCAGTAAAACTTAAAAAGAGTGGATACCCCGATATATTTGCTCAAAATGTGTCCGTTGTGAATCTAAACAAGATAATATGTGACTTTCCTATATCTGGAGCGAGCACTGGAACATGGAATGTGGAAGTGCTAAATCTTGATGGCTCTTCTGTCACAATAAATAACGCTTTCACAATAAGCTATCCTCCTCCCTCA
>DYLH01000023.1:0-20111 GCA_020722185.1 Candidatus Avelusimicrobium gallicola | reverse complement strand
CAAATACTGGGGATGTGAATATAACGGATCTTTCTGGAGCTAATTTTATTTCAGGCGCAACTGTTAAACTTTCTAAAATTGGCTCTTCTGAATTTTCGGCAAATTCTGTCACGGTTGTTTCTCCAACGAAGATAACTTGTGTTTTGCCTCTTGCTGGCAAAGATATCGGGTTTTGGGATGTCACAGTCACAAATCCAGATGGACAAAGCGCAAAATTGACAGATGCTTTTGAAATAAAAAATCCTCAGCCGACTATTAGCTCAATTTATCCGAATGAGGCCTTGAATTTTGGCAATATCAATGTTTCTATAAATGGTAATTATTTTAGAAGTGGAGTTGTGGCTAAACTTAAAAAGTCTGGTTCATCTGACATAGACTGCTATTCTTTAATACTTACCGGGAATTACAAAATTAATTGCTCTTTAAGTTTGACAGGAGTATCATCTGGAAACTGGGATGTATGGGTTTCTAATACAGATGGACAGACAGCCACTTTGCCCGGGGCTTTCATAATAAATAATGAGGCTCCATATCTAGAGTCTCTCAGCGCAAATGCCGCTATTAATACAGCTCCTTTCCCTCTTGAGATATACGGCCACGGATTTCTTACAGGAGCTTCGGTGAAACTTTCAAAAACTGGACAGGCAGATATAAACGCTTATGACATAGAGGTATCTTCCGATAAAATAAAATGCAATCTTCCTCTGACAGGAGTTGCTGCCGGCGACTGGAAATTATCTGTCAGCAATACAGATGGAAAGACTTCTTACTATGGAGATTACTTCCATGTCCTTGCTAAGACAGATTCTAAGCCTAAAATATATGGTGGCATAATAAACCCTTCTCAAGGAGAGAAGGCTCATATAGTTTATAAAACTTCTTCTTCGGGAAGGTATTCTGTGAAAATATACGATCAATCTGGCAGGCTCGTAATGACAGTTTTTGAAGGGCAGAGAAGCGCTGGAAATTATGAAGATGTTTGGGCAGGAATAAATGAAGCAGGAAAAAAAGTTTCTAGCGGAGTTTATTTTGTCAGGATAGAAACCCCAGAATACAAAGAGAATAGGAGAATATTAGTTGTAAGGTAACAAAGGGGAAAAATGCATAGAGGAAGTTATTATTTCTTATCCTATATCATAGTCATGATGGCTGCAATGTTTAGTTTATCAAGGGCTGAGACATATGGGACTTCTTCATTGCTTTTTCTAAATGAAGACCCTTCGCCAAGGTGCTTTTCAATGGCTGGGGTATGTTCAAATTCTACAAATGATGCAGATGCCGCATACAATAATCCGGGTCTTTTAGGACATATGACTGAAAGCGCTATTTCTTTTTCGCTTTGGGGAGCTGCTGATGGAGTTGGCAAGTATAGTTTCGCCAATGCGGTCATAAGTGCCGAACAATATGGGAGCTTTGCTGTTTCGTACTTGGGGTATGATAGTTCAGAAGAAGAGTTTTATGATCTCTCGGGGAATAAATACAATTTAACATTGCAAAAAGATTATGCTATTTCTGGCGGTTGGGGAATACCTTTTGACGAGAGATTTTTTTGGGGATTTAATGTTAAATCCGTAAGTAGTTCATTGGCTGAAAAATATAAAGCCAGAACTATGACTTTCAAGAGTGGCGCGGTTTATAAAAGCCTTGATGATTTTTTCAGCGCTTCCATAGTTTTAGATAATTTTGGCGGAACAATAAATTACAGATATGAAGATGAAAAATTGCCATCATCTATTAAGGCAGAGGCAGGCTTTAGATGGCAGAGAAGAAAACAAAATATTTATTTCGGTATATCGGGGAAAAAAATACTAAAAGAAAATTTTATTGAGAAGGGAGCTGGTCTTGAATTGGAGTTGAAGAATATGCCATTTTCATTGAGTGGAGGATTTAAGCAGTCTTATAATGGCAGTTTTATAACCGCAGGCTTCGGGCTTAAAGTTTCAGGATTTAGTATGTTTTATGCCACTCAATTCCCAGACAGTTTCGGGAGCCCTGTGTATAGAGTAGGAATTTCATTTAATTTTAGCGAGCAAAGAGACAGAGATAGGGCAAAAGTGTTTCGTGAAAGGAAACTTAGATTAAAACCAGAAAAATTGGAAATGATTGATTTAAGAAACAATGAAAAAAGTTTTATAAATGACAGAGGAAAGCAAAAAATAAGGATTATTGATAGCGTTAAAAAAGAAGAAAAAAAGAAAAATACACAGCAAATAAAGAAAAATGTAAAAAGCTCTTCTTCAACAAGCAAAGAATTAAACAAAAAAAAGAAAGAAAAAAAAGAAGTCTATTGGCAAGATTGGATGCTTTTGCCCTAGAGATAGAACAGCTCATAATTTGCTAAAATATAGTGCCTTTTACCCTCCCGGAAGGTAGTCTGACAGCCGGTTTGTAAAAGCTTACAAGGAATAAATATGGAAAGAAAAAATTTAAGAAACATAGCCATTATAGCCCATGTGGACCATGGCAAAACCACTCTTGTTGATTCAATGTTGAAACAAACCGGATATTTTAAATCGAAAGATCAAAATGCTCAATGTGTGCTTGACTCAAATGATCTGGAAAGGGAGAGAGGAATAACTATACTCTCAAAAAATACTTCTGTGAACTACAAGGGAGTGACCATACATATAGTAGATACTCCGGGACATGCGGATTTTTCAAGCGAGGTGGAGAGGGTTTTGAAAATGGTGGATGGCGTGCTTCTTCTGGTAGATGCCCTTGATGGCCCAATGCCTCAAACCAGATTTGTTCTAAAAAAAGCTCTTCAGCTTAACCTCAAAGCTCTTGTCGTTATAAACAAGATAGACAGACCAAATGCAGCCCCTCACCTCGCTTTAGATAAGGTCTTTTCGCTTTTTATAGATCTCAATGCCACTGACGCTCAGCTTGATTTCCCGGTGATTTACGCTTCAGGCAAAGAGGGAATAGCGACAATAGACCTCTCTGTCAAAGGAGAAAATCTAAATCCTCTTTTTGACGCAATAATATCTCATTTGCCGGGGCCTAGCGAAGAGTCTGATAAATCTTTGCGAATGCTTGTAACCATGCTTGACTACAGCCCCTACACTGGAAGGATAGGTATAGGCAGGATATTTCAAGGCAAGGTATCTAAAAATCAGGAAGTTATGCTTATGTCTGAGTCTGGAAAAAATCTCAGACGCCGAATTTTGCAAATAATGAAATTTGAAGGCCTTGAAAAAAAAGAAGTGCAAGAGGCTTCTTGTGGCGACATAGTGGCTTTATACGGACTCGATGGGATAGATGTTGGGGATACCGTTTCAAGCATAGATGATCCCGGATATCTGGAAGGATTGCGCATAGATGAACCCACGGTGTCTATGGAATTTTATGCCAATGATGGTCCTTTTGCCGGCAGAGAAGGAAAGTTTGTGAATATAACTCAAATACGAGATAGGTTGTTTAGAGAGGCTCAGATAAATGTAGGCCTTAAAGTTGAGGAAATACCTCAGGAAAGCGGATATAAGGTTTCCGGGCGCGGGGAATTGCACCTTTCTGTATTGATAGAAACTATGCGTAGAGAAGGTTTTGAATTGTGTGTATCCAAAATGCGAGTTATAACTCATAAAGAAAATGGTGTTTTAATGGAGCCGGTTGAATATTTGATTTTAGACTTTCCCTCAGAATTTCAGGGAATTATTATGGAAGCCATGGGCAGAAGAAATGCTCAGATGAAAAATATGGAGATAGATTCGCATGGAAGGATTAGATTAGAATACCTGATTTCATCAAAGGCTTTGCTTGGCTTTAAAAATGAATTTATGACACTGACAAAGGGTAATGGAATGATGCATCAAAGTTTTCACGGATATATGCCCGAAGGCAATTTCCAACCGCCCACCAGACTTGGAGTTTTTATAGCAAAAGAAACTGGCAAGACCGCAGCCTATGCAATCAATTCTCTTCAAGATCATGGAACTCTTTTTATTGGACCAGGAGAAGATGTCTATATGGGCCAAATAGTTGGAGAGAATTTAAGGGACAATGAATTGATCGTAAATCCATGTAAGGAGAAAAAACAGAGCAATATGAGATCTTCTGGATCTGACGAAGCAATATTGCTCACACCCCCCAGAATCTTTTCTCTTGAACAGGCCCTTGAATATATTGCAGAAGATGAATATGTTGAGGTCACTCCAAAAAGTGTTAGGATGAGAAAAAAAGTTCTGGATCATTCACTTAGAAAGCGAGGTGATAAACAGTTCATATGAGGGAGGAAGTGAAGAAGTCTAAGTGAAGGAAAATTAAAAAGTTAGAATATTAGAAACTTTGAAATTTTGCTGCTTTGAAACTTTTGATCTTTCTTGTAAGCAATTTGTATTTTTGCTATGTTATTAATATGATATACGCTTTAAGCGCTCTTGTCGCTGTACTTCTTGGCGTTTGCGGTTACCTGTTTGCCAAACTTTATAAAATAAGACTTTCCAATAACTCACATTCAAATGGAAAAGATTATGAGCTTAAAAAGACATGGAGCAGATTTGATGAGTTGCTTGGCAGTTTAATGGTTATACACAATCTCGGAGCTGTTGGCACAGGCAAGACAAAACAAAATGAATTCTTTCAAATAGCTCTGGATAATGCTTGCGATTTAGTCTCATCAACGCGTGGTTCTGTAATGGTTTATGATGAGTCAAAGAAAGAACTTAAAATAGTGGCGTCGAGGGGAATTTCACGCGAGATAATAGAAAACACTCACATAAAGAAAGGCGAGGGTATTGCTGGCCGCGCCTTTGAAAATGGAGAAATAATTTTTGTTACAGATCCATCTCAAAATCCTCAATATAAGGGTTTTATGGGATACTATGAGCAGACTGATCCATTCATCTCTTTGCCTCTTAAGGTTCAGGAAAAAGTTTATGGTGTTTTGAATGTGCATCTTCCCAAAGGAAGCAATAGTTTCTCCGAATACGATTTAAAATTTCTAAACATACTTGGCGGAGAAACTGCTGTAACACTTGAAAATATAAGGCTTTATGAAAGTGTTGAAAATTTCTATCTTGAGATGGTTCAAACACTTGCAAGGATAATAGACGCAAAAGATTCTTACACCGGGGATCATGCTGCCAGGGCCAGAGAGAGAGCTGTTAAACTGGCTAAAGAGCTGAATATGCCCGAACAGATGGTGAGATATGTTGAATATGCCGCCTTGCTTCACGATATAGGCAAGATAGGAATAGATGCAAGAATACTTCTAAAGCCTGGAAAACTAACAGAAGAAGAATTCAGCGAAATTAAAAAACATCCTGTCATAGGTTATCAGATACTTGCTCCAATAGAATTTTTAGCTCCTGTGGCTCAGATGGTACTTTACCACCAGGAATGGTATAACGGTGCTGGATATCCAGATGGATTGAAGGGAGAGGAAATCCCAATAGGGTCGAGGATAGTGTCTACTATAGATGCATGGGATGCCATGACAAGCGACAGGCCTTATCGCAAAGCTATGCCAAGGGAAAAAGCCAGAGAAGAACTTCAAAAAGGGGCTGGAAAACAATTTGATCCCCGAGTTATTGATGCTTTCCTCAGACTTGAAGAAAAAGAATACCTACAATCCAAACCCCAATAATATGCTCATAATTGTAGGAACTCCGCTTGGAAATTTAAAAGATATTGGAGCGCGAGCTATTGATGCTTTTTCTTCATGTGACGCTATATTTTGTGAAGATACCAGAAGAACTCTTGCCCTACTAAATAACTTTTCGATTTCAAAAAAAGTTTTTAGGTACAATGATCACATTCCTAAAACACTCAATTGCGCTATGGATATGCTAAAGCGTTCAATGAAAATATGTTTAGTCACAGATGCAGGAATGCCTTGTATTTCAGACCCTGGGTGGAAACTTGTCAGGTCTGCCATTGATGAGAAAATAGATGTGCAAGTTATACCCGGTCCAAGCGCCGCTATATGCGCTCTTTCTGCGAGTGGGTTCCCATGCGATAATTTCACCTTCCTTGGTTTTTTGCCCAGGAGCAGAGGCAAGCTTTTTAAAAAACTTAAAAATGCCCTTTTGACAGGATATCCTGTCTCTTTCTATGAATCTCCTTTTAGATTGAAGAGTTTTTTTGAAGAGGCAAAGAAGGAATTGCCATCCTGCCAGTTTGTGGTTGCTAGAGAGTTGACTAAGACTTTTGAACAGTGGTTGCGGGGCAATGCCAATGAGATACTTTCTCTGCTTGGAGAGAAGGAAATAAAGGGCGAAATAACAATTGTGGCATGGGAAAATAAATATGAATTGGAAGATGACGGCAAAATAAAAAAGGTTCTCTATGTTTGCTCAGGAAATATATGTAGAAGTGTTATGGCGCATAAGTATTCAGAAAAAATATTTCCAACAAATCTATCTGTCTCCTCAGCTGGATTATTTGCAAATGAAGAAAATCAAATTCCTCAGGAAGTATTAAAAGTTCTTTCAAAAGAAGGAATTGAAAGGTTTCAATACAAACCCGTTCAACTTTCAAGCAAGGAAGTGGAGGAAAATGACTTGATACTTTGCATGACTTCAAGACAGACCGATATTATGAAAGGTTTCTTCCCACAATATCAAGACAAAATATTTCAGATTTCAGAGTTTGCCGGGCTTGGAAAGGCAGATATAGTAGATCCATGGGGTAAAAATGAAGATTTTTATGCTCTAACCTTTAAGACTATCAAAAATTTTGTCAAAGGCGTTTTGGAAAGGATATTGATAAAAAATATATAATATCCTCAAGGTCTTGCCGTTTGCTTTAAGGAGATGATATGTACGAAGAACTAAAAAAAGCAGATAAAGAGATTTATGAATCCATAAGAGGGGAAGTCCTCAGACAGCAGAATAAGCTTGAACTCATAGCCTCAGAAAATTATACTTCAAAAGCAGTTCTCGAGGCTCTTGGCTCAGTATTAACCAATAAATATGCGGAAGGCTATCCCGGCAAAAGATACTATGGCGGGTGCGAATATGTGGATATAGCCGAGAGAATAGCGATAGATAGAGCAAAAAAGCTTTTTAAGGCGGAACATGCCAATGTTCAACCACACAGCGGAACAACCGCCAATATAACAGCCTATCTTTCTCTAATAAATCCCGGCGATACAGTTCTTGGCCTTAATCTTTCACATGGCGGACATCTTTCCCATGGACATCCATTGAATTTTTCTGGCAGATATTTCAAGATAGTTACAATAAATGTCAACAAAGACACAGAGCTGATAGATTACGATGAAATGGAGAAAATTGTAGAGAAGGAAAGACCAAGGCTTATTATGGCTGGAGCATCGAATTACTCTAGGATATGGGATTGGGCTAGGATAAAAAAAATGGCCGATCAGTGGAAAGCTTTCCTTGTGACAGATATAGCTCATTATGCTGGTCTTATAGCTGCCGGTATTTATCCATCTCCGGTTGAGTATGCCGATATAGTTACTACCACCACACATAAGACCTTGAGAGGGCCAAGAGGCGGTCTTATACTTTCCAAAGCCTCTTATTCCAAGGCTGTGGATAGAACCAATTTCCCGGGAAATCAGGGCGGGCCTCTAATGCACGCAATCGCAGCCAAAGCTGTTTGTTTTGGCGAAGCGCTAAAACCTGAATTTGTAAATTATCAAAAACAGGTTTTGTCAAATGCTAGGAAACTGGCGTCTTGTATGTCCGATATGGGATACAGGATAGTCTCTGGCGGAACTGACTGTCACCTTTTTTCTCTTGATTTAAGGAGCAAAAATGTGACGGGCAAAGAAGCTGAAAAGGCTCTTGATAAAGCTGGGATAACCGTAAATAAGAATACAATACCATATGATCCTCAGCCTCCTCTTATTACAAGCGGAATCAGGGTAGGAACTCCAGCTATAACAACAAGAGGAATGAAAGAAAAGGATATGGAAAACATAGCTTCATTTATTGACGAAGCCATAAAAAATCAAAAAAATGAGACGGCGCTTAAAGAAATCTCTTCTAAGGTCGAGAGATTCTGCGCTCAATTTCCCATATATACTGGTTTTGAAAATTAATTGGAGGAAAAATGTCTGTATCAGCTAAAATAGGAGTAATAGGTGGAAGTGGTCTTTACAAGATAGATGAGTTGAAAAATAAGAAAGAAATTTCAATAAAAACGCCGTTTGGCAAAACCTCAGATAAAATTATATGGGGAGAGATTTCAGGAACACCTGTATGCTTTGTTCCAAGGCATGGGAGAAATCACAATATATTGCCGTCAGAGATTCCACATCAGGCAAATATGTGGGCTCTTAAATCAATAGGGGTTAAAACTATTATCTCCGTTAGCGCTGTTGGATCGCTTAAGGAAGAATTGGCCCCTTCTCATTTTGTTTTCCCGGATCAATTTGTGGATGAGACTAAACTGAGAAAGGCGACTTTCTTTGGAGATGGAGTGGTTGCTCATGTCCCTATGGCCCACCCATTTTGTATGAGTTATTCCAAATTTATGTACAATGAAGCAAAAAAGATAGGAATAAAATCTCACCTTGGTGGCACATATATCTGTATGGAAGGTCCGGAATTCTCAACAAAGGCCGAAAGCGAATACCATAGAAAAATGGGTTATTCCATAATAGGAATGACTGTTGCTACGGAAGCTAAATTAGCCAGAGAAGCTGGTTTGCATTATGTGCCGGTTTCGCTAGTTACAGATTATGACTGCTGGAAAGAAGGGGAAGAGGTGGATCAGGGCAAAGTTCTTGATACTCTTCACAAAAACATAGAAAATATAAGAAGATTGCTTGTTCGCATTATTCCCATCATGGATTCTGTAAAATGTGATTGTGGTTATGATAGGATAATCAGTGGTTCTATACTGACTGCAAAAGGACATATCCCACAGTCGCTAATGAGAAAACTAAAGCTTATTATAGGCTGAGATGTTGAAAAAAGAAAAGATAACAAGAAAAGATTGGAACAAAAAGATAAGAGAGAAGCTTATAGAGCTGGCCAAAAGAGCCCAAAAGCACTCTTATTCTCCATATTCCAGATATCCTGTTGGCGCCGCTGTATTGGGAGAATCTGGCAGAATATACACAGGATGCAATGTCGAGAATGCCTCTTTTGGACTTTCCATGTGCGCTGAAAGAATCGCCATATTTAAAGCTATAAGCGCTGGAGAAAAGAAAATACGAGATATTTGTGTCGTGGCAAAATCAGCAACACCTTGTGGCGCTTGCAGACAGGTAATATTGGAATTTGCAAGCAAGGGTGCAAATGTTATATGCGTTGATTGGCAGCCTCTGGAGAAAAAAAAGGAAAAAGTGACCATTATAAAAGTTTCAAAACTGATTTTTCGGCCTTTTGACCCTTCTCAGGCTGGACTTTAAGGAGATTTTATGGACGCAAAAATTTTAAGCGAGATAACAAAATGGTCGGAGGAGACGGATCTCGAAGAGATAATTTATAAAAAAGAAGGAGATGGATTTTCCATACAAAATGGTTTTACAAATTTGTGTAATTTTCTAATTGAACCTTCAATCATAAATTTAAATTCGACTTATGTAGGAATTTTTAGACCTTCAAAAATTGGTCAAACTCTCAATATCAAAGAGGGAGATTCTGTATTGAAAGGCGATGTCATAGGATATGTTGAAGTACTAAGGGAGTACAAGGAAATAATTTCTCCCGTAAATGGTATTGTAAAATCTGTGTGCCTTAAAGATGGAGAATGCGCCCAGTACAATACTGCCCTATTTTTTATAGAAAAGCGATAAAATGAAACCGGCGATTATAAGATGCTCAAAATGTGGATACCAGTCAAACATAATAAGCGATGTCTGCATTAAATGTGGCGCCCCTTTAGTTAAGATTTGTGGCAATTGTGAAACAGTTAATTCAGTTGAAAAGAATTATTGTGATGGATGTGGACAATTGCTTGCCTTGAAAGTTCCAAAAGAAGATATTCCGGAAAAAAAATCCGAAAAAGAATCAGAAAAAAAAGAAGAAATTAAGGAAACTCCAAAGATAAGTATTGAATTTGAATCCTTGCTTGAGACTGTATCTTCCAGAGCTGAAAGTTTTAGAAAAAAACAAGAGCCAAATATTCAAGATTCTGCTCCTTCTGTAGAAAATAAAGATAAGAGAGTGGACAGAGCCAAGGAAGAAATAAATAAACTCGAGGAATTTGAAAAAAAGAAAAATGAGTTAGCGAAAAAAGACATTGGAAATAATTCGTCTAAAAATAAAAAGATACAAAAGTATGTTTTTATTGGACTTGCTGTACTGCTTGCTTTTTTTACGATTTGGTTCTCAATAAAGCCCAGAATACCTGGAATAAAACTTGTAATGACTGCTAAAAAATATCTTTCTGCTTTGAAAAATAAGGATTATTCTCAGGCGTATTTATATCTTTCCAATAACTCTAAGTCTACATGCTCCTTTACTGATTTTGTCAAATACAATGACGAATATTATTCCAAGATAAATGGTGGCTGGGATTTTAAAGATGTAAAAGTCTTTTCCATTAAAGAAGATGGGGCTGTGATAAAATACTCACTCAAAGAGGGAACTGATTCGTGGAGAGATGATTATATATCTTTTGTAAAAGAGCATGGAGAGTGGGTAAGACCATATATATGGCATTTATTTATGCCTATTGATGAAGCCATATCTCGTGGAGATTTCTCCCATGCTTTATTTCTTTCTCAAAAACTTTACTTAACAGACCCAATTGATCCCAGAACTTCTGGATACTTGTGCAATACTGAATATTTGATGGGATTGTATGATAAGGCTCAGGAATCCTGCAAAAGAACTATAGAGGGGGCTAAGGAATTCCCTGTCGGTTTTAGCAAAGAAGAGCTTTTCTGGTTTACTTTTTACTATGCAGATAGTTTGAGATTTATGGCTAATTTTAATCCTGCTATTGAGATTTATACTCAGCTTCTTTTATTTGAAGATATTTCGCTTAAAAATAAGTGCCCTTTATTTATGTCTAGGTCAGATGCTTATGTGCGAATCAAAGAATACGACAAAGCTTTAGAGGATATAAATTCAGCTACAGTTTCTTGCCCTCAAGGTATCAATAGAAATGAGGCTTTAAAAAGACTCTCATATATAAGTGGGTCGGCCTTATCTGAGGCGGTTTCTTTGGCTAGGAATGCTAGATTATCTCCTGAACGTCCGACACTTCTGGAAATGAGAAATACTCAACTGGATTCAATCAATTTGAAAGCGTCAAAATCTTTTAAATACAGAGACGAATGGATAGCTTCACATATAGGTGGTCCTGAGTACAATGTAGTCCTGATTCAACAAAAGATAGACAGAAAAGGAAGGAAAGTAGAGGAGAACGAAATTTATAAAATATATGTGAATCTTTGGACTGGTTCAATTAAAATGAATTCCAGGTAGTGGAGGATGAATGAAGGAAATAAAAAAAGTTTTAATAGCCAATAGAGGCGAGATAGCTGTCAGAATTATAAGAACCTTGCGAGAGATGGGAATAAAATCTGTGGCAGTTTATTCTGAGGGAGACGCCAATTCCCTTCACGCCAGACTTGCAGACGAATCTATATGCATAGGCCCAGCTCAGGCTAAAGAGAGTTATTTAAAACAGGAAAATGTAATTTCAGCCGCCGTTTCAACACAGTCCGATGCTATACATCCGGGATATGGATTCTTGTCAGAAAATGCAGACTTTTCAAAAGCTTGCGCGAAGAATGGGATAATCTTCATAGGCCCTACTCCCGACTCAATAAAACTTCTCGGGCACAAGGCCACAGCAAGGGGCATAGCAAAAAAAGCGGGAGTCCCAATAACTCCGGGGAGTAATGGCTGTGTGGAAAAAGATTTCCTCAAAGAAGCTGAAAAAATAGGATTTCCGATTATGATAAAGGCCGCGGCAGGAGGGGGAGGTCGAGGCATAAGGATAGTTTATGACAAGGAAAAACTTAATCATGAATGCGAAATGGCCAAAAACGAGGCTATGGCAGCCTTTGCCAACGGTGAAATATACTTTGAAAAATACATAGAAAAGCCAAGGCACATAGAGGTGCAATTTATAAGAGACACTCAGGGTAATACTGTGGCTTTTGCCGAAAGAGACTGTTCCGTGCAAAGAAGAAATCAAAAACTTATAGAGGAAACCCCATCGCCGGCTGTAAGCTTTGAACTGCGTAAAAAACTACAGAAGGCCGCTATAAATCTCGCAGATAGCGCTGATTATCATGGAGCTGGAACTGTTGAGTTTTTACTGGATAAGAATGGCGAGTTTTATTTTATGGAAGTAAATACCAGGCTTCAGGTTGAACATCCGGTGACTGAGTTTATTTCTGGTACAGATCTCGTTCGACAACAATTGCTTGTGGCTATGGGTGCCAAGCTTGAAATAACTCAAAAAGACGCAGACAATTTCAAAGGCCATTCGATAGAGCATAGGATAAATGCCGAAGATTGGCAAAATAATTTTATGCCCTCTGTGGGCAAGATAAAGGAGTGGATAGTCCCTGGCGGTCCGGGTATAAGGGTGGATACTCATATATACACAGGGTATGAATTGCCGGTCTACTATGACAGTATGATAGCTAAGCTGATAGTATGGGCTCCGGACAGAAACAAGGCAATATCGCGCTCACTTAGAGCTATTGAAGATTTTAAGATAGATGGGATTAAAACAACACTTATAGCCCATAAAAAGATACTTTCTTCAGCTGATTTTATGTCTGGAGATTTAGACACAAAATTCCTTGAAAGATTCATGCAAAGCGATGAATTTAAAAAGTAAGATAATAAACAAAAAAAAGGCCTTCAAGCTTGCGCAAGAATTAAGAGCGAAGGGTTTGAAAGTTGTATTTACAAATGGTTGCTTTGATATACTGCATGCGGGTCATATCAAAACACTTGCAAAAGCTCGTTTATTTGGAGATATACTGATAGTTGGGCTTAATTCAGATTCTTCTGTTAGAAGGCTTAAAGGCGCCTTGAGACCTATAAATAAATTTTCTGATAGGGCTATTGTTTTGTCTGCCTTGAGTTTTGTTGATTATGTGATTGGTTTTGAAGAAGATACTCCGTATAATTTGATAAAGTCAATAAGGCCTGATGTCTTGGTGAAGGGCGGCGATTATTCTCCCAAAAGCGTTATTGGCGCTGAATTTGCCGGAAAAGTTAGGATAATTCCTTTATTGAAGGGAAGATCTACAACAAAAATCATTGAAAAAACCTCTAATAAATAATAAAATTGTCATATTATGAAAGATATCTTTAAGAAGTGTGATGAGTTCAATATAGTTCATGAGTTAGTAGCAAAAGGGATTTATCCGTATTTCAAAGCTTTGGAATCTGAACAGGCGCCAGAGGTCACAATAGGCGGGAAGAAATACATAATGTTTGGGTCAAATAATTATCTTGGACTGGCAAATGACCCTAGAATGAAAGAGGCCGCCAAACAGGCAGTGGACAAATATGGCACAGGTGTAGCCGGTTCTAGATTTTTAAATGGGAATACCGTACTTCATGAAGAATTGGAAAGAAAATTGGCTTCTTTTAAACATAGAGAGTCTGGGCTTGTCTACGCAACCGGATATCAAATGAATTTGGGCGTAGTAAGCGCTCTTGTTGGAAAAGGAGATTTTGTCATAGTAGACAAGCTTGATCACGCCAGTATCATCGATGGATGCAAACTAAGTGGGGCTGAAATAAAAAGGTTCAAACATAATGAAGTGTCAGACCTTGATAAGGTCCTTTCAAAGCTTCCATCTGAATCTGGCAAACTGGTTATAGTTGATGGTGTTTTCTCTATGGAGGGGGATATCGCCCCTATTCCAGAGATAGTTAAGGTTGTAAAAAAATATGGAGCTAGGTTAATAGTTGACGATGCTCATGCAACCGGTGTGCTGGGGAAAACTGGCGCAGGCACAAGCGAATATTTTGGGCTTGGGACAGAGGAAGTAGATCTTGTTGTAGGGACATGCTCTAAATCTTTTGCCTCTGTAGGCGGATTTGTAGTTGGAGATGAAAAGATAATTCATTACATAAAGCATATGTCTAGGTCTATGATATTTTCTGCGGCCCTCCCGCCAGCTTGTGTTGCTTCAATTTCAAAGGCAATAGATATCATAAAAGAAGAGCCTCAGATAAGGAAGAGATTGTGGGAAAATTCAAACTATCTTTTGGAAAGATTTAAAAAAATGGGTTGCAATACTGGTCACACTCAAACCCCTATAATTCCAATACTCATAGGCGACAATGAAAAAACATTTATGTTGTGGAGAGCGCTTTTTGATGCCGGTATATTCACAAATCCCGTTGTAAGTCCAGCTGTGCCGCCCAAAAGAACTCTTATGAGAGTTGTTGTCACAGCCTCTCACACAAAAGAACAACTTGACAGGGCTTTGGATATATTTGAGACCTACTATAAAAAGATAATAAGGAAGAGAGTTTCTCACGTCTAAAATGCCTTTCACGGTAAGAGAAGTTCAAGATTTGGAAAGCTTTGTTGCTTTCCCGTATAAACTTTATGAAGGTCATCCGTTTTGGGTAGGTGATATAAAGAAAGATGTATTGAAATTATTGTCTTTGTCTCATCCATTCTGGATGCATGCTGAAAGAAAGCTTTTTATGGCTTTTGATGAGAATGGCTCTCCTCTTGGAAGAATAGCGGCAATAGTAAATCACAATCACAATTCATTTCACAATGAAAAATGTGGTTTTTTTGGTTTTTTTGATTGTGTCGATAATATTGAGGTGGCAAAAGCTCTATTTTATTCAGTGGAAGAATGGTTTAGAAAGATTGGGATGGACATTGTTCGCGGTCCAGTTAATCCATCAAGCAATGAGACATGGGGCATGCTCATTGAAGGATTTGATTCCACCAATGTCATAATGATGCCTTATAATTTCTCCTACTACAATGAATTGGCAGAGAAGGCCGGATATACTAAGGAAAAAGATCTATTTGCTTTCAAATGGTTGACCAGCAATGGATTCCCGGAGAGGTTTAAAAAAATAACTGATAGAGCTTTGCGAGATGGCAGTGTAAAAGTCAATTTAGTTGATATAAAAAAGATAGATTTAGAATTGGAAAAGCTCAAGGACATATACAATAAAGCATGGGAGAAAAATTGGGGTTTTGTCCCAATGACTAAAGCGGAAGTGGAGCATATGGCATCAGATCTTAAGCCGCTTCTTAAGTCGGATTATCTTTTTTTTGCTTCTGTCAATCAGAACCCGGCCGCTTTTTGCCTTATCTTGCCTGATTTTAATATAGCTATAAAAGCCTTAAATGGCAGATTTACACCATTTAACTTTCCTGTTTTTCTGTGGAAAATGTTTTTTTCCATTAAGTCTGGAAGGATGATTGCGATGGGGGTTAAAAGTGAATATAGAAATCGTGGTTTGGAACTGCTTATGATAAAACAGGCAATAGAAAGCGCTTCAAAAATGGGTTGGGAGTGGGGGGAATTGTCATGGACGCTTGAAGACAATGACAAAATAAATTCTGTTATAAAAAATATTGGCGGCGAGATTTATAAGAAATACAGAATATATTCTAAAAAGATTTAAACTATTTTGAAAAAAAAACTTAACAAAATTATTGTAATATATTTCATATGAAATTTCGTAAACTTGGCTTTTTTGAAGGGGCTCCTGAAAATAATAGCCATGATGAGGGCAAAAAATTTGATGTCAGCGATAAATCTGAGAAAGTGACTCTTGATGTGGAGCCTGTAAAAATTGAGTCAGGTATAAATAAATCGGCAGAATCAGAAAAGGTAGATGAGCCCAAGCAAGCTGTTGAAGAAAATCAAGTTCGCTTCTCCATAAAAAATGAAAGAAGCCCTTCAAATAAAATTTCAACCAAAGAATTTATAATTCACAACAGAGAGCATCTAAACGAGCGCAGTAAAGGTGTTTATGGCCTAGCGATAGATGTGTCCAAGCGATTAATGGATTCCCTATATTCTCCATACTTTGAGGCGCAGTATCAGATAGAATATGCTGTTTCAAAAATATATGAAGAAATGAAGGAAAATCCTTTTTTTGATATGTTTTCAAATTTTATAACGCCTTCTAACTACTTATACTCCCACAATGTCAACACAGCGATAATATCTATGTCTTGCGCTATTTCTCTGGATTACTCTCCAGAAAAAGTATTTAAAATAGGCTGCGCGGCTTTTTTGCATGATATAGGCATAGTTGAATTTATAGATATAATAAAAAATGAAAGGCGGCTTTCTTCTGAAGAAATAAATATTATCAGACAGCATTCTGAACATGGCGTGAAAATTCTTGATAGGATAACAGATCTTGATTATGAGAGTAAAAAGACATTTTCAAGAATGATAATGGAAGTTCATGAAAGGTATGACGGCTCTGGATATCCAAAAGGAATTAAAGGCGAGGAGCTTGACGAATCTGCTTCGCTTATAGCGATAGCAGACACATATGAGGCGCTTTCGCATAAAAGAAATTGGAGGGATGCCTATGAGCCTCCTGTGGCTATGAGATTCTTCTTAAATGAGTTCAAAGGCCAATTCCATCCACGAGCGCTAAAAGCGCTTATCCTATCAATGGGTATGTATCCCTCCGGGTCAATAGTTAAACTTTCAAGCGAAGAAATTGCTGTGGTTGTTCTTCCAAATAAAAAAAATATAACAAGACCAGTTGTTGAAGTAGTGCTGGATTCAGCATTCTCTCCTATAAAGCCTTATTACTTGGACCTGACAGAGCATCCTCTCATAGCCATAGAGGATGAGTTGCTCTATCCTCAAATTGCTGATAGAAATCCCGCTTTTTATTCTAATTTTGAAATGAGTCATTTCTGGCTTAATTGGGGGTAAAATGAAAATACTTATAGTTGAAGATTTGCCGCATGTTATTAATTGGGTAAGAGTTTCTCTTAAGAATCTTGGACTTCAAGAATCTGATATTGCGGATAATGCCCAAAAAGCAAGGGAGATACTTTCTCTTTCTGAATTTGATGTTGTGATATGCGAGGTCTCAATTAAAGGTATTTCCTGTCTTGAAATTTTACACAAGGCCCGACTTAAAAATCCAAATTGTTGCGTAATAGTGATAACACCTCTTGACAGCTCTGATATAGCTGAAAAGGCGGTTAAAGAGGGAGCATTTGATTTCATTATAAGACCGGCTCAAATGGACAAGTTGGACAATCTTTTAAAGCTTTATATGGCAGTCAGAAAATAGAAAACTTTTACTTGCTAAAAAATCTATATAATTTTTCCCTAAAATACCTAAAGTAGGCAATTGAAGTTGTCTTTCCATAATTTCTAAGTAAATAATTCTTTTCTGGGAAAAAGCGTTTTATAAAAAAATGTGGAGCATAAAAAATTTCCAGTATATATTCATTCACCTTGTGTTTTTTAGAAAGCATAATCATAAGGAATGGTTTTATAAGCTTTTCTCTTGCTGAAAAAAGCCCTATTTCAATTCCGTATATTTTTCTTATAGCAAAATAAAGCAAAAATCCTATTTTAAGTTTTTGGGATATATTGAGTATATCTTTCACCAGTTTGCTTAAATTGCCAGTTTTTTTAGCATTTTCTAATATCAATTTGAGATCTTTTTCTTCTTTCTCAGTGAAGTCTGCGTGATTGATTAGTGCATGAGTTATTATATGAATGAAATTATATTCCAATGGGATACACATAGCTTTGCCATCAAGTGGTATAGCATTTTTCCACAGAGCGCCAGTTTCAAATACTGGAAGCGAAAAATGTAGATCAATGATTATTGGTGGCCCTTTTCCTTTTTCAATAAACCAAGCGCTTTGACTGAAAAGGAAATTTGAAAATCCAAGGTGAGAAAGCGCCTCAAAAAAAATATCTTTATCCTCTGGCTTTATGAGCAAATCCGCATCAGACATTTGTCTAATACTTATATCTGCCATATTTGAAAGTAGTAAAAAAGTTCCCTTCAAAACTATAAATCTTGTTTTCTCTGGAAGCTCTCTGTCCAATTTTCTCAGATAGTCAAGAATTAAGATATTTCTGGCTAATATATCTTTGTTCATCTATTGTAAATTTTATCAAAAATAGGTAAAATTTAACTGTTCAGAGGAAGGAAGCCCGTGTGAATCGGGCGCTGCCCCGCAACGGTGAGAGAGGAATAATTTCTCTTAAGCCCGGTCTACCTCTGGATCGTTCCCCAGTCAAGTTTTAGGGGTTCGTATGCCTCGAGAGGAGGGCGACAATGAAAAGTATTTTGTTTTTGTCATTTCTGTTTATTCCAATCAAATTCTGCTTGGCGGGGGAAGATATTTTCCTCTCCCTGCAGAGATCAGCTTCGGATATTTTTCCTTCAGTTGCTGGATCTGAATCGTTCTATCTCCCACTTTCTCCTGAAGGTGTGTCGAGCGTTTTAGAAAATTCGGCTTCACTTGAACTTCAAAAAAGCGGAGGAGGGCTGGCTTTAGAGTTGCCTTCAATGCGTGGATTTTATTCAAAACAAACCGCAGTGTTTATTGACGGGGCAAGATTACCTAAGGACCTTACAGGCACAAATGATCTTTCCATTTTGCCAATTTCTTTTTTTGACAAAGCAGAACTTGTAAAAGGTGGGCTTTCCCCTGTCTATGGGCCAGACGCTGAGGGTGGCGCCATTTCTTTTTCACTTAAAGAGCCAAGACCCGGAGCAAGTCAGGCGTCTATTTATTCTTCGGCAGGATCTTTCAAAGAAAAAATGATTACAGCTAGGAGCGGATTTGGCAGAGAAAATTTTAGTTTAATTAACTCAGTAGCTTATTTGCGTTCAGACGGTTTTCAAGAGAATTCTTCCTATGAAAAAAAGGAAGTATCTGCTTTGGCTACGAAAAAACTATCTCCTTCGCTTAAAATGCGTTTTACCGCTTTTTCTGTGGATTCGCAGAGAGGTGTTCCCTCAGGCACGCCAGTTGACATTTCTCTATGGGACGGAGAGAAGGAAAAAAAGGCGAATACTTCATTGGATAAACAAAAGAATACACTTTTGTGGGGTTCTTTGGGAGTGGAGAAAAAATTTGAAGATAGTTCCATTTTTGCCCGTTTTTCTGGCAGTTCGCTATACACTTTTTATAGGTATTATAATTCATGGACTTCAAGCATGGATGAAAGTGCCAGTAAAATACTTTCCGACATTTTCGATGGAGGTTGGAGAAAAGGAGGTTTTGAGCTTGGCTTTGAGGCATCCAGAAGTAGACTTTTTTCATTTTCTTACGGAGATAGGAAAATATCTTACACAGCATTGAGAACATCTATGAAAACTGATATTGGTAAAGGTTTTTACCTAGCTCCATCTATGCGTTTAGACGACAATAAAAGATATACTGATCAATTCTCTCCGGGACTTGCTATCGTTTGGGAGCAGTCGTATGAGTGGAAGGCTTCAGCTAAATTTAGCAGATCATGGCAAGCTCCGACTTTTGCAGATATGTACAATCCGTGGGCGCCTAATGAAAATCTACATCCAGAGAGATCTTATCAAAGCGAATTTTCCATTGAGCGGCGTGGCAAAGAAGGCATACGGTCATGGCTTTCTCTTTACTACACCGACATAAAGGATAGAATAGCTCTAGACCCTTCATCATGGAAAGCTTACAACATGGATAAAGCTTTTAATAGTGGATTAGAGACAGGTATTTCAGCAGTTGTCGGGTATTTTGAACTTTCAGGATCTTTATCTTTAGTGAGGGCAAGAGGAAAAAGTTCTGGTGAAGGAAGTTATGGGGCTTTGCCTTACATTTCTTTTGCTAAGGCAGTTTCCTCTATTGCATTCAAAAGAGATAATTTTTCCTCTATTTTTTCTGGACGTTTCTCTTCTGCAAGATGGTCTGGCCGCGATCACAGCGGGGTAAAAATGCCTCAATACTATGTCTATGATATATCTTTGTCTTATAAGATAGGTCAGGCTATGCTTACTTTAGGTTGCTATAATCTTTTTGACGAGAGATACGCTTTGAATGCTGATTCATACAATGGATACTACCCATCAGATCCCAGAACTTTCAGAGCTGGAATAAATATCCCATTTCTGTAAAATAAAAAAAGCCGACGATCGGATTTGAACCGATGACCTATCGCTTACAAGGCGATTGCTCTACCGCTGAGCTACGTCGGCAATAAGTAGGTTCCGTAAATATAATTATACAAAATTTTTAGCTATTTTTAT
>DYLH01000022.1:12447-25002 GCA_020722185.1 Candidatus Avelusimicrobium gallicola | reverse complement strand
CACAAATTAGAAATATCAGAATTTCTAATACGCGCTATGAGCCTGAAATTTAGCGTGTTTTTAAAGTAAATGAGCCCAAAAATAAGTGGCAAAAAGGATAAGGGTTTTGTTCGCAAATATACTATGCTTATGACAAATTTTTCAAAGGCTCAAGTACAAGACTTATAAAAAAGAAACTTATAAATGGAATTATAAAACCCGATTATGATAATAAGAATGGATTTCAAGTTATATACACAGAATTTGCCAAGATAATACAAGAAGCAAAAGACAAGTTATTTAGAAGTATATTAGAGAAAGTCTCAGTAATTCAAATTCACATTAGAAAATGCCATATCCGAAAAAAGAAAATATAGATCAGAGATCAAGGTTTCTTTTATTTTAACACTTCAGCAATATGCGATTTTCCCAAATCCAAATCTCATCCGCCATTTTCCATTGATTTAAGAAAATCCTTATTGGACTTTGTAATGCCTAATTTACTAAGCAAAAGTTCCATAGCATCCACTGATGAAAGAGGAGCAAGAACTTTCCTGAGTATCCATATTTTATTTAAATCATCTTCAGGCAAAAGCAGCTCTTCCTTTCTTGTTGATGTCCTGTTTATATCTATAGCTGGAAATATTCTGCGATCTGAAAGTTTTCTATCTAGATATATTTCAGAATTTCCGGTACCTTTGAACTCTTCGAATATGACATCGTCCATTCTACTGCCAGTCTCGACAAGAGCAGTAGCTATTATAGTAAGAGATCCTCCTTCCTCTATATTTCTAGCCGCCCCAAAAAATCTTTTTGGCCTTTGAAGAGAAGTTGATTCTAGACCTCCAGAGAGAACTCTTCCGCTTGAAGGTGTAACAGTATTATAAGCTCTGGCCAGTCTTGTGATAGAATCAAGCAATATCACGACATCCTTCTTTTGCTCAGTCATTCTTTTGGCTTTTTCCAGAACCATTTCTGAAACCTGAACATGCCTGTCTGCTGGTTCATCAAAAGTGGAAGCAATCACCTCTCCACGAACCGATCGCCTCATATCTGTTACTTCTTCTGGCCTTTCATCTATAAGCAGAACTATTAAATCTATATCGGGATGATTTGTTGTCAAAGCATTGGCAAGTTTTTGAAGTATTATAGTTTTCCCCGTTTTCGGGGCAGCGACTATTAAACCACGCTGACCTTTCCCTATAGGGCACATCAAATCTATAACTCTTGTCGTCAGCTCATTTTTTGTGGTTTCAAGAGTAAACCTGCTATTTGGATGAAGCGGAGTCAAATTGTCAAAAAAAGGTCTAGTTCTCAATTTATCTATTGGAGCGCCGTTTATAGTCTCCACTTGAAGCAGGGCAAAATATCTTTCTCCATCCTTGGGTGGACGGATTAGGCCTTCAATAGTGTCGCCTTTTCTTAAACCAAGTTTCTTTATCTGGGAGGGAGACACATATATATCTTCATGGCTTGAAAGATAATTATATTCCTGAGAACGCAAGAAACCAAAACCATCGGGCAAGACTTCAAGAGTTCCTCCACCTCTGACAAGTCCGCTCTGTTTAGCCTGAGCTTCCATTATCTTGCCGATTAAATCCTGTTTCCTTAATCCAGAAACGCCTTCAAGTTTAAATTGCTCTGCTATTTTAAGCAGTTCAGAAACAGTCATTTTTGTCATTTGAATTGTGTCAAACTTAGCTGTGGAGTTTTGATGCCCATTTTTTTCTTGAATTTTCCCTTGAGAATTATTTTGATTTGAATTTTCCATTTTTTCTCCTTACTTTTTATTATGTCAATCTTTCAAAAGCTATCATGAAAAGTTTAGCCTTTTCTTTAAGTTCTTTTATGCTTCCGTCATTTTTTACAATCAAATCGCTTAAGTATGCTTTCTTTGCCTGGCTCATTTGAGCTTTAAGCCTCGAACTTGATTCTTTCCTGCTCCAACCTCTCAAACTGAGTCTCGAATTTATGGATCCTTTTGGGGACACCACACACACCGTTAAATCAGCAAAACTGTCAAATCCGGACTCAAACAACAGAGGCACTTCCAAAACCGCTATCTTTTTATGGGATTGTTTCAGTTTGGAATATATTTCATCAGCTATGAGAGGGTGAAGATAACCCTCAAGCCACCTTCTTTTTTTGACGTCTTTAAAAACAGCTAAAGCAAGTTTCTTTTTATCCAGGAGCCTTCCGTTGAAAACAGAAGAACCAAATTCTACTAAAATTTTACTATAGCATGTCTTTTTTGTCAATAGCTTTGAAGCTAATTGATCGCAAGATATAATATATGCGCCCATTGATTCAAGCATTGAGCAAAACAAACTTTTTCCAGAACCGGGAATACCGGTTACACACACAATAAATTTATCTTCAAGTTTTTTTTTCAATTTGATGAGATAGTCTCGATTCATATATTCTGGATTTCCACTTCACATTTTACTTTTACTACCCTACAACTTACTCATATTAGCCCAATTGCGCCCCACCTTTATATCTACAAGAAGCGGCACTGAAAGCCTATATGAATTCTCCATTTCCCTTTTTATTATCAAAGCCCAATCTTTTACTTTTTCTTCTTTGATTTCAAAGATAAGCTCATCATGAACCTGAGAACAAAGCTTTATTTGAGAATCTCCTTCTATCAGTCTATAAATGTTTATCATAGCTTTTTTTATTATATCGCTTGATCCGCTTTGTATTGGCATATTGACAGCCATTCTCTGAGAAGAACTCCTTATAACTCTATTGGGAGAAAGCAAGCCGGGCAATTCACGCCTTCTGCCGAGAAAATTTTCACAATAACCTTTTTCTTGAGCATCTTTAATAACTCTGGAAATCCACTCCTTAACTCCAGAATAAAATTTGAAATAATCCTCTATATATTTCGCCGCCTCTTCTTGAGGAATAGATAATTCTCTGGAAAGTCCATTTGGGGTTTGTCCATAAACTATACCGAAATTAACAGTCTTTGCTATTCTTCTCATATTTGAATCTACTTCTTCAGGCTTGCAAGAAAAAATTTCTGCTGCCGTTTTACTATGGACATCCTCCCCTTTTTCAAAAGCCTCAATCAAATGCTGATCATTACTCATATGAGCTAAAACTCTTAAGTCTATTTGAGAATAATCAGCTGAAATAAGAGTAAATCCGGGAGCGGCATTAAAACAAGCTCTTATAAGCTTGCCATACTCTGTCTTTATTGGAATGTTTTGCAAATTTGGATTTGAGCTTGAAAGTCTGCCAGTTGAAGTGCCAGTCTGGTCAAAAACAGTATGAATTCTTCCATTTGAAATTTTTTCAAGAAGAACCTCGCAAAAAGAGCTTTTGAGCTTGGACAACTCTCTATACTTTATTATCATCGATATGAGGGGGTTAAAAGCCTCTAAAGCCTCAAGAGCTTCCTCGGAAGTGCTGTATCCTGTTTTTGTTTTAAACATACTCTTCTGTTTGTCTGTCAGAGGCAAATTTAGTTTTTCATAAATAAAATGAGACACCTGTTTTGGAGAATTGAGATTTAATTCTTCTCCTGCCTCTTTTCTAAATTTAGATAGAAGAGCTTCTATTTCATTTTTCAGTCTCAAATCAAGATCTCTAAGACAATTTTCATCGATGCTCATCCCATTTTTTTCCATTTCGGCCAAACAAAAAATCAGGGGTTTTTCTATATCTTCATATATGTTCTTGAGCTTCTTTTCTTCTAAAATTTTATTTAGAGATTCAAATATTTCTTTCATCTTAATGGCTGGATTGTTTTCATACATTGAATGATATTCCCTGACTATCTTTTCAAGTTCTGGTTTTCTCTCTGCGCCATGAGACAGATAATAAGCTATTTTTATATCTTCAAAGTTTTCCAATCTCGATATCCCGGCTGATTTTACAATATCCTTTGTGTCATAAATATACTTTTTGCAATCGCTTTTGAGCAAATCTTTAATTTTTGAAATCTCAAGCAGAGAGACAACTTCGCCATCAGACATTTTTTCTGCAGCTATCAATAACTCTTTTAAGTCTCTGTTTAAAAAATCGGAAATATTCACCATTTTTTTTACAGAATTTTCATAGTTATTGAAAAGTTCAACTTGTTTATTATCAGCAGATATATCTTCTTGAATCATTTTATAAAGTTCCCTGAATTCAAGTCTTTCTGCCCATGGTTTAATTAAATCCGTTCTAAAACCTGAAAAGGCATAATCTTCTTTTTTAAAATCTACAGGAGCTGAATAGTCTAAACCAATCAAGTCCCAAGAAAGTAAAACAGATTCAAGGTTTTTTTTAACTTTCATCAAGTTTTTATCCAATTGAGCCTCATTTTCACAGGCTTGTATGATTTTCTCAAGACTGCCATACTTATTGAGCAATATTACAGCAGTTTTAGGTCCTATCCCTTGAGCGCCCGGCACATTATCAGATGAATCCCCCACGAGAGAAAGGTAATCCCTTATAAGCCTGGATGGCACTTTAAATTTTTCCATAGCCTTTTCTTCTGAATAGTAGTCTTTTGAATCACCATCAAAGATAACGGCCCCAATGCTTATCAATGAGTAAATGTCTTTGTCATGAGACACTATTACAGGTCTCAAGGAATTCTCTATAGCTTTTTGAGAGAGAACGGCTATAAAATCGTCTGCCTCATAACCCTTTGCTCTGATTGTTTTAATTCCCATATCAGATAGTATCTCCCATGAAAGATTTATCTGATCTATGAGCGATCTGTCAGTTTTTGGCCGATTAGCCTTGTAAAGTGGATATTTCTCTTCTCTTTTTGTAGGACCCTCGGAGTCATAGCATACAGCAAGATATTCCGGCTTTCTTTCCCTAACTATTTTAAACAAAAGCCTTAAAAAACCATAAAGAGCCGCGATCTCTTCGCCACGCGAAGTTTTTAGTGGAGGCAGAGCAAAATAGTTTTTGTAAAGATAGGCGTGAGAATCAATTATGAAAAAATCTTTTTTCATCAAGAAAGAAATTGCGCCCCTGAGCTCAGGGGCGCATTAAGGCTTAAAGCAATGAGTCAAGTATTTCTTTGAGCTCTTCTTTGCTCTGCAAGCCAACAATTTCCTTTACAACTTTTCCATCCTTAAAAAACAGAAGTGTTGGGATAGCGCTTATTGAATACTCTTGAGCCATTCCCGGATTTTCATCTGTATTCATCTTGCAGATTTTTGCCTTGCCTTTATATTCATTGGCTAATTCTTCCACTATGGGAGACATCATTCTGCAGGGGCCGCACCATGGCGCCCAAAAATCGACAAGAACAGGCTTGTCGCTCTTGATAACCTCTTTCTCAAAACTACCATCAGTTAGATGTATCTCGCTCATATTTCACTCTCCTTTTAGAGCATAATGCTCATTTATTTTTTATCCACGCCACTATCTTTATTGTTGATATAGTAGTTTATTTCTTTCCAGAGTTCTTCTATATCAACTGGCTTGGAAAAAAAAGCCTTCGCGCCATTAAGCAGCGCATTAGCCCTGTCGTCCGGCTCTGTGTATTTAGCCGATATCAATATCACCGGCACGCTACTTAATCGCTTTGACATTTTCATAGCCTTCATAAACTCCATACCATGCATATCGCCCAGCTGAATATCAAGTATGACTATATCTGGAGCGTATTTATCCAGTATCTCAAAGGATTCTTTCGCCGAAGAAGCCACAGCTATTTCGGCGCTTATATCTTTTTCCTTCAAACTATCTTTCAAAGTTTCTATAAAATTTTTGTCATCGTCTATTATAAGTATTTTGAAACTCATTCTTTCTCCTAAAAACCCATAGCCAGCCTTTCTATAAGAAGCGCAGGCATGCCTATTTTATACATAAGTTCTTGAACAGTCCTTACATCATACATAACTCTTATAAGTTCGAATGTTTTTTTCTCAGAGTCATAAATTCCAAAGCTGGCAAGAGGATTGCCATCTCTTGGTTGACCTATTGATCCTGAATTTATAAAGTATCTATCGCTTTTAAGAAGTAATTTTTCATGAGGCTTGATAAAATCACTGAATATTTCGCCCTTCTCGTTTTTTAAAAAATACATTGGCATATGACTGTGTCCGATAAAGCACACTTGATTAGCTACATATTCCAAATTGTCCAAAAACTGCGATTCACTTAAAAGATATTCCTTGAGAGTATTTCTAGGGGCGCCATGAACTACCGTAAAATTGTCAAAGTCTATTCTCTCTGGGAGTTTGGCAAGCCATGAAAGCGTTTCGCCATCCAATCTTTTAGCCGAGTACTCTATGGCCATCACAGCCGCTTCATTAAACCATTTTATATCTATTTTACCTATGAGAGCGGCATCATGATTTCCCAAAACCAAATGAGCATTCTTGAGTTTTCTTATTTCAGCAATACACTCCTCGGGCTGTGGGCCATATCCTATAAGATCCCCGCAAAAAATATATCCTTCAACATTGTGTCTATCCATCTCCTTCAAAGAACTTTTCAAGGCCTCATAATTTGAATGGATATCGGAAAAAACAGCGTATCGCATCAACCAACTCCTGCTGTAGCTTGCCTCTTGCCAGTCAAATCTACAGCTTTTTTTAGGTCCACAGAAATAACTTTTGAAACCCCCATCTCTTCCATAGTTACGCCATACATAACATCAGCCACTTCCATAGCCCTTTTATTATGTGTAATTAGCACAAATTGAGTTTCTTTAGAAAACTCTCCTATCATTCTAGCAAAACGCTCCACATTCCCCTCATCAAGGGCAGCGTCAACTTCATCCATAACACAAAACGGAGATGGATTTACCTTAAAAAAACTAAACAGAAGAGCCAGAGCAGTCAATGATTTCTCTCCGCCTGAAAGCTGTGAAATATTTATAAGCCTTTTCCCCGGCGGATGCGCCATAATCTCAACTCCGGTTTCAAGAAGATTATCTGGATCTGTAAGTATTAAGTTGGCCTCTCCGCCATTAAAAAGCACTGAATAAATGCTCTTAAAATACTCCTGAACTTTTTCAAATGTGGTTTTGAAATTTTCTCTCGTGGTCTCATTTATCCTTTGTATAGCAGATCTAAGATCTGCCTTGGCCTTATTTAAATCCTCTATTTGACTTCGCATGGAATTGTATCTATTTATGAGAGCATCATATTCTTCCGGCGCAGTCATATTCACAGCCCCCATATTTTCAAGTCTTTTTCTTAAAAAAAGAACTCTATCCATATCTACTTCAAAAGAGTCGTACTTATCACAAACCTCCTCATATTTTACTGTCCAGTCATTTTGTAATTTTATTAGAGAATCTTCCTTTCTGGTATTAAATGTATTCATTTCAATTTCTATGGATTGCTTCTTTTCCCCAAGGTCGCTTATAGCCTGCTTATTCTCTCTTATGCTATGGGAAAGCCTTTCAAGATTATTTCTTATTTCCAAAATCTTTTCCCTGTGAATATTGATGGATATCTCGGCCTCTTTCAAATTGTTTCTCTCTTCATCAGTTTTGTTCTTGAACTCCACTATCTGGGATTTAAGCTCCTCTATCTCTTTTTCCAGCGAGGACTTTTTAGACGATAGCAATAATTTTTCATTTTCAAGTTCGGTCTTTTTTGAGTTGATATAGTTTATCCTTTCTTCAATGCCCTTTCTGGAAGAGAGATATCCATCATAAATATTCTTCTTATTTACAACATTTTCCTTGGCTAATAGAATATCTCTTGAAAGATTTTCTTTTAGATTTCTCAAGTCCTGCGCTTGCTGTTTTATGCTTTCCCCTTTCTGCCTGAGATTATTTAACTCACTTTTATGCGTTTCTATTTTCAAAATGGCTTCATTTTTTTTGGAGGCATTGTCGGATATATCCTGTAGAATCTTTTTGAGACTCGACTCAATTAGAGAAAAATCTTCCTCTTTCATGCTGATTGATTTTTCTAAGGAACCTTTTTCCACTTTGACAGAAGATAATCTTTCATTGATTGATGTAATCTCACCTTCAAGGGAAACTAAGGATGCGGAAAGTTTTTCCCTTGTCGCGGCATTTTCAGATATTTCTTTTTCGCAGTTTTCTATTTCCTTTTTTATCTCTTCTACATCTCCCCAATAGCTCTCATTTACATTTGTCTCCATTGCGCCGCCACAAACCCAGAAAGCTCCAGAGACTGAATCTTCTCTAAATCCCACTCCATTAAGCAAAAAATTCAAAAGATTGGTCACTTTATCTGAGGCTTTTATAAATCTAAGCAAAGAATCTGAAGAAGGATCCGGCTCTGTCTGGGGGACTTTATCCAATATTATAAGCCTAGCTCTCCCTTTTTTGAGAAATTTCAGCCGCTCTATACAATCATTTGCAGCTTTTTCATCTCTAACCACTATTGAATCTAAGAATTTGCCAATTGCGTCTTCTACAAGAGGAGTTTTATCCTTAGGGAATTCTATAAGACGACGCAGTGTAGTATAAACGCCATCTATTGGTTCTGCAGTTATAACATTGGCGCCTATCCAATAAATATCCCTTTCAGCTCTGGCAAGAGCTGATGAAAGAGAGCTTTTAAGCGAGGCCAGACGACCGGCTAATTCAAGATTTTTCTCTTCAGCCGCTTTTTTTGCCAAAGTTTCATCTTCCTTCTTTGAAATTGTCAAAGAAAGAAGAGAAGAATTTTCATCTATAAGCCTGTTTAGTTCCGCATATTTTTCCTTTTCCAGAGAAAGTTCAGCGCTAAGAGATTCCTTTTTGGCATTAAATTCAGATAAATCCTTTTTTAGAATATTTTCCTCATCGCTATAGTGAGACACAGACGCTTCAAGACTTGAGAGCAAACTTGAAATTTTATTTTCCTGCTCATAAACCGAATATGTATCAGCTTCCTGACGCTGATAATTTATCTCAGTTTCTTTAAGTTGATTTTCAAGTCTCTGATAATTAGCCTGAGCTTCCTCATAGTCTTTCAGGAGATTCTTTGAATCGCCGAGAGCGGAAAGTTTGGATAAAAGATCATCCAGCTGGGGTTGAATCGAGGCTTCAAATTCCAAGTTCTTATCTTCCTGAATTTTTATATCTTCTATCTGTCTTAACTTTTCCTCTACCATGTTCTGATTGTTTATTATGCGATGTTCGGCATTTGAAATGGCAAACTTTATAGAAGATATCTTTTCAAGCAACTCTTTTTCCCCCTCGCTTTTTTCTGTAAGCTCTATATTTAATGATGCATATTCGGCTTCCTGAGCGGTGACAGCTGAGTTTATCTGATTTATCTCATCATTTATAGGCGCAAGCTCGGCTTTTTTATTCTCTATCTGTGAAAGGTATGATTTTATATCCTTCACAATCAGAGCCACTTCTGCCTCGCGAGATTCTTCCCTGTATTTCTGTTGAAGTTTGGCTCTTTTGGCTTCGGCATCCAATTTTCTTATCTGCTCATCTATTATCTGGAGTGAATTTTCCAGCACAGCTAGATCTGCGTCAACTTTCTCCAGTTTTTTGAGAGATTCTTCCCTTTTGGCTTTATACTTAAGCACTCCCGCCACGCCTTCAAAAAACTCTCTTCTGCCCTGAGCATCTGTGGAAAGCAAAGCCTCAATTTCACCCTGACTTATTATGGCGTATCCATCGGCCCCTATGCCGGTGTCAAGAAACATATCTCTTATGTCTTTAAGTCGACATGGCGTTTTATTGATGAAATACTCGGATTCTCCACTTCTATAGACTTTTCTAGTAACTGACACTTCATTGAAATCGAAATTTAGCTTTCTTTCCTGATTGTCAAAAGTCAGAGTAACTTCGGCCATATTGAGCGGCTGTCTCTTTGTTGTGCCTGAAAATATAACATCCAGCATGGAAGGCATTCTCAGGGCGCGCCTTGACATCTCTCCTATTGACCACTTGATAGAATCAACTACATTGGATTTACCCGAACCATTGGGACCAACTATAGCTGTAACCCCCGGATTAAGGTCTATCCTGACCTTATTTGCAAAGGATTTAAAACCATAAATTTCCACAGATTTAAGGTACATTGTCTTCTCCAATAAAATATAAGTCAGCAATATTAAAATTATAGCAATTTATGTGGATAAACGCTGAATAAAATAGACTGTGTACAAAAAATTAAAGCACCTTAGATATTTATAAAATCAATACTGGATGCCATAAGTAAGGCCAAATGAGCTTCCAGTATAATTATAGGGCATATAAGCCTCAAACTTATTATTTGAAGAGGCTTTTGTTACTCCGTAAAAAAGCCTTACATATGCCGCTTCATTTATCATTTTCTTTAAGCTGAATGAAGCAGTGGTAAATGTGTTTGACTGTTTTTGGCCCGGTATGTAATCATTATTTGAATCCCTTGCCAATCTTGAATCATAGTCTCTTTTTGTTGCGCTCAAAGAACCGCCTATAGCCCATTTGCTGGTTATGTTGAGATCTAAGGGCAAGACAAAAGACATCTCCTTATAACTATAGGCATTTTTCATAAATACTGGATTGGTGTCGACAGCAGATTTATATTTCATAAAGTTTTGATTCGAGCTGTGAATATCGTAAATCAAGGATGGATACAAATCAAAAATCCAAAATTTATGTTTTATTCCAAAATCTATGGACATGTCAGTATCTTTCTGTTTTGTATTGGAATAAACTCCGCTCTCTTCTATAACTTTCTGATTCTTATAATTTTGTGAAGTCAAAGAGATCCCGCCCCAAAAAATACGCCAAGATGATCTCAATGAGTACTGTGTCAAAGTCTGGTCATAAAGCCCTCCGCTTACTTCAGCGGCGAGGCCGGGATTTTGGAACTCCTGCAAAAGATCCGTGTAATTTGAAAATTTTATATTTCTGCCAAGTATAGAAAAGGTGGCATTACCACTATTATCCGGATCAAAGAAATAATCAATAGATAATTGTCCGCCGGTGTTTTTGTTATTATATAGTCCATTTTTCCATGATTCATTTACGCCCATTCTAGAATAAGTATTCCCAAAATTGAAGGCTGGCCTTATTCTAAAACTTTCGCTTATCCTATATCTGTATTCAAGGTTGAAAGAATGTGTCATAGACCTATCGCTAAATTGCTTTGTATCCTGCGGACTAAAACCGGGACCAGAATAATTGAAGCTATAAAGAGTGAATATCCCATGTTTTTCAGCCAGATTCAAGAGAAATCCCGCCCTGGTATCTATGAGAGCGCCAGAAAAGATGTTCCCATTAGACGGGATATATCCAGATTCAGTGAGACTCATATCAAAATAGGGGGTATAAACCTTTGAAGGCTGAGGAGAAGCGGCAGATAATACATTTGGCAAAAAAATCAAAATAAATATCATACTATTCTTCATTTCACTTCTCCTTAAAAATTAAGATGAAAATTCCACACCGGATGAAACACAAGAACCCCTTCTGGATAAATGTTAAATCCAAGTTCAAACCATTTCCCATACCAGCTTATCTTTGATGTTATAACATTTTCATTCATTCCATAGTTCAACTGTATACTCCAAAACTTATTCATTGCTTTCAGGGTCTCAAAACCGACTATTATAAAATCATCGTCAAAACCGGTGTCAAAATCATCTATTCTTACTCCAAGTAGTTCAGGTTGCCTTCCCTGAGCAAAAGTCAGTTTGGCATTCAGTTTGGAATGTTTATATCCATAAAATGTCCTTATTTTAGGAGTGACAGAGGAAGCAAGCAGAAAGCCATAATAGTGTCCATTAAAGTTTGCATCTTTTATATCATTGCTTTGATTGGCAGCAATTTTGGCTAGAACCATATTTTGGTATCCGCCTATTAAATCAATTTGAGGTAGTCCTACAATGAGACGCCCTTCCTTGTGAATATTGAATTTTACCGAGCCATTCACATATCCCATAGGAAGCATTGACGGGAAAAGGCCAGTCTGTATGCCGAAACTTTTGCCCGGAGGCAAAGGAGAAGTGGCCTCCAGATCCTGCTGGAAATCATAAAAAAAAGCGGCTGGATTTGCCACTATTTCGCCTACAAGTTCCATTCCTTTCGCATTCCAGTCTATGGAAAAGGCGGGAGCAGATACAAATACAAAATAAAATACAAAAACAATTTTCTTCATTTTCTATCCTTAATCCTTGAGACTGTCTAAAGCTGGCAGGACTCTCTGAACCCCGGCCAGAGCAAGCTCAGGTATTATCACAATATCTATATTACTATTCTTTGAATTATACCCGGGAGAAGAGCTAAAATAGTCATTTTGGCTTATTGATGAGTATACATTATCTTTAGTCAATTTTGCCCATCCTCCAGGCACCTGAGCGCTGTCAAATTTTTTCATATAAATCAGGCTTTCCCCGGCGCTATCTTTGAGAAGCGAAAATATGTCATTCCCTGAATTGAGAAAATCGCTTTTCCCCCTTATTGAACCGCCATTTGAGATGATATAATTTTCTCTGGCAAACCACACGAGATTATTTGTATCATTATAATTTCCGCCTTTGGCATAAAGATCGGCTTTTATCTGATAGAGCTTATCTTCACCATCCCCCGTTTTTTCATAAGAAGTGCCATCAGTGACCTTCCTAAACCAAAAAACATTATTCAAAGTATCATTCGGGGTTGTACCTGATTTGTATTTTAAACGACCTTCATAATAG
>DYLH01000022.1:0-12347 GCA_020722185.1 Candidatus Avelusimicrobium gallicola | reverse complement strand
CAAAGTATCATTCGGGGTTGTACCTGATTTGTATTTTAAACGACCTTCATAATAGCCATTAATAGAAGAGCCATCATTTTCAAGTTTGAAATTTATCACATCGCTCAAAGCTTTAGGGCCTGAAAGTATGCCTGAGATAATCACAGCTATATTATCAAAACTTCCGATCCCTATAGCTCTTCCATCATTGATTAACTCCCACCCCTTCGTGATACTATTATATCCATATTTATAAGGCTCAGCGGTAAAAAATATATTCTTTTCATCGCTTCTATTGGCAAAAACAAAAGTTGCCCACTCTGGATTCATGTCATTCTTATTAAAGAAAGATGGCCAATCAGAAATACTTTGAGGCAATTGCTGATTAAAATTCATTGTGAAAACAGCCATATCATAGCGATTTTCTATGATACCGCCATTATACTTAAAAGAATAATCTGTTCCTCTATAATTGTAAATCGGTCTTTTCACAAGATTAAGAAATTGCAATGTGGAAGGATCTGGTCTGACAAGGCGCTGATCCACCCTGACTAAATTGCCATGAATATCTCTCAAAGTTCTACCTGCCTCCAAATCAGATTCTCTGCCTTTTGAAGTGAAATTATTAACCATATTTTCAATGCGAGAGGTTCTTTCTGCAAAATTTCTAAGTTGGGCTCTATCCATCTCTTTTCGCCTTATATCTTTAACCCTATCCTCATCCTTTAAACCGGGATCCCAATTAATGAGACCTTCCATTTCCATCTTTTTCCCCATAAGAGCGGGCCTTGTTGGTTTGTCTTTATCCTTTATGTTTATATATTCACCTTGCGATAGAGTAAATCTTCTCTCCCCCCTAAGCGGAGGAATCGCATATGTGAAGTCAACCGCGCCAAAAAGCACCTGCAAGCTCATTCTGCCTTCCATATCGCTCTCCATCACAAGTTCAGTGCCACGAACTGCGCAAACTGCCGTAACCGTTCTCAATTCATATTTTTCTCTTCTCATAAGATGTGGGATTCTCGCTTTTATTTTACCAAAAACAAGACCAAGTCTTGTGATGAGATCTCTTTTTTGCTCGACTTCAAGAGCGGTATTTTCCCTCAGCCACACTCTTGATTTATTGCCTGTGTCAATTACTGCCATTCCATTTATACCGGTTTTTATTGCGCCACCCTCTGGAACTATGGTGGAAGGCAAAGCATCCTGCCAAGCTGAAGAAAAAGATTCTCTATACTTCACTTCGCCCTCTGTTTTTATCACTTTGACTTGCCCAGCCATCGCTGAGGAAAAAAATACTAAAAATAGGAAAGAAAGACACTTTTTCATAAAATCTCCCGTATTATATCTATGAAATGCTATCACAAAAGCTCTATAAAATCAATGAGAAAAATGTTACACCCAATCGACTTTAAACATAGTATAAAAAGGGGGTCCATGAAGAAGTTTTCTAAAATAAGGGGCCAAGGTAAAAATAAAATATTTTATCGCCATCGTCAGTTCTGACAGCCCAGTCAAAGCTCATTATCATTTGAAAACTTTGCAAGACAAAAGTATGAAAATCAAACCCTATTCCAACTGAATTTTTTATGTCTCTGGCAGAAAATGATGAAAGCTGATTTTTATAATCCCAGCCATATGCATTGTCAGTAAAAATTTTGAGATACATAGCTTTAAAATAAAAATCTGGGAAAAAATACCACATATAATAGTCCATTTTGGTTAAGAAAAATCTAGCTTCCATATTGTAATTTAACACTCTGCTATTCTCATTTTCAATACCACCCCTCGCATATCCCCTCAATCCATTCACTCCGCCAAAATCAAAGGTTTTTCTGTCCCTACCTGTGGAAAAACCTGCATAAAACCTGTTTATAAATGGAGATTTTCTGCTCATAGGGATATACTTTAGATACTCTGCCTCGTAAACATCATATTTCTGATTTCCGCCAGCTATAGCAAATCCTTTCTGCCAAGAAAAAGAGACCCGACAGCCTCTTATAGCTGAAAGATATAGACCATTCATATCCTCTTTTATGTATGAAAGCTGTACAGCCCTTGAACTTGTTTTATCCTTGAATTTGATTGGATAGTAGTAATTCCTATTATCTTCTTTCTCTATGAGATAAAGATCTCCTCTTCTATACCTGTCAAAGGGATATGATATTCCAGCCAGATTTCTAGTATAGAGCTTATCATATTTCCAATTATCCGAATTTTCCAAAGAATCTATGGAATATATCGAGCTTTGTAAGAAAAACTTTGTTCTATATCTTGAATATAGATAGCTGATATCTGAATTTAAATAAGGTCTGCCCGAATTGTACTTTATAAAAAGACCTATAGAGTGCCTGCCAAGCATATCTGAAAATCTAGAATAATTGACTAAAAACAATCCTCCGGGAGAAGAAAACATCAAGGCCGGGAAAAAAAGGTCGAGAGAAGGAATTGAAGACGGCTTTTTCTCTGTCAAAGAAAAAGATATTTTTTCATCATTTTGTGAATTTTTAGAATAAGTTGCGTCAAAAGCAATTGGCTCTGGCTCAAAATAGTCTATCGGATATTTATAGACATTAATACTGCCATGCCTGAAAAGTGAAAAATATATTTGATCGCCGTACACATAAGGAGTAAAAACTCCCCCCACAGGATGAAAAAGCCGATATATTTTAGAATCTTCTCTATTTAAAAAAAAGAGAGAGAAATTTTTTTCGTATTCAGCGGTAAAATAAAATCCTTTCTCGCCCTCCACAGCATCGTAAATCTGTCCACCAAAGTCAAGAATTGTTCTGACTCCATTTCCCTCCTCATAGATATTGAGTGTTCTGCGCCATGAATTAAATTGGCCTTCTTCCTGAGTAAAAAGTATATCTCCAGATTTGGTCCACGAAGGAGAAGCCTGATCTTTTTCGTCATTTGTGATATTTCTGGCTTTTTCAATTTCTGGCAATCCACTCATTGAGTTAAATGGCATAATGTAGATATCATTGAAAGCATTTTTCATTGCCACAAAAGCTATTTTACTATCATCTGGCGAAAATGAGAATTGCCTAGCCTCTAAAAAATCTTTCATCAAGAATTTAGAAAAAGAATCTTTTTCAAGATCGTAAATGCAGAAATACTCCCTGTGATTCTTTTGAGCTGAAAAAGCCAGATATCTGCCAGAAGAGGATATGGAAAGGTATCTCATAGGCTTTGAAAATCTCCCATAAGGGATATTTTCAATACCCATTGAAGAATAATCTAGAACTTTTATTTTTCCCGTTTCAATGTTTTTAAAGACAATAACTGGCGGATGCCCTTCCAAAGTAGATATATATATGAGCTCCTTTCTCTTTTGAGAATAAACGGGACTTGTGTTAAAATCTGGCAAATCATCTAGCTGATTGGTCAGTTTGAAATCTTCATTTGCCTCTTTTAAATTTTCATCCTCTACCTGAATGGAAAATTTTATTTCCTGATATTTTTTAAATTTTTCATCAAATTTCTTGATATCAAGTCCTATGAGAGGCTGAAGCACTGAATCTATGTCATAACAGTCTTTATAATACTGCATCATAAGAGCAGGCTTATCTTTTCCATATTCACTGGCTAAAAATCTTATCGCCGCACTGCTGGTTTTATAGGCAAGCGTAGTTTGATGCATTTTGAGATGCGAAAATCCATGAAGTTTCTCCAGACTTAAAAGTTTTTTATCCACAACGGAGTCCCTTACATAGAGCTCTTCCATAGCTATATCTCTGTCTTGAGTATTATATTCAGCTATTCCCTCCATCATCCAGAGAGGATAAATATATGTTTTTAGTATTCTGGCTGATTTCCAAAACCCGTCAATCATTACACTGAATTGAGCCTCATGGGCAAATTCGTGAAAGATAACTTCTTCAAGCCATGCCTTGGAGCCATCAGACCAAACCATAAATCTGTCTTTTAGCGGCTCAGTGAGCCCGCCAATGCCGTCTGAAACTTGGGCTATGGTATTTTGCTCCATATCGTTTATTGAGGCAAAAAGGAAGAAAGGAATTCTTTTTTTTAAATTTGGATTGAGGCTATAAACAGCATTTTCATACGCCTTTTCAACAATTACGGATGCATAAGGCAAGAGAGGCGCGCTATCTTGATAGTAGTATATGTCAAAATTCTTTGTCGAGCTTACTTTCCAATCTATATTCTTGACTATTACATGGTTTTCAGCAAAAATTAAGGGATGAAGAAAAAAACAAATGAGATAAAAAATATAAATTGAAATTCCTTTCATTTCAAATAGGGGTAAGCGGAAAAAGACTACCAGAGAGGCTTCTTAAATTGCAAAAAAAAATACCAGAGAATAAAGATTCAGAGATTAAATTTCCCCTTGATCGTCTTCATCCTCATCTGACTCAGTTAGAATTTGACCCAAAGTAAGCTTAGGCGCGCCCTTGAGATACTGTTGAACTCTCTTCCTATCTTCCATCTCTTGGAACCTTTTTACAGATAGCTTAAGCTCATAAGTCTGAGGATTAACCCCAACAACCACAGCATTTACTTCCTCATCTTTTTTAGGAATGCCATCATAGCCATAATCTGTCTCCGGTATAAAGCCATAAATATCTTGAGCTATGTGAGCTTTAAGTCCGCCTTCCACTGCTTCAATTATTTTCACTCTAAGGCTGGTTTTAAAAGGAAATTTCCTCTTAAGCACATCTAGAGGATTTGGCATAGTTTGCCTGATTCCAAAAGTCAGCTTCTGATTTTCTGAGTCAACTTTAAGTATTTTCACCTTTATTCTCTGTCCTCTCTTATAGGTTTTGATAGCTTCCTGAGGATTTTTCCATGCCACATCATCTAAATTGACAAATCCTTCCATTCCCTGATAGCGAACAAAAATCCCTGAGTCAATCACTTTTGATATGACAACCCTTGTGATCTGACCTTCCCTGGTATGACCTATAACCTCCTGTCTTCTTATCTTTTCATCTTCCTCAAGGACCTGTCTTCTTGAAAGTATTATTTTTCTGGCTTTGGAATCCATATCGGTAATATAAAATTTAATTTTGGCATTGACCGGCAAATAGTGTTTAGGAGAGCCGCCCAACTCTGAAAGGGATAATGGCATAAAACCGCGAACTCCTGAAACATCTACAATATATCCACCTTTAACCTGCTGAATTACTTTTCCTTTTATTCTTTCTTTAGACGCAAAAGCTTTTTCAAGCCACTGCCAAGAAATTCTTTCTTTCGCTCTTCTATGAGATAGGACGGTATTGTGGTTTTCATTCCCTCTTTTTTCAAGTATAGCTACAATGCTTTCACCAACCTTGGGCTTTTTCTCATCAAATTCCGCCAATGATATTATCCCCTCTTTTTTCTCTCCTATATCAACAAAGACATACTCACTTGAAACCTCGACTACTTTGACCTGAATTATTTCCTTTGAATACAGCTTGTCACTAAGCTCCCCCTGATGAGCAAGCAGATTTTCCATAGACATTTCCTGCTCTTCTTCATTTGTATCCTGAGAGGATTTTTTTTCTTCCATTTCATTCATAATACGTCTCCTTGAACGCGATTCATTTTTTAGGGTCTAAATCGAATATCTCTTTCATAAGATTTCGGCTTAAGGCGCCATAGTCCTTTTCTTCAACAGAAAAATCATAAACGATGGGTTTACCGAACATAACAATTATTTTACCTAATTTTGAGAAGTTTTCTGTATTGAAAATTTTAACAGGCAATATTGCGGCCCCTGTTTTTGCCGCCAAAAAGACTGCCCCTTGCTTGGGATCTACATTCTTCCCCACCGATCTAGTTCCTTGGGGAAATATGACAAGACAGCCCCCAGATTTTAGAACTTTAAGGCTTTTTTTCATTGCAGATATGTCCCCTCCGACAGCCTGTCTATCAATAGGTATTGCGCCAAAATAAGAAAAAGCTTTTCCCAAAATTGAGGGAGAGAAAAGTTCTTTCTTGGCAAGTATATTGGCAGATCTCTTTAAAGCCAAAAATGACATGAGCGCCGGTGGGTCCGCATTTGAATTGTGATTTGCTGCAACTATCAATGAACCTGAAAGAGGAATATTTTCAAGCCCTCTGACTTTTATTCTGTAAAAAACCCTAAAAAAACACCTTATTAAAAAAAGGACCAAAAATCTCATTTGATGGGTGCCACCTTCTTAAAAGCTTCAAGCATTATATGACAAACCTCATCACGACTTATCTCTGTAGAATCTATGTAAATGGCATCATCGGCTTTTTTGAGAGGATTATGCTTTCTCAAAGAGTCCTGTTCATCCCTGAGTATTATCATTCTCAATATTTCCTCATAATTAGCATCAGTCCCGCTCTCTTTCAGCTGAATAACCCTTCTTTTGGCCCTGGCCTGAGGCGAAGCGTCTAGGTAAAATTTAAGTTCAGCATTTGGAAAGACATTGGTCCCTATGTCTCGTCCCTCCATAACTATTCCGCCATTAGAGCCAATTTCTCTTTGTTTATTGACGAGGAATTCCCTTATTAGGGCGAGTCTGGCAACTGAACTTGTGGCTTTTCCTATTTCCTCATTGGATAATTCTCTCTCAAGAGGGTGTCCTCCCAAATAAAGAACTGGTTCGTAACCATCGACTTCCTTAAATTCCCATGACAATGATTTAGCAAGAGAAAGGAGGTTTTTTTCGTCTTGAACTGATATTCCTTTTTTTATAGCCATGTAAGCCAGAGCTCTATACATTTTGCCACTGCTTATAAATTTGTAACCTATTGACTGGGCAAATTGTCTACCGACACTTGACTTTCCAACCCCAGCTGGACCATCTATCGCTATGACTATTTTTCTGTCTGTCATTTAGAAAAACCTGCCATCATTTTCGGCAAATTTTGAGGATTTTCCATACCCAGCTTTCTTAAAGGTCGCACCCATTTTGTGAAATTTGAAGGTCTCAAAGAATATTCATTAACCAATCTAACGACTTCAGAAACCGGCTTATATGTCTCCCAATTAAGGCGAAGGACTCTCACTCCAGCATCTTCCATCTCCTCTATAAACTTATAATAGTTCTCTTGAAGGCTTTTGAGATAATCAGCGGAAATATTCCTCTCCATATCCCTCCCTCTAGCTTTTATCCTATTGATAGCCGTATCCACACTGCAATCAAGGAAAATCATAAGCTGCGGGAACACCAACTCTCTTAAAACCATATTGTCGAAAAGATCTAGGTAAGTATTGTAGTCAAGATCGCTTATCAATTTGTCTGGATGTTGATTTAGCATACGGGCAAAAATTGTGTCTTCCCAAATAGTTCTATCTTGAACAACTCCTCTTATCTTTCCAAGACTTATTCTGGCCACAAATTCTCTATGCTGGCGAAAACGGTGATTCAAAAGCCAGACCTGCATTATTGTCCCATATTTCTTCATATCGCCGTAAAACTTTGCTAAATATGGATTTCCTCCCACTTCTTCTAGAACTGGCTCAAAATTGAGAGCCTTTGCAAGCTCCATTGTCAGAGTTGATTTTCCCACTCCTATTATTCCAGCTATGCCTATATAACCTTCGGCGAACATTTTTCCTCCATAGAAAAAAAATTTAAATCAAACAAAAAACATTTCAAGATTTTTTCAAAAATCAAAGGTATAGTAAATTGAAACAAATTTTAAACAAATTAAAAAGGGCCTTTTGACCCAATAAGAGTTCATTTTATAAAAACTGTATAAAATCTACCTCAGGTTCCCTAAAAAAGTCTAGCGGAAAGTCATTCCATCTATGTAAAAATAAAACAGAAAAAATTTTTATAACTTTCCTTTCACATTCAAATTGCCGCCTTTGGTCTGCGACCTCGTTGCTCGTCGCTTACAGACTAGCGTATGCTCGCTCCTCGCTACTTCTTTGGATCTATTTCTTGCTCTACTCCCTTTATGGCAAGCAAGACATCATCTGGATTGCTAGCTGCGCTTACCACATCTTCCAATTTGGCAAAGCCCTGCCTATAAATATTGACAAGGGACTGATTGAAAGTCTGCATTCCATAATACGCTCCCTTGGCTATGGCCTGAGATACAGCATCCATATTATTATCAGCTATCTGCTTTTTTATGTGAGCTGTATTTATCATTATTTCCACCGCCGGAAGACGTCCGCCCTTTGATGAAAGCAAAAGACGCTGAGAGATTATTCCTCGAAGAGTCTCGCTAAGCTGCATCCTTACCTGCGTTTGCTGATGAGGAGGATAAAGATCTATTATTCTAGAAATTGTCTGAACAGCATTGAGAGTGTGCATTGTGGCAAAAACAAGATGTCCTGTCTCAGCCGCAGTTATAGCCGCCTTTGTTGTTTCTAGATCTCTCATTTCGCCCACCATTATGACATCTGGATCCTGTCTCATAGCCGCGCGCAGGGCATCCACAAAACTATTTGTGTCAAATCCTATTTCTCTCTGACTTATTATGCTTTTTTTATCTTCAAAAGTGTATTCAATAGGATCTTCAATTGTTATTATGTGGGCTTTCCAACTTTGATTGAGATGCTCTATCATAGAAGCTAAAGTGGATGATTTTCCAGAGCCAGTTATGCCTGTCACAAGTATAAGTCCCCTTTCATTGAGTAGCAGTTTCTTTATAGATTCAGCTGGAAGTTTTAAATCCGTTAATGTGGGGATTTTAAAGGGTATATGCCTGACAGCCATGGCTGGCTTTCCTTTGTGCATGAAATAATTGAGCCTAAATCTACCTATGTCCTTAATCTCATAAGAAAAGTCAACTTCTTTATTTTGCTCAAAAATGGCTCTATGCCTTTCATTCATAAGTGGCAGGGCAAGGGCATGTACTTCATCTGAAGTCATATTTGAGGAATTTATGGCTGTCAATTCTCCATCTATTCTCAAATAAACCGGGCCATCTCCTCTGACATGGAGGTCGCTGGCACTGTTTTTCACCATTAGTTTCAATAGTAAATCAAGAGTTATATTCATCAATCAAGCAACCTTTGCCTACCTCTTAGTCTGTTTACTGGAGGCTTCATAAAATTTTCATTCCTTAAAGGATTTAAATCAGGTTCAAGATCTCGTCTGAGCGGCCTATACAAATTTGCTGGAAAAGGTAAAGAAGAGAAACCTGTCGCTATCACTGTAACAGAGAGTACTCCTTTGTCAGCATCATTTTCTTCCATGTAGACCTTTCCAAACTTTATTTTTACATCATCATTACTGACAGCTTTTTTCACATAATCGGCAATTTCATCAAATTCAAAAAGTTTGAAATTTTCCCTTCCTGCGCTTATGTGAACTATAAGGCCAGTGGCATCTTCAATATTTGAATTTTCAAGAAGAGGAGATCTCAGAGCTTCCTGAATCGCCTTCATGTGGCGCTGTTCGTCGGAGCTTTTGCCTATACCTATTAAGGCATTTTGAGAATTTTTCATTATTGACTTTATATCCTGAAAATCCACATTCATATCTCCAGGAGTATTTATTATGTCTGTTATTCCTCTTATGGCACGCTTAAGCACATCATTTGGTCCAGCAAAGGCATCAGAAAGTCTTGACTCGGGGAGGAAACATTCCAAAATTTTAGAATTTGGGATAACTATCATAGAATCCGTGTATTTTTTCATTTCCTCTATCCCGATTTCAGCTATTCTAGACTTAGCCTCGCCTTCATATGTAAAAGGTTTTGTCACCACTCCAACTATAAGAACATCCTTGTTTTTTTCTCTGGCTATTCTGGCAATCTCTGGCGCAGCTCCAGTGCCTGTACCTCCTCCCATTCCAGCAGTTATGAAAATCATATCGGCGTCTGATAGGTGTTGAGCTATGTATTCTGCTGATTCCTGAGCTGCCGCTCTCCCTTTTTCAGGATCACCGCCTACGCCAAGACCTTTGGTCAATTTTTCACCTATGGTAAACTTTATCGGGGACTTATTTTTGATAAGCGCCTGAGCATCAGTATTCACGGATATGAAATCTATATTTTTTATCCTCTCGCTTGCCATATAGCTTACGGCATTTCCTCCGCCACCGCCCACTCCTACAACCTTTATTCTCGCTTCATTGTCTATCATATTCTCACCTAAACAATTCTTTAAATATGGACACCCATTTTTTCAAAAAAATATATTTCCTCTTTTCTGGCTCAAATTCATTGTTATTTCTTACAAGATATGGATAGGCGGCCACAGCTATGGACGAAAAGTATTTCTGTTCTCCAACAGATTCATCCTCAAAGACAAAAGTATCTGGATTAAGCGTGGCCAGTCTTGTCTCATTTATCCCAAGCACTTTAGTGACAGCTTCTGGCATACCTCTTAACAAGGCTCCGCCTCCGGTGATCACGGCATTGTGTATGTATGAGAGAGGCGGCTCTTCTGTTGGAGATATTTGTTTTGAGAATTCATCTCTTATGGAGAGAAGTATATCCTCAAGTCTCATTTGAACTGTGTCCTTGAGCTCAGCTACTTTGACCTTTTTCTTTCTTATATTATCCATAGCTATTACTTCCACTTGCTCTGGAAATTGCAGATCTTTCACCGCAGAAGAAAGAGCAAAGCCATACTCCTCCTTGAGCATTTTGGCAGAATTTAGAGAAAGGGTAAAATTTTTCGAAATATCAAAAGTTATGGAATCCATCCCTATGGGCAATTCTTTAGAGAGGAAAATTTTCCCTTTTCTATAAGCCGCTAAAGAAATAGTCTCGGCGCCAAAATCTATAAAGAGTGTACCAACTTTTTTTTCCTGCTCGCTTAGAAGCATTTCGCAAAGTGGATATACATGGTAAATTATCTCATTATGAACAAATCCAGAACCTGCTATCGCTCGCGCTATATTGTTTATATCGCATACGGAAGTATGAATGATATGGGACTTTACTCCAAGCGGACTGCCCTCATGTCCTATGGGATTTTCATAACCAGTTTTCTTGTTTATGGAAAACTCCTGGGGTATGACATGTATTATTTCCCTATCTTCCTTTATATTAAAAGCTTTAGCATTTTCTATGACACTTCTGACATCTTCTAGGTTTATTTCTTTATCCGTCCTTGTTACATTGGAAATGGCTTCATTGTTTACAGATTGAATAGATTCTCCCCTTATTCCTACATTTGTCTCTACTATATACCCAGGCGAAACCTTTTCCTCCAATTCCTCCAGAACAGAAGAGATAGCATCTGACACTTTTCCTATATCCATCACTATCCCTCTTTCAAGTCCTTTAGCTAGTTCAAGAGAAACAGCAGCTTTTATCCTTATCTTGCCGGAAGGATCTTCGCAAACTGCGGCAGCGCTTACACTCTTACTGCCTATATCCAAACCAGCGAAATAATTTTCCTTAGCCATAAAATCTCCGTAATAAAGGTCAGCAGTTTTATCTACAAATCTGATTTTAATATTCTATATTAAAAAGGAAAAAATAACAAATATTTTACTTAACCTTTGAAACTATGATTTTTCCACTTTCAAAAAAACGCAAATCAGCCTTTACAGGGCCTTCTATCTTGCTTGACGAATCTTTTAAAACTTTTATCAGTTTTTCAATTTTTTCTCTTGTAAACATGTAATTTCCCCACAAAATTTCGCTGCCATCTTTAAGCATAATCCTTAGGGGTTTCATCTTTCCATCATATAGAATCCTATCTATTTCAATGCCCATTTTATGTGAAAGAGAATACAAATCTTTCGAAAAAGAAGCAAAAGATGAATTAAATGAACATGAATCTTTGCATGATACCAGTATAAAGTCATCTCCAAAGTCACTGTTTCTAACAATTTTGCCAGAAGAAAGTATATAAGATTTTTCTTCTCCCTCAAGAATCGCGCACGGCTTTTCAAGTTTACCTGAAATTGACAGAGTCCCAATAAAACGATTATATTTCACAGATAGATCTGATATGAAAGGCTTATCTTGCGCAAAATAAGTTTTGATTTTAGCAGATGACTCATCATTAAAAGCTTTTCCAACAAGATAAGAAAATTCTCTTTCAATTTCTCTGTCCATATCAGGCTGATTGAAATCGGCACTAATTGAGCTTATGTTTTTCGAAAATTCCAGCTTATTCTTTGCAAAATGCGAGGCTTTTTTCCATAACTGCGGGAGAAAAAGAATGGTTATACCGCAAATGACAGCAATCAGAAATCTTATAGCTATCTGTTTCTTTTGCTTGAATCTAAGTTTTGTTTTATATCTTCTTCTCATGGCGATGTATTGAGTATTTTATATGGGATTTATTATATTTTTTTTGACATCAAACTTCAAATTGTATATAATTAAACTGTCCTTGAAAGAGGATTATGTGCGCCCGTAGCTCAGGGGTAGAGCATCCGCCTTTTAAGCGGGTGGCCGCGCGTTCGAATCGCGCCGGGCGCAAAATGGGGGGGGTTAGCAGATGAGGAAAGCTTTCACTCTTA
>DYLH01000021.1 GCA_020722185.1 Candidatus Avelusimicrobium gallicola | reverse complement strand
GAACCCTGCACCGCGCATTTAATCCTAAATTACTTCAAGGTGAGAAAGCCAACTGGGCTTTTGTATGAATGTAAAAAAGTAAATTTATTCCCTCATTGACCACCAAAATAAAAAACCCCGGCTTTTCAGCCGGGGTCTTTTTTAAAAGACTATAACTCCTTACCATCTATTGAAGTTTTTCTTGAAGCCACCTTCTCTTCTGCCACCGCCAAAACCACTTCTTGGCCTGTCTGTCATAGGCTTAGCTTCATTGACTGTAAGTCTTCTGCCAGAATATTCACTGTTATTCATTTTCTCTATAGCAACCTGAGCTTCGTTGTCGTTTTCCATTTCCACAAAACCGAAACCTCTGGATCTGCCCGAGAACTTATCAGTAATTATTTTAGCGCTGTTTACTTTACCATGCGCGGCAAAAAGGTCATTAAGTTCCTGATCACCGGTAGCGAAGGGCAGTCCGCCCACATATAACTTTTTCATCTATTTTCTCCTTACTTTCCAGACTTTAGTCTGACCCTCTCCATTGAGAGGATTTCTTAAAAGAGTTTTTGCTCTTTTTAAACCCCACCGTTAAAACGCCGACTTAGACAAGCGAATCTCAGTAAAGGCCAACTATATTCTTACATTTACAAAAGTGTTTGTCAATAAAATCATTTTTTCTCAATCACAATAGGCTTTAATTTTTCTAGATCTTGAGGGTTAGGTTTGTAGCTTTTTTTTGAACCATTTTTAGATTTTATTTTAGAAGTTATTCTTAGAAGTTTCCCCTTTATATTGGCAAAATCGTTTGAAAGATCCACTATAATAGTATTTTCATCGGCCAGATATATTTGTCCAGATGCCATGAAAGAGTCCAAAATCATCCTCCCATATTGTAATTCAATTTGAGCAGTAAACTCCATCACACTTAAAGATCTTTTAGATGTTCTTATCCTAGCTTTGAAATTCCCGTCTTTCTTCTCAACTAAAATAAAACTTCCATTGTAACCACCTGACGGTCTTTTTTTATCGCTAGCTTTGTAATATCCGTTTTTATTGAAACCAAGTCCTGGGAAATTGACATAAACTTCATATTTGATTTCCTTGCAAACAACTTCTCCTTTCCATACACCAAAATAATCTTCAATCTCGTAAGCAAATGAAAGCGAATGAATCAATACGAAAAGAGAAATTAAAACACTCTTGCCCATATAGCTTTGAGATACTCTCCCTCCCTGTAATTTACCATAAATGGATGATCCCCTCCAGCTCCACTCTTTTTGAATATTTGAGTTCTTCTCCTCGACACAGATGAAGAATATCTCAATATTTCAAGAAAGTCATCCCAACCCAAAAGTCCGCTACATGAACATGTAAGCAATATCCCCCCAGGTTTTACCATATGTAGAGCAAGCTTGTTCATATCCTTGTACCTTATTATTCCCTCTTCAAAATTATCTCTAGATGTTATAACTTTACTCGGGTCCAGGATTACAATATCGTATTGCCTTTTGAGATCTATCATCTGGCGCATATATATGAAAGCGTCGCTTAAAACAGAATTTATTTTTACTGAATTAAGATTTGCATTTCTTTTCAATCCTTCCACAGCTTCCGGGTCCAAATCAACAGCTGTAACACTTAATGCTCCTCCTTTCATCGCATAAATGGAAAAACCTCCAGTGTAGCAGCATATATCAATGACATTTTTTCCCTTGCATAATGAGGATAAATATGCCCTATTTTCCCTCTGGTCGCAAAAGAAACCAGTTTTGTATCCGCCAGATAAATCAACTTCAAAAATCGTTCCATTTTCTCTCACTTTTACTTTTCTACCTTTAGGTGGAGACAATTCAAATCCTTCCATCTTCATTGTATAATCGCTAGCTCTGAATATGATATTGGACTGGCCAAAAATTTCATTTAGAACGCTTTTCAATTCTTCCCTGAGGGCGTAAAAACCTATGGAATAAAATTCCGCCACAATATTCTCCCCATATACATCTACAGTAAGTCCGGGCAAGCCATCTCCATAATCATGGATGAGCCTGTAAACATTGGTATCCGATGAAGGCAATGAAAGATTTTTTCTCAAATCGACAGCCGCTTTTATTTTTTCTTTCAAAAAAGACTTTATTTCAAAGTTTGCTTCTGTCTCCCTTGAAAATATCCTGAAAACTATAGAACTGTTAGGATTAAAAAAAGCATAACCAAAAAAAGCGCCCCTCTTGTCTATAACTTTAAAAATTTCCCCAGGATATCCTTTCGGGATCTCATCAAGCATACGCCTAAAAACATTGGGACCGGCAGGCGGATGCGCAAGTTTTATCTCTTTCATTAATTCCTTCTCTTAAATTTTATTCCAAGGACAAAGCTATACGTTTTTTAATTAATTTTAGCACAAATAGAGAGAATATTCACAGCGACATTGGCGCGCAAGTTCGAAACTTCCAACTTAAAATCTCTGTTTTCTATTCTCTAACTTATCCATTAGACTTTTTTAGGAAAGCGTAAATAGGACTTTTTACCCATGACAAATCAATAAAATTTTGTATAATTTTTGCGAGGCAAACAAAACCTAGTGTGAGGAAAAAATGAAGATAAAATTGTCTTTTTTATTTTGCTTTACTTTTCCAATTGCTGTACTCGCAAATAGCAATTCTTTACTAAACCAAGATTTGTTCTCACTCCCAGAACTTGACTCAGTGAAACTCCCGGATCCATCTCCGCTAAAAGAAACTAGAGCCAGACAGGCGTGGATAGATGCTGTTGCTAAATATTCTGACAAAAGCTTCGCCCCAAAAGCTCCTCAAAGAATTGATTCTGGGCCAAATTATTCTGTAATGCTTCAGGGATTTCACTGGTACGCGGACGATTATTGGTATCACCCCCCAAATGGATGGTGGGGCGTATTGGCAGAGAAAGTTCAAGAAATAAAATCAGCAGGTTTTGGAATAATATGGTTTCCCCCGGTATCGGTTGGCAGCTATTATCCAAAGGAATGGTATAATCTCAAATCCCAGTGGGGAAACGAGACCTATCTGCGCAAGGCTGTAAAAGCGATGAAAGATAGTGGAATAATAGTTCTAGCAGATGTGGTCCTCAATCACAGAAATGGCACAAATGACTGGGCAGATTTCAAAAATCCCGATTGGCCTACAACTACCATTGTCCAGGACGATGAATGGGCGGGTATACCTTCACAACCCAATTATGGCAAAAGTCCTAACTATGATCAGGGACAGGGAGACTGGGGATGCAGAGACTTAGACCATACAAATCCTCTTGTTCAACAAGACGTAAAAATATTTATGAGATGGCTTAAGAACGATATAGGATTTGACGGCTGGCGATATGATATGGTTAAGGGATATCCCGCGCGCTATGTTAAGGATTACAATTATGCCTCTTCACCCATTTTCACTGTCGGAGAAGTATATGATGGGAATAGGCAAATAGTAACAGACTGGATAGATGGCACCGACGATTCTCCGGGCAAAAAAAATGCGTCCAGCGCCTTTGATTTCCCTACTAAATTCAACCTTATCTCAGCTATAGAAACCGAAAGATATGAAATGCTCAATGACAATGGCAATCCCTCTGGACTTATCGGCTGGTGGCCGGCAAAATCTGTAACCTTTGTTGAAAACCATGACACTTCCCCCAGAGATCCAAATTTCATAAGCAATGCTTCTCAGGAATACAAGATACAGAGGATGATGGGGTATGCATATATACTGACTCATCCGGGAGTGCCTTGCGTTTTCTGGCCGCATTTCTTTAATTGGGGAAAGGACTACCAAAGCGCCATAACAAAACTCATCAAGATCAGAAAAGAGGCTGGGATAAATTCAATGAGCCAGATCAAAATTCTTTCAGCTCAAAATGGTCTTTACGCAGCTTTGATAGCCGGCGACAATAAATACTTGATACTTAAGCTTGGCCGCAATTGGGGATGGGATCCCGGACAAGGCTGGACTCTTGAGACAAGCGGAGAAAGATATGCGGTGTGGTCTCAGCCGATAGCTAAATAGTGACAAGTGAGAAAGCGCTTAAGCTTTAAATCATATAAGCTGGAAAACACTTTAAGTTTTTTTGCTCTTTTCTGCTTCATGATTCTTTTTGAAGCTTCTAACTTTTTTATACTTTAGGAACATTTTGGCAGTCACTTTCGCATTCATTCCTTACGATTAACAGTTTCCTTCATGGATTCAAAGTCCTATGGCATATAGGCCATTAGGTCCTTGACATAAGGGCTGTCCAATAATAACATATAATTGCGGTGTATATTATGAGACTCATTAATATTACCATTTTTCTTTTTTTATTCCCGCTTTATACAGTTCACAGCGAGGAAAATACAGTTCCCCAAACCAATTTATCTATTGCGACCTCAGACCCCGCAATGGAAAATAACACACAAAATGAACAAGAAAGCTCAAATTCTTCAAGTGAAAGCAAAAAGACCTTTTGGGAAAAATTTAGGCTTTTCCGCAATACAGAAGATCCTATTGAGGCAAGCAAAATATTCATAGACATAGTAACAAATGAGTCAGAGAATGTTCGCCGAAAATTTATTGAGAGAAATTACTTTAGAATAGCTGATATTCTCATCAAATTAAAAGAAAAAAACTCCGAGTCTTATGCGCAAATGGTCGCCGCACTCGAAAATAATGGCATAGGGATAACAAGAGAAATGCCTGTAAATCAAAACCAAAGCAGAATGCCTCCCAAACCAATAGAAAATAATCCAATAAACAAAATAGTTGAGATAAAGACGGAATCTGCAAGAGGGAATGTAAATGAAGCCGAAAAAAAGATGGAAATACTTTCCTCTGAGCATTCAAATTCTGCCCCAGTTCAGACAGCTGTGGCTGAGTTTTTCAGTGAAGTAAAAAATTTCCAGAAGGCGGAGGATTATTCCTCCAAGGCCCTAAATATTGACTCAGAAAACCCTGATGCTTACAAGATAAGAGCGGTTTCAAGATATTCAATGAACGATGTAAAGGGAGCTATTGAAGATATAAAAAAGGCCACTGAAATAGAGCCTCAAGATGAGACGAATCGCTTGCTCACAGCGCTTATAGAAAGTAAAAAAAACATCTCAGTTAAGTCTCTGAACTCTTTGAAAGCATTAAAGGATGCCATGGCCGAGATTAAAGATGAAAAAAATGTCTATCTCTCAAACAATACAAGCGCGAAGGAACAAGGATTTTTGCCAGGTAATATTCAAGGCTCAGACTTTTCCAGGTCCAAACTATATTTGAAAATGGCCGCTGCCAAAAATCAGATGCAAGATTATGAGGGAGCTCTTAAGTATTCGAACTTGGCGATAGAAAAAAATCCAGATAATATTGAAGCTTATATAGAGAGGGCAAATTCCAACAATTTCTTAGGCAATTACGACGAAGCTATAAAAGATCTTTCCAGGGTAATACAAATTCAGCCAAATAATGCCATTGCGCTAAATATGCGAGCATGGGCACTATACAAAAAAGGAGCTGTCCAAGAGGCGAGTTCCGACGCCACAAGCGCTCTTAAACTCAAACCGGACTATGCAGACGCCATGTTCAGCCGATCTCTGGCTTATGAGAAACAGGGCAAATACGATGAAATGTTGGCTGACTTGCAAAGAGCTTCTCTCATAAATCCAGCATATAAAAGCCGATTTCAGGACGCAGTGGCCCAATATGTAATGAAAGCTCCTAACTTTGCCGCCAATTATAAAAGTCAGGGCATAAAAATACTACAGAAAAATAATGAACTTGAAAAAAATGAGAAAAAGCCAAATAATTTGGGAAGATTCCTCACCATACTTATTTTCACTGTAACTGGAGGATTGCTGATAGCTCTTGGTTTATTGCACATATTCTCTGGTCAAACCAAAGAAACCCAATCAAAAATAACACATCCAGACATACTTTCCCCATCAATTTTTTATGAAGGCGTGGCAACAGGGAAGTACAAAATTATTTCAAAAATAGGACAAGGAGGTATGGGTATTGTATACAAAGCCATAGACCAAACTCTAAACAGAGAAGTTGCAATCAAAAAAATGAATGAAGAAATAAAGGTAAATGACAGGGAAAAACAAAGGTTTATAGAAGAAGCCAGACTTGTTGCCATGCTTCATCATCCAAACATAATAGAGATTTACACGATATTTGAGGAAGGAGAAGACATATACTTGGTCTTTGAATATATAGACGGAGAAACTCTTGACAAAAAACTTGCCAGAGAGATTAGAATGCCTTTTTATGAAGTAAAGGAAATTGTTCAAGATATATCCAAAGCTCTTTCTTATGCCCATAAAAAGAATATCATACACAGGGATATGAAACTTTCAAATGTGATGATTTCAAGGGAAGGTTTTATTAAAGTGATGGATTTTGGGCTTGCGAGAATAGCCAGGGAAGCTCTATCCAGGATATCCACGACTGAAATAGTTGGCAGCCCCGCATACATGGCTCCAGAGCAGGACAGAGGTGTTTTTCTCAAGGAGTCAGACATTTATTCTCTCGGCATATGCATATATGAAATGCTAACGGGCGATTTGCCATTTAATGGCCCGGATTATCACTATCAAAAAGAAAATAGGGCATATTCTCCAATAAGCGCTTCTGTCCCAGGTCTTGATAAAAATTTTGACATTCTAATGGATAAATTGCTTGCGCCAGATCCCAATGACCGATACCACTCAATAGAAGACTTTCTATCTGATTTTCTCAAAATGCAATAGCCTATATCTGGGAATGTAACATCTTTTTAATTGATTTTTAATATTCATCTGGTAGGATATATATATTATAATTATGGATATGAGACGATTTCTCATTGCGATTATTCTTTTAGCCACTGTTTTTCCAGTGGCAGCGCAAACTAATCTAAACGTGGTGGCAATACATGGGTCGTCCACATCCTTTTCTTTCTCATGGGACAATGTTTCTTCTCCATGGGTAGTTGCATTTTCATCTGACAACTTTACTTCACAAATAGCAAGTGGAACTTTATCTTCAAATTCCACTTCATACACATCCCTTATTCCCAATACAACTTACTGGTTTAGGGCAAAAGCAAACACAGAATCAGACGCCTCTTATCCCGTAAACACAATTTCATCAATAACTTATGCGTCTATCCCAGAGAACTTATCGATAAGCTATAAAAGCGCCTTATCATCCAACAGCGCAGAAATAAGAGTAGCTTTTGACACTCAAAATCCCCCTTACACTATCTATCAAATTGAGTACTCGTCAGCCCCCCCTATAAATACCATCACTATAAATGGAATTCCACCTTTAACTATACCAGATCTTTTAGCAAACACAACCTATACAGTAAAAATAAAGGCAATAGACATACTTGGGAGAAGTCTAGGCTACTCAACTGAGATAACGACATCAACCCTTGCAATTATGCCAAATGATCTAGACAATTCTATTTTTGAGACAAGCTCGACCTTAAATTGGACAGCATTGAACTCATCCATAAATGAAACATCTTGCGAAGGATATGCAATAATAGTCTCCACAAATGCCGATTTTAGAGACAGCGTATATGAATGGAATACAATAGATAAAAACACAAGCTCAAACGATATCTTTGGGCTTTCTAGAAATACGACTTATTATATGAGATTTGGCAGTCTAAACTGGAATCAAGAAAAAAATTTTTTTCCTCAACAATTTACTACACTGACTTCAAAATTGTCTTCGTTTTCTCTTATTTATCTTTCAAGCTCAGCATCAAGACTTTCATGGACTCCATTGCCAGCTTCGCCTCCTGAAAAGTCAGCTGACGGATACCTGCTTGAGGCTTCTACTTCATCTGATTTTTACCCCAAAATTTCAACTAAATCTTATTCTATTTCAGAGAATTCTCTGGCTTTCTCCAATTTAGATCCAAATACTACCTATTATTTCCACGCAGCTTCCATTAATCAGGCAGGAAATCCTAATTATACAAATTACATAGAGACAGTAACTTTGTCTATGACATACCAATCAAGTGATATAGGGGTGATATCAACGACAAAATCAGTCAGCGCCTATTTTACTTCATTGCCATCCTATCCTGAAGCCCTAAGCGGCAAAGGATACAGATTGGAAGTCTCAACAATGCCTTTTACCACGGGTGTAATATTGTCTTCTACAAGTCTAGCTATTGAGACAAGCCTGCTTACTGTCGACAATCTAAAAGGCAATACCACCTACTATCTAAGACTTGGAACTTTTAACAGAAGCATGACGATAAACTATTCCCCAATATTAAAAACCACAACACTTATCCCTCCCGCAGTGTCTTATGCGTATATATCCACAAAAACATTTGATTCAGTTACAGTCAATTATTTACCCGGGGATACAGATGGATATATTCTGGAAGCGGCTCTTGACGAGTTTTTTACTTCAATATACAAAAGTTCAAGTACAACATCCTCTTCTCTAAGCACACTTACTGTTTCTGTTTTAAGTTCAAATACATCTTATTACTTCCGTCTGGGCGCTCTTTTTCAAGGAGCTACAGTATATAATTACGAACCGGGATCTGCATACACATTAGCTCCTATCCCTATATCGCCCTCAATATCACAGGTATTCATTTCAAGCATAAATATATCGTGGGGCACTATATCTTCATCGGGCTACACCCTTGAGGCATCCACAAGCCCAGACTTTAGCGGAATAGTCAATTCTTCCTCAACATACAACTCATCCCTAGGATCTCTTACAGTTTCAGGACTTGTGCCAAATACCACATATTACTTGAGAGTTGGCAGCCTGAATAAGATCGGAGAAAGAAATTTCAACTCTGCCCCATCCACAGTGACTTTGGCAAATTTCCCTATTCAAGTTCTCCCATTTGAAACTTCTGATCTTTCCACTGAAAGTATAAAGATAAACTGGTCGGCAAATTCAAATCCCCCTGACACCCTTTACAGAGTGAGAATTTCATCCTATTCAAATTTCACAAATACTGTCTTTTCTTCAGACACATTAAGCACTTTCGCCATATTTGACAATCTTCAGCCAAACACAACTTTTTTTCAGGAAATAACGGCATTTAATAGAAGAGGAAGATTGACTGGACCGATAGAATTCTCTTCTGTGGCCACACTGGCGTATGACCCCATGCCCGCTTCAGAGCCACAAGTTTACATATCTTCCTTAAATTTCTCATGGGCTTATGGACTAAATCCTCCTCCGCCAAATACACTCTATTTGGCTGAAATTTCTTCTTCAAATTTTTTAGATTCCATAATATCTTCAAGAACTTTGAATCTCTCAGCTTCTTTCTCTGGTCTTGTCTCAAATGCCACTTATTATCTCCGTGTTTCAGCTTTAAATCAAAGCGATATACCATCAAATTACCTAATTGTAGGATCAACTTTGACATATATACAGACTCCAGCCGCAAAAACTGCCGATATAGCTTTTTCAAATCCAACTCTTGATGGCTTCACTCTATCTTGGTATGACAATGGCAATTCACAAGGCTCTTTATACATAGTGGAAGCCTCAACAATATCAGATTTTTCTTTTACTGCGTCATCTGCAAGCACTACTCAGCTTGAATACACTTTTTCGCGCCTTAATTTCAATACACAATACTATACAAGGATTAGAGCCATAGGCGCTAGAGGAGAGCTAAGCTCATGGGCCAATAGCGGATCTACTTTTACCTTAAGCAATGTTCAGTCCAAGGTATATCCTGAGAATGACACTATTCTCTCTCTACCATATTCTTATGGCAATATAGAAGTAAGGATCCCTCCCAATTCTATAGGAGGCGCCACAAAAATAATTTTAGAACCAGAGATATCTTTTCCCCAAGCTCTGTCTAATGCCGGCAAACTTAAAGCCACTGGGTTGGGAATTAAACTTAGGGCATATCCGCCAACGATATTTGATAAACCAGTAACCATCACCATACCATATAGAAATTCTGATATGCCTTTTGATATAGACAAAAACAGGCTAGTTGTAGCCACATATGGTGAGAATTCAGGCCTATGGGTGCCTCTCAATTCCATCTCAGACACAGTCAATAGGAAAGTGTCTGGGGAAACTTTCCATTTTTCTATTTTCCAGATAATGGAATTGACTCCCGGATCAGACCTTTCACAGATAAAGATATATCCAAATCCATTCAAACCAAATTCAACTGGCGGCGTGATGCATTTTACTAATTTACCTCCAAACACCAAAATAAAAATATTTACTGTCTCTGGCGAGCTTATAGCAAAAATAAAAGCTGGAGCAGATGGCATGGCGCAGTGGGATGGCAAGAATGAAAATGGCAACAATGTTGCTTCTGGAGTTTATATAGGTCTATTTACCTCTCCAGATGGCAAGAAAAAATTCAAAAAAATGGCGGTGGAAAGATGATGAACAAAAAAAACATCATTTTTCTTTTGTCCACTTTCCTTGGGTTTAGCTGGCAAATTTCATTTTCACAAAATTTTGACAAAGCTTCCAAGGGAACTGCCGCAGCTCAATTTCTTAAAATACCTGTTTCCCCAAGAACCTCCGCCATGGGGGAAGCCAGTGCAGCCGATATGGGAGATGCATCCGCAATGGATATAAATCCAGCCTGTCTTGTAAATCTTAAAAAAAATTCACTATATTTTTCACACAGCGCATACATAGCCGAGACATCATTAAATTACTTAGCCTATGCTCAAAGCATGGGAGAAGAGACAGGATACTGGGGAATGTCTTTTAAATACTTCAACTGGGGATCTATGGACAATACCGATGAAAGTGGAGGCAAGATAAAAACTATTTCTCCCTATGACCTTTCAATAGGCTTCACATTTGCCACATATATAAGCGGAATGTATTCAGATGAAGAAGACAGATTTGTTTTTGGCGGCACTGGCAAATTAGTCAGAACACAAATAGAAAATTCTGCCAGCGCAATATCTGCTGATTTGGGATTTTTGACTCCCTATATGCTTGACAGAAAATTGAGAATATCCTTATCAGCTTCCAATATAATGGGTAGAATAAAAATTGATAAGGAATCTTTTTCTCTACCTCTTACAATACGACTGGGAGCTGCGGCTTTCATAAGCGATGATTTTAAGATGACTTCTGATATCATAGCGCCAAACGATTCATTTTTATACCTTGCCATAGGCGCGGAGGCCAAAATAAAAATGGCCAAAAAGACGGAGCTATTTATAAGAGCTGGCGCAAACAGCAAAAATATTTTCGACATATCGGGAACAAAAAATATCACTTGCGGACTTGGGTTTCGATATTACGAATATAGCTTTGACTACTCCTTCTCACCCTATGGGGAACTTGGCAATATACATAGAATAGCCTTTGGCATGAATTATTGAATATTTTCTACAGATGATTTTTTCCCATCTTTTATAAAGGAAGCCACAAGTATCCATACTCCCGAAAAAAGAAAAGAAAACCATGGGAAAATGGAATATGCCAATCGTCCGACCATATCCGTAATAGATAGAGTTATGGAAGTGAATCCTTTTGAAAATCTATATGTAAAGGCATCAGAAACCTGTTTTACCCTGTATCTGGCATCATAGGAAAAAGGTATGTATAGGGTCTCTTTGGCAGCGCGAAAAATTGAATAGTCCATAGATTTGAAAAGAAGAAAAGCCAATCCAGCGCTGAAAAGACCTGGACTTAATACTACAAATAGAGAAGTCGCCATATGAATAACAGGAACAGCCACCAAAACCAGTTTTATTCTAGCACGCCTTAAAATCAAAGGAGCAAGAATAAATTGCATGGAGAAAGAAGCTATATTGACTTTCATCCAAAAGTCACCTAAAAAAGCAGTTCTCAAATCCTTGTTTGAAAAAGCCTCTTTTACAAATCTGGTGAAATTTATGTCAAAAAGAGTAGCCACAACCTGAGTAGAAAATATCATAAGAGCTATAAGTAAGACCGTTTTATTTTCCCAAAGAAGAGAAATATGCACATGCCCTTTTTTCCCTCCTTCCTCATCTCTGGAAGGGGAAGGTTCCCCTGTTTTCTTGTAAGCCTTGTAAAAAAAGAACAAGGCTGGCAAAAGACAAAGACCAGAAAAGACAATGTAAATATCCGTTTTAAACTGACTGACATATCTGCTGACAAACCACCCACCTATAAGAGAGCCAAGAGCGCCAAGTCCCGCCACTGGGCCATTATATATGCGACCTTCATTTTCATTTAGCACACTGTTTATATAAGACCAATATTGCTCGGATATTATTACCACATATGATTCTTTAAAAACAAAAATTGCAAAGGCTAGAGCTGAAGACTGGAAATGCTTTAGCAAAAAATAAAAAGAAAAAAATGAAAAAAATGTGAACATCATTGAAAAAGACATAGCTTTCAATGGACCGAAAAAAGAAAGCAAAACTCCATATCCATAAATAAACATGGCAATGACAACCGGGACTGAAGCGAGAGCATAGGGCTTATGAGAGGCTGAAAAGTGAGAAAGAAAGATTGATTCCGCGGGTGAACGTATCATTTCATACCCGGCAAAAGTAAACATCGCAGACAATCCAGCGAATATAACTCCCAAACCGACCTTCTTACCTCTATCAGTTTTAAGTTCTTCCCAAAGCGCTTTCATGAATAGTTTATTAAGGGGCGGCTATGCCGCCCCGGATATTTCAATACTTGAACTGTCCTTTTTCGTAAACAGTTATTTCTTTGCCATTTTTGAGTTGGGCTTTTATGACCTTATCTTCTGTGTTTATCAAATCCCAATGAATAGCTGAATCATTAAAACCAAGTTTTTCCATGGCTTTTTTATCCAGCCTGGAAGAATCTCCGTCATAAGTGTCTGGGTAAGCTGCGCCTATGGCCAGGTGACAATTGCCGTTTTTCCCGCCATGATTTTCATCAAAAAGTATATCGGCCATAAATTTATCTATTTTAGAAAAACGATTATCTGTCATAGAGAATTCTCCAATCTGAGAAGCTCCGATATCTGTTGCCATTATTTTCTTGACATATTCCTCACCTTTCTTGGCTGAAATTTTCACAGCTCTGCCATTCTTAAATTCCAATCTTATGCCTTCCACATAATTTCCGCCCCTGTAAGTAGGCAAATTGGCATAGTAGACTCCCTCAGTGCCACGCCAATCCGGGGAAGTAAAAATTTCGAAAGAAGGGATATTATGTCCGCTAACTCCCAAAAATTTTCTTCTTTCTCCGAGTTTTATTTTTAAATCCATAGAAGCGCAAGACACTTTGAAAGTGTCAATCTCAAGGCCATTGAGCCATTTTTTTATTTCCATGCTTTCCTTAAATATAGAAGACCATTTTTTTACCGGGTCTTTTTCATTAAGGAAACAGGCCTTTACTATTTGACCTGTATAGTCTTTAAGAGAAAGTTTTGCCTGTTTGGCAAGCTCTTCGGTGGGATAAGTGCACAAAGTCCAACCAAAATAGCCTGATGATTCTCTTTTTTGCATTATATCCCTCAAGAATTTCCTGGCTATGGCAGCCTCGGACTGTCTCTTAGTATCTATCCCCTTGAGATGAGTCAAAGATGAGGGAGCATGGATATAGATATTGCCATTTAGATTCTCATAAAATTCTTTTTCACCTTTTGCGATGAATTTTCTTTGATTTTCATCCGTCAGCGAATAAAAATCTCTCTCTATTGTAGGGGTTGGCAAAACTCTAAAAACTGGGTTATATCCAAGTTCAAGAAGTTTTCTATGAGTTATTTCTCCAAGTTTCAATCCCTCCAGATCGCAACGGATAAGGACCGTATCATATTTCTTAAAGTTAGGCCTTGCAGTCTTAAGTCCCCATATCAATACATCTGCATATTTTTCAAGCTGGTTTTTTGAAAGCGCTTCCATTTTCTCCTCCCTCTTTTTTCATTATTTTTTCAAAGAACAAATACACCAGAGAACCTGTCAATTTGCCAATAAGTATAATGGCAATCCATACATTCCTTCTATTGATGTCTTTTTCATTTTTCCAACAATCATACACAGCCCATGTAATTATGACAATCTTAAACAATAAAAAAAATGTTGAAAGAAAAGTAAACATGGCGATGTAGTTTATTATTTTCTCTGGATTATCCAAAATACTTTGGCTTAAAGAAATCAGATTCTCCATAATTAGATTATACAAATTAGCAAACTAATAAAAGAAACTAGGTATTGACTTTGACCTTTACCTATTATTAAGCTAAAATTAATTTAAGGATTCACTGGAAAAGTTTGTAAGTGATTAAGTTCTGAAATTATAAAGTTTGAAAGCTATTTAGTATTTTATTCTTTTAGAACTTACGCGCTTTCTAGCTGTGGCGCTTATATCCTACGCGTTTTGGCTATTTCGTGCTTTCGCACTTACCTATTCTTTCCGTGAACCTAAAACAGGAGGTTTTATGTCTGAACATAGAAATGGAGAAGTTCTGACAGCATTTTTACTTGGTGGAATAATAGGCGCTGCACTTGGTATTCTTTTTGCTCCAGCCAGTGGCAAAGTAACAAGAGAAAGGCTAAATGATTGGCTTGAAGAAAAAGGCGAAAATGCCAAAGAAGCCCTTGAAAAACTTGAAACTGAAATAAAGAAAAAGAAAGAACAGTTGATGAAGAGTTAAAACTTTTTTTCCAAGAAACATCGTGAATTCTTTCTATCAATTAAGCGCGAAAGTTCATAAGTTTTAAAGTTAGAAGTTTCTTTAATAGTCTGTCTTTTTAGCGCTTTCGCGCTTTTATTCCTTTCCGTCAAACTTTTTTATTTCCTACTCAAGCTTCCTTTTTGAAACAAGAAAGCTTATAAAAAATGTCAAAGTCGTACCTATAACTATAAACCAGCTCCATCCAATTGATATTACTTTTTTCTCAGAAAGTATCATTATAGTTAGGCAAGAAATGAATGCTAAAATCATTGAAATAACATTGCCTTTATCGGTTTGCCTTGTAGTGAATATACCAAACAAAAACACACCTAACATACTTCCCGCTGTCAGGCCATTTATTTTGAAAGCCAACCAAAGCATGCCTTCTATATTTTGACAAAGGAAGGCAACCACAGCTAAAATTATGCCAAAGAATACTATGGCCATCCTTGAAATTTTCATTAATCTGACTTCATCTCTTTCCTTGAAAATTGGCTTATAAATATCTGTGACAAAAGAGGAAGTCAGAGAACTCAAAGGAGAATCTATACTGGCAAGTATAACTGCCGCTAAGAATATTCCCTTAAAGCCATCGGGGAGAAAATGCGCAGCAAAATATGAAAGTATTTTGTCGCTATTATCCGGCATAGATGCATTCGGGAAGGCCTTATAGTAAACAAATATTGCAGTTCCTATTGCTAGATAAAGAGTTACGAGAGGCAATGTGGCAAATATTGTTAAAACTATGCTTTTCTGACTTTCCTTTCTACTATTTAAAGTAAGAAGCCTCTGCATCAATTCTTGATCTGTGCCAAATGCGGCCATTGAACCAAAAACTCCATTGAGTACGGCTATCAAAAATATGTTTGGGTCTGAAAAATTAAATCCCCAATTTATAATAGAAATCTTCCCATTTTGTGAAGCAGTCTCAATGAAATCAAAAAAAGAAAAACCGCTAGAGTTAAATATGTAGTAAAAGACAAGTCCCCCGGCCAGGTAGAAAGCAAAAGCCTCCCATATGCCGGTCCAGATAACAGCTCTGATACCGCCAAAACCTATAAACAAAACTGAAACAATGGAAAAAAACACTATCGCATAAATTAGTGGCCAGTTCATTATAACAGAAACTGCCAGGGATGCCGCATAGAGGCGAACCCCGGAGGCAAAAAGTCTTGTCACAAAGAAGAAAGCCGAAGAGCAGTATTGAGTAGACACACCAAATCTTTTTCCAAGAAATTCATATATGGTAACACTGCCATATTTATAAAAGGACGGTATAAAAAAATATCCTATAAATATTCTGGCCACAGCAGAGCCGATAAAGAATTGAAGGTATTGCCAATTTTCTTTAAACCCCACCGCCGGGACACCAACTATGGTCATAGCGCTTATCTCAGTGGCAACAAAGGAGAAAGTTGCCGCCCAGACTGGAATCTTTCTTTGCGCCAAAAAGAAATCATTTGTATCTTTTTGATTTTTTCCAAAGAGAAAAGCTACAACAATCAAAATGCCAATGGCCAGGAAAACTATGGACCAGTCTATATAGGACAGATTATTAATCATTTGTCTAAGCTCACTGGCATCTTTCCTGTAAGGTCAGCCTTATGCAAAAATCCTTGAGCCGCAGCTTTTTGAAATTCTGGCAAGTCACTGAAAGAGCAAATGAGAGCTCCCAGTCTGTCCAGATAGTCATCTGCTGAAAAAGGACTGCCAAAACATATCATGGCTACAGGTTTCCCATAAGATAGTATGGTTTCCATGTTTTTCTTATCTTCCTCTGCCATATTGATTTTGCCACTGTAAGCTCTTGGCCTTGAAAAAGAGGCCACAAGACAACAGTCAGCTTCTTCAATAGAATCTTTTACTTCAACTCCAAGTTTGCGAAGTTCCTCAATAAAAATCTTTCCTTTAAATTCACCAGTAAACATATCTTCTCTGTAATAAATTTTTTTCCTGGCAAAATAATTATCCTTAACAATAACCTGAGCTTTAAATGCAATTTCAGATACAAAATCCCTATGCTCCTTGCATCCCACTTTATCCATTCCATACCTGGAAAAGAAATCCATGGGCAATTTTGCGCGCATTTTTTCTTGTCTGGATATAGCTATATCTACTATCTCTTCTGTAAGTGAGCCAGATGCAAAGGCTCTTTTTAGGGCTTCAAAAAGCTTAAATGGATCCTCGGGAACCAAAAGGATATCCGCGCCAGCAAGCAATGCCTTTACTCCAGCTCTGCCCTCATCAGAAATGGCTTTCATTGAAAGCGCATCTGTTATTATCACTCCTTCAAAACCCATTTTTACGCGCAATAAGCCATTTATAGCTCTCTTTGAAAAGGATGTTATATTGTCTGGATCAATGGCAGGGACATATAAATGCCCCACCATTACAGAATCCGCCTTATCCCGTAAATTTTTAAAAGGGATTAATTCATTTTCTTCTATTTCACTAAAACTTTTTTTAACTTCAGGCAAAGTCAAATGAGAGTCAACAGTTGTAGAACCATGCCCGGGGAAGTGTTTTATTGAGGAGATTGAGCCGATAGAATTCAGACCTTCCATATACGCGCCCGCAAAGAGCGATGTTTTTGAAGTCTCATCTGAGAAAGCCCTTAAATTTACTATAGGATTAGAATGCTCTTGAGCCAAATCTAAAACGGGAGCAAATATCCATTCAATGCCCATTGCCGCAGCTTCAACAGCGGTTATAACAGCTTTCCTGCTGGCAAAATATGGGTCATTAGTTGCGCAGATAGCCATATTTGAAGGAAGCAATGTCCCCTCTTTTATCCATTGCCCAACCCCGTTTTCGTAATCTGCTGCAAATATCAAAGGATGATCTGACTGTGACCTCAATTCTCTTACATAAGTGGAAATATCTTCAAGGCTTCCGCCATAAATGCAGAAACCACCAACGCCCATTTTTACGAGCTGAGAGGCTTGTTCAAGCGTGGTAACCCCAAAGCGGAGCTCAGGATATATGAGTCTAGCGAGTTTTTTTTCTATTTTCATTTTTTTCCCTCTTCTTTATTTCGCGCCACTGACGCAAAACTTCTTCTTCTGTAATTTTTTTTCTATTTTTAAAGACATGAGGATGTCTTCGTATCAATTTTTTATTTAAAGCAGTGATCACGTCTTTAACTGAAAATTTACCATTTTTTTCGGCCAATGCGCTATGAAAAATTACTTGAAGCAGTATATCCCCAAGCTCTTCTTTCATATTTTCGTAATCTTTCTTTTTGACTGCCGATATAAACTCTTCACTCTCTTCTTTCAAGTACTTGAGCAAAGTAATATGATTTTGTTTCAAATCCCATGGACATCCATTAGGACCTATCAACTTTTTCATAATGGAAACAAGCTTGGAAAACTCTTTCATAATTTTGATAGAATAGATTATATAAAATATGCGCCAGTAATGGCGGACGGCAAAACTTCTAAGCAAAATGTCGGGAGGGATTTTAATGAATCAGACAGATAAAATTTATAGAGTTTTAGACAAGGGTTTTGTCAGGCTTGTCGATTTTGCCGGAGGCGATCAAAGAGCTGTGGAATCAGCCAGAGTAAGTTTTGGATCGGTGTCTAAAGGGGAAGAAAAAGACAAAAAACTTTTGGAATACCTTGTTGAACACGAACATTTCAGCCCTTTTGAGCATTCAGTTTTTCAATTTCACATAAAATGCCCAATCTTTGTGGCAAGGCAATGGATGAGACATAGAATAGCCTCATACAATGAGATAAGCGCTAGATATACAGAGGTAAAAGAGGAATTTTATATACCTGAAAAGTTCAGGGCACAGGATAGAAGCAATACACAGGGATCTATTGAAAGCGACAATTTAGACAATGAAACCATGTTCAAAGAATATGAAGAAGCTATAAAATTTTCCTACAAAACTTATATGCGTCTTCTTAAGCTTGGAGCGGCAAGGGAGATGGCTAGAATGGTATTGCCAGTGGCGCAATACACTGAATACTACTGGACGATAAATGCCAGAAGCCTTATCAACTTCATAAGACTTAGATCAGATTCACACGCCCAATATGAGATAAGGCAATACGCCATAGCCATAACCGAGATATTCCGTGAAAAAATGCCATGGACATGGGATGCTTTCAATAAATTTTATGCCAAAAAATAAGCTTTTAATTCTACCTCTATTTGTGACAGTGTCTGTCTTTGCTCAAGAGGTGGACATAAGCAAAGAGAAAACTGCAAATTTCGATATAGAAAAAGAAATAGCGACTGGGACTATAGAGGTAAGAGCCAAAATAAAGGGTACGCCACTGGCTTATGAAACATATGATATTTACGCGCCTTTTGACGGCAGGATAGATGATGTGAGAGCTGAACTTTTTGATTTGGTTTACCCACAGACAGTGCTTGCCAGAGCTGTAAACAATGATATGGCCGCTCTTCTTGACACAGCAAACACTTCAGATCCTCAGTCAAAAAAACAAATACTGAAGAGATGGAAAGGGACATTTGACTATTTTGACATAAAGTGTCCAGAGTCTGGCATAGTAGTACATGTTTTTGTAAAACCCAGAGACTATGTCAAAGAGGGTGACAAACTTTTTACGGTAGCTAAAAAAATGCAGATTATAGCCGTAAATACAGAGCCTATATACACACCTCTTGAAACGATGATGAAAGCTTCAATGCATTCTATAAAGGACAGCTCAGTGGACATAGATCTTTATCTTAAAAGTTTTATCCCTTTTAAAGACAGACAGTTCTTATATAGACTTTGGTTGGATGTAGAAGAATTGAAAGAAGGAATAAAGATAGGAGACACTTTTGAAGGAGAGCTTTTTATAGGCAAAAGCGAAAATGCCAAAATTGTAGAGAGAAAAGATGTCATAATAAAAGACGGGAAAAGATATCTGCTAATGGAGATAAAACCAGGACTTATATCAGACACTCAGTTAGAAATTCTCAGTCCAACAAAAAACTTTCTCCCACCTCAAGTTAAAAACGATAACAAATCTGAAAGGATTGTCTCATCCAAACCTGTTGAGAGAGACAAACAAGCAGATAACAAAATACAAACAAAAACAACAGTATTAAAAAAGAAGAAATTGCCTTCCAAAACAAAAAAAAGTGAAATTAAAGTAAAATCTAATATAACGACAAAAAAACCTGTGGCTTTGCAAAATACGGAGGATGAGAATGGGACCAGATAAACCTCAAACTGATATCTATTCCAGCTTTCTTTTTGTTAGACTTAAAACCGAGTTTCGTTTGCTTGTATCCAATGAAAAAATAGCGGAAAAGCAGGAATTTGAAAATATGATTGGAAATTGTCAGGAGAAGATATTTCTCAGGACATATTTTCTAACTGGGCTTAAATCAAATTGCGATATACTGTTTTGGCGTATGTCTGAAGATTTGCAATTTTTGCAGGAAATTTGCTCTAGATCTTTTTCTTCCGGCATAGGCAAATATTTTGAACCTGTAAACTCCTATATAGGAATGTATAAGGCACCCGAGTCATCTCAGGATCAATTCTCCTACCTGCAAAATAATTTTGGCATATACAAATACCTTTTAATTCATCCACTTATAAAAAATCATACATGGTATGAAATGACTCATGAGGAAAGAGAAACACTTATGGCTGAAAGGACAAAAGTATTAGCCAAATACACAGACATAAAAGAAAATTTTTTCTATTCTTATGGTATAGACGATCAGGACATTGTTGTAACAAGGGAAGCCAAGAATATCAATCAGTTAATAGAAGCCACAAAAGAATTGAGAAAGCAGAGAATAAAAAATTTCACTACCTCAGACAGGCCCGTATATCTCGCTATAGGAAGAGACTTGCGAGATATTTTAGACGGACTTAGCTGAGAGCAGGGAGGCAAGATGAAAACTTTGGGAATAATAATGGCTGGAGGCAAAGGAGAAAGGCTGTATCCTCTGACAAAAGAGAGGTCAAAGCCGGCGGTGCCATTTGCTGGGAAATACAGGATAATAGATTTTGTAATGTCAAATTTTGTAAATTCAGGCATACATGCAAATTATATCCTTGTCCAATATCTCTCTCAATCACTGATAGAGTACATCCGTTCAAATTGGGTTCTGACCGGTCTGACAAAGGAACAATTTATAACAATAGTCCCCCCACAGATGAGGCTTGGAGAGATGTGGTATAGAGGCACAGCCGATGCTGTAAAACAAAATCTAAATTTGATAAGCGACTTCTCTCCAGATTTAGTAGCTATTTTTGGCGCGGACCACATATACAGAATGGATATAAGACAGATGATAAAATTTCATGTAGAAAATAAAGCAGATGTCACAATATCCGCTATAACTGTGCCTATAAAACAAGCAAGCCGTTTTGGGACAATACTGGTGGATCAAAAAAACAGGGTAATCGGTTTTGAAGAAAAACCTAAAAACCCCAAGCCTTTGCCAGGCAACCCCAATATGGCATATGCATCAATGGGCAATTACATATTTTCATACGACACATTGGTGAAAGTTCTTCACGAAGAAACTGGAAATGAAGAGGCCATTGATTTTGGCAAGACAATACTTCCATCCATACATAAAAGATACAGAGTTTTCGCCTACAATTTCAGCTCCCAGAATTTGCCTGGAGTAAAGCCTTATGAAGAAAAAAATTATTGGCGCGACGTGGGGACAATAGAATCGTTCTGGAAATCTCATATGGACATGCTTGGACCAAAGCCTCTTCTTGATTTAAACAATAAGCACTGGCCCATACACTGTTCTCAGCACCATTCAGCTCCTGCTAAAATAATTGAGTCAAATCTTCAAGATTGTATGGTATGCGATGGTTCAGTGATAAATCAATCTTCCCTGAAGAGGTGCTTCATATCCTCCGAAGTAATTATACATGAAAAATGCCAGTTGGAAGATTGCATAATAATGGATGGATGTGAGATAAAAGCTGGCTCAAAGCTGAAAAAAGTGATAATAGACAGATTCAATACATTTGAGCCAAAAACAGTTATAGGCTATGATCCTGAAAAAGATGCCCAAAATTACTACATAGATCCAGACGGCATAGTTGTTATACCTCGCGGAATATCAAAATGGCAGTGGTGATATGAAAAACAAATTTTTCTGCGTTCATGCTCATTTTTATCAACCCCCAAGACAAAATCCATGGACATTAACTGTAAGCAAGGAGACTCTGGCCAAACCTTACAGGGATTTTAATAGAAAAATAACCGATGAATGTTATGGTCCTCTCTCAATGCCATCTATAAAATCATCATTTTGTGATTATTTGCTATCTGTTTATTCTCATATAAGTTTTAATTTCGGACCGACGCTTTTTTCCTGGATTGAGGATCACTATCCGCAACTAGCGGCATCCATTATTCAAGCAGATTCCATTTCAGCTAAGATTTATGGAGAAGGCGCCGCCATGGCCCAGGCATACAATCACAGGATACTTCCACATTGCAGCGCAAAAGATAAAATGCTTCAAATAAAATGGGGAATGGAATACTTTGAAAGCAAATTCAAAAGAAAAGCTAAGGCTGTTTGGCTGCCAGAAACCGCTGTGGACAATGAAACACTTGAGGCCTTGATAGCATGCCAGGTAGAATTCTCCGTCTTATCCACATCTCAGGCAGACAAATCTCTTATAGATTCAGAAGAGAACATATACCTTGAACCATTTAATTATGTTTCTAAAAATCAAAATGGTAAGAAATTAACTTTATTTTTTTATAATCAGGATCTTTCTTTAAAAATTACTCAGGAAATGCCAAATACAGAAAAATACTATTTGAGAATATTATCCGCTTTTAAAGCAGACAATAATCCCGCTTTGCTTTCAATAGCAAGTGATGGAGAAAATTATGGGCATCATCTAAAAGATGGGGACAAAGCTTTATCACATTTGATTAAAAAAATACTCTCTGACAAAAAAATAGTTCTAACCAATTATGCCTCTTGGCTTAAAAATTTCAAAGCTGAAAAAGAAATAAAAATAAAAGAAAACACATCATGGTCTTGTCCTCATGGATTAGGCAGATGGGAGAAAGAGTGCGGATGCAGAATAGATAAATCAATGAAAAGCCAAGAATGGAGAACAGATCTTAAATTTTTCACCGATGAACTTGGCGAAAAAGCTGAAAAACTTTACTACGCAACCGTTAATAATCTTTTAAAAGACCCCGATGAAGCTCTTTTTTCATATTGGCAATGTATTGATAAACGCAAGCCTGATTTTACATTAAATTTTGTTCACAGCCGCGCCATAAAGCCCCTTACGCCGGATGAAACAAGAAAAACACTTACAGCACTTGAAATGATGAAAAGCGCTCAACTAATGAGAACCAGTTGCGCATGGTTCTTTGATGACATATCCTCGATAGAACCACTAAATGCCATACGCGAAGCGCTGTATCTATGCGAATGCGCATCAAAACTTGGAGAGGATTTTTTTTCAGTTTTTGAAAAAATAAGAAAAGTTAAATCCAATTATCCTTCCATAAAAATCGAAAACTTAATTGAAGAAATAAAAGCTGAAAACAAACAACCTCATATATCGCTTTGCTCTTTTATATCTGGCATTGAACTTAAATATCAGCTTCCGTTTGAAACTCATTGCAATTACAAATTTAAGATACTAAATGAAAAGAGGGAAGAAAGCATCTCATTTTTTCATGTATCCTGCGCTAGAATATCCACACTTGAAAAAAGAGAATTTTTTATTTCTGTTAAGAAAATTGAAGAAAATCTGATATTCTCTATAAAAGAGTCTTTACTTTCAGATTTTCAAAAAAATCTTTCGCTTAAACCAACTGAATTTGATTTTACTTGTGATATTTCTCTACTTAAAGACGAGGATAGAGAACTTGCCACAATTTTTCTTTCAAAAAATCCCAAAAATGAAGTTAAGAAAAAATTTATAATATCAGCGGCATCAGCATATGGAGATTTTGACAAATCTATTGAGGCTTTTAGGATAATTTCAAAATCTGAAAATGCAAAATCGATATTTGAAAGCATTCCTTTTGCTGAGGATTATCTAAGGCATTTTCTAAATCTTGCGGCATCCAAACCGGAAAGACAGGAATCTAAAGAAATCCTGGATTTCATATCAAGCTCAGCTTTTTTCAAAACAATGTGGAAATATTCTCTTGCTATGGAAATAAAATATGGTGACAAAAAAAATTCATTTAAAAAACAATGAGGAAATACTAAATATCCTTGGCACATCAGACAGCAATCTAAGAGCTCTTGAAAGAGCATACAGGGTTTCCATCTTTGTCAGGCATGACGAGGCAAATGAATCTGCCACATTGACAATTAAGGGAAAGAATTCTTCTGTGGATAAAGCTAGCAGAGAAATAAGTAGTATGCTTGAAGCATATTATTTTCTCTCTAAAGAGAAAGAAAACAAAACAGAAGTCTTGCTACAAGAAGACTCTCTCTCTCCAGAAGCTATTTACAAGACCTATTCTGGCAGAGAAATTACACCTAAAACTGAAAACCAAAAAAAATATGTAGATCTTATATCTAACAATGATATTGTCTTCTCCACAGGCCCAGCTGGCACGGGAAAGACATATATTGCAGTCTCAATGGCCTTGAGGGCTTTACAAAGAAAAGAAATAAAAAAAATAGTTTTGGCCAGACCCATAGTGGAAGCGGGAGAGAGTCTTGGTTTTTTGCCGGGTGACATAGATGAAAAGGTCAATCCATATCTTCGCCCTGTAAATGACGCGCTATTCTCTTTGCTTGGTCCAGAAAGATTCAGGGCATACAAAGATGAAGATATTATAGAAATTGCCCCACTGGCATATATGCGTGGACGCACCCTAGAAAGCGCTTTCATCATACTTGACGAGGCGCAAAACGCCACATGTCAGCAAATGAAAATGTTTTTAACCAGAATGGGAATGTTTTCCAAAACAGTTGTCACAGGAGATATAACACAAATAGATCTCCCCTCACATAAACAGTCAGGCCTTTTGCAAGCTATTAAAGTTTTGAAAAATATTCATGAAATAAAGTTTGTGAAATTTGAAAAAAACGACATAGTCCGTCATCCTCTGGTAAGTCGTATAGTGGAAGCATACGAAGAATGGGAAAGCAAAAAATAATTTTTTTTAATAGAACAAGCGAGGATTTAAGAGTTTTTTTCCCTTCAGCTAAGAAACTTGCTTTTAAAATTCTTAGGAATTTTAATGGAGACATTTCCTTTATTTTCGTATCCTTGAGTCAAATAAAGAGATTAAACAAAAATTTTTTGGGCAAAGACAATGCCACAGATGTAATAACCTTTAATTTACCGAATATTTCAGGCAAGGATATAGGGGAAGTTTATATATGCCTGCCACAGGCAAAAAAACATGCGCAAAAATATGGACACCATCTTTATTGCGAATTAATGATACTGCTCGTTCACGGATGTCTTCATCTACTCGGGAAAGAAGACTACACTTCATCACAAAGAAAAGCTATGAATAAAGAAACCCTCAAATGGCTAAAAAGCGTATGAG
>DYLH01000020.1:22978-25295 GCA_020722185.1 Candidatus Avelusimicrobium gallicola | reverse complement strand
GGGCTGGATGTACTGTTGCAGAATAAGGCCTTGAGGAGGAATTTTGATTGAGTTAAAAGTAGACACTAAGAAGTATTCCCTTAATGTAGTAAGATATGCAGCTTATCTTTTTACCAGGGATTTCTATGTGCAGTTAAAAGTTGAGAAAGGTTTTGTGAAAGCTATTTTTGAGTCTAAATCTAAGGTAAGGAAAACAGATATAAAAAAAGCCTTTTCAAAAGAGCTTGCAGAGGAAAATTTTAGAAGCTCTCTTTTTGACTCAAACAGAGAGCTTAGAGAATATCTCATAACTAGCGCCTTGAAATACACTGAGAAGCCTCAGTCAACTGCTGTACAGGAAGGGCTTACCCCAGAAGAGGAAAAAGAACTGGACAAGATTATAGCGGAAGTAGAGGCTGAGCTTAAAGGTGAAAAAGATAAAGAAGACCCTCTTGAAATAAAAAAAACATGGGAAGAAAAATATGGCTCTAAAAACAAAAGAAAATAAGAAAGCTTTGGCTAAATTGGATTTCAATTTCAGAAGAATAAAGGGCGGAGTTGTTTTAAGCAATGATTTCGGCGGGCATTGCGTTTTAAGCGAAAAAGATTTTGATTTATTTCTCAAAGATAAAGTAAATGAATCATCCCCCGTTTATCCAAAACTTGAAGAGGCCGGCTTCTTTTCAAATAGGCTCAATATGGAAGACCTCTTCAAAAAATGGCAGAAAAAGAACTCTTTTTTATATTCCGGGCCAGGACTGCACATATTCGTGATGACTCTTAGATGTAATCACAAATGCCTATATTGTCAGAGCGGAGCGGTTGGCCTTGCTGACAAGAGTATGGATATGACATGGGGAACAGCCAAAAAGGCTGTTGATATGGCTTTTAAATCTACAAGCAAAAACATTACAATAGAATTTCAGGGCGGGGAGCCTCTTTGCAATTGGGACACTCTCAAAAAGACAATTGAATATGCAAAGTCAAAAGAGAAAAAAACAGGAAAAAATCTTTTTCTTGCCTTAGTTTCCAATTTCAGCTTAATGGATGAAGAAAAAGCTGAATTTCTCCTTAGAAACGAAGTCTCACTCTGCACCTCTCTTGACGGCCCAGCTAAATTGCATGATGCAAATAGAATATTTTCTCAAGGTAATTCTCATTCTCTTACTGTTAAATGGCTGAAATATTTTTTTAAAAAACATGATGAGCAGAGGGATTTGCCTTATAGGATTTTTAAGCCAAGTGCTCTGCTGACGGTGTCTAAAAAATCGCTTGCATATCACAAAGAGATAATAGACGAGTATGTGAAATTGGGATTGGATACTATTTTTCTAAGGCCTCTATCTCCTATAGGATATGCCGCAAAACACTGGGACAAGATAGGTTATAATCCATCTGAGTTTCTGGATTTTTATGCCAAATCACTTCATTATATGATTTCACTCAATAAAAAAGGGGTAGTTGTAAGAGAGAAAACAGCTCAGATGCTCCTTTCCAAAATATTTGATTTTAGAGACCCTGGATTTTTAGATTTGAGATGTCCTTGTGGCGCTACGGTAGGTCAAATAGCTTATAATTTCGACGGTTCTGTTTATACCTGCGATGAGGGCAGAATGATAGGATGGGAAGGGGATGACTTCTTTAAGATAGGGGATTTGAATAGCTCATCCTATAAGGACCTGATAAACAGCTCTCAAACAAGAGGGTGCCTTGTGACATCTAATCTTGAGAATCAGCCCAGATGCTTTCGCTGCGCCTACAAACCATGGTGTGGCGTTTGCCCGGCTGTAAACTATGAATCTCAGAAATCTCCATGGGGGAATATCGTCACGAATTCAAGATGTGAATTGTTTATGGGGATATTTGATATTCTTTTTCGATTGCTTGGCGAAAAAAGCTCTGCGTTTGAGCTTAAAAAATGGATTTCGGAGGCCAAATGAAAGAATTTGTTGGTAAAGTAGATTTGTCAATTTATTCGCTCCAGGCTCTTAAGTTGGCTGCTTTTGTCCTGGAAAAATGGGAGTATTCTTTTTCTGGGAATGAAGTAAAAGTCAAGGGTGAATCTCCAAATATAGGTTTCAAAGATCTTTTAAACGAGGCTTTAAATCAGCAGTGCAGGATAGACCTGGGGGAGAAAAATTCCAAAATAGCCAATTTGATAGTGACTAAATCTATGATCTCAGCTCTTGGAGAAGAGGAGGAAAATAGATGAAAAAGACAGCTATTATTGTAATTTTGGTAATTATGGCATCAGCTTTGTTCTATAAATACTTTTCAAAGCCTTCTTCGAATAATTTGAAACCGATTTCAGTTCAAACTCAGAATACAGAGGAAGGCG
>DYLH01000020.1:0-22878 GCA_020722185.1 Candidatus Avelusimicrobium gallicola | reverse complement strand
AAAAAAGTGTCTCAGAGGCGGATCTTGCTTATACTGCTATATGCTCAAAAAATATCGATTCAATAAAAGAGGATTTTTCTAAAATATGGGATCCAGCCCCTGATAAAAATAAGATGCTGACTATAAATCGGGAAGACAGCGTAAAGATATCTGATATGCTGGCCTCATATGTCGCTTGCACAGCTTTGGCCTCTAGGGATAGAAGTAGATGTGACAGCTTGCCTAGCAAAAAAGATGGAGGCGGAGAGGTTTTTCCAAGGGGAAGATGTTACTATAAATATGACGAGTTGGCTTTATCTGCTTTATCTGCTGGAAAATATAAAGATGACAAGGTTTGTTCTGATTTTATCTCTTCTCACAGGATAGATGGTTTGCCAGTTAAAGTAGATACTTTTTGTCTAGCTGTAAAAAAGGGAGTACCGAAAATATGCGAGGAGTTTAAAAATAAAATGGCCAATAATAAACTCGTTAAAGAGTGTTTAGTTGTGTTTCCTACTTCTTCCCACAAGTGTTTAGACCCTATGGATTGTAGCTATAGTTTTGAGTTGTTTGAGGCTTTTTCTTCAGGTAAAATAGACAAATGTCCGTCTCAATATAGAGAACATTTTGATGCTTTTGTCAATTCTTCTGAAAGCTCTTGTAGCCTGCTTAGAGATAAGTTGGTGAGTACTTATTGTGAAATGTATTCAAAAGCTCTTAAAAAGGCCGCAGAAGATGCTAAAAAGCGTGAAGAGACAGAGAAGGCTAAATTGCTAGATGCTCAAAAACAAAAGGAATATGAAGAAAGAAAGAGAATGGATGCTGAAAAGGCAGCTCAAGAAAAGATGAAAGAAAAGCTTAAGAGAATGCAGGAAGAAGATAATAGAAAGATAAAAGAAATGATGAATAAACTGGAAGTCGATCACTAATAGTTAGGGAGCAAATATGAAAAAAATGAAGAAAGACATAAAAAAATTTCTCACAAGCGAAGAAGGGAAAATGCTTGACAGCGATATAGTTAAAGCAGGTCTTACTCTTGGAATACTTGGAGCGGGGCTGGTTGATGACCTGAATGCTCAGACCACAATTCATACCAATTATTTTGCCAATAAATCTACTCATGGATGGAGTGGCCATTATAGCCATATAAGTCATGGATCTCACGCATCGCATGGCTCGCATGGATCTCACTCATCGCATGGCTCGCATGGTTCACATGGATCCCATGGATCCCACGCCTCCCATGGATCCCATGGTTCCCATGGATCCCATGGTTCCCATGGATCCCATGGCTCTCACTCGAGAGGCGGTTGGTGTTGAGTTCAGATAAAGGTTTGCAGTAATTGCCATTTTGCTATTTTTGATGAAAGAAATAAAAAAGCTTAAGATAGCTCTTACATCTTCGTGCACCTTAAGATGCAATCATTGTAAAATAAATAAAAATTCCAATCTTGATATAGATTTAAAAAAATCTATTGCTGGTGTGGATTTTCTTCTTTCATCGCCTGGTGCATATAAGAGATTGGAATTGTATGGGGGAGAGCCTTTTTTGAGATTTTCCCTCTTAAAAGAAATATCGTCTTATGCCAGAAAAAAAGCTAAAGAAAAAAGGAAAAAACTTTCTCTCTCAATAGCTACCAATGCGACCCTGCTTGATAGGGAAAAAATTTTGTGGATAAAAGAAATTGGGGCAAATATCTCTATAAGTTTTTCTGGTTCAGAAGAAAGCCATAATTACAACAGAAAATTTGCTTCTGGTATTGGAAGCCATTTAATTGTTTCAAAGAATCTAAAAAAACTTTTTAAAAAAGTAAATAAAGAATATCTGGTGTGCCTTTATTGCATTGACGGAGCTTTTGCGAATAAAATGAGGGATGATTTTAACCTGATTCTTAAAAGCGGTTTTAGAATTGTCAATGTGGAATGTGTCTCGGGTCGCGGTTGGAGCCAGGAAAATTATTCAGATTTTGAGTATGGCTTTTTATGGATTCTTGAAAAAATAAGGGAAGGAATAGAAAGAGGTGATTTTGTTTTTTTGGAGCCTTTTGTCGAGATGATATCAGATAAGAAATCATGGGATTATTCCTGCCCAGCTTATAGGGATCTTGAGATGTATCCCGATGGAAACTATGGCTTTTATCCTTATGCCTTTGTAGATTATGAAAAGGTGAAAAAAAAGATTTCAATAGGAAATTGGAAAAATGGGTTGAATAAACATTATTCGTCTTGCTTCCCCAATTGTTTGGAATGCTCTACCTGTTGCCAAAAATATTATACTTTACCTGGACTTTCTGATGGCTCTTATGCATATGAGCTTAGAAGCCATATGATGAAAAAATTTTTTTTCAATTTACTTAGAAGAAGAAATGAAAGGAAAATAGATAAATATTTGAATGATTTGAAAAAAATAAGAACTATCACATATGTCTAAACCATTGACAATATTTCAAGCTTATAAAAAATATAATTGGCCTGCTCCGGGTTCAAAGGTTAAAAGCATAGAGATTATGTTGGGAGAAAAATGCAATGCTAAATGTTTCTTTTGCTGTTCTTGGGGTGGGATTGGAAACTGGTTAGATATAAAAGAAGTTAAGAGAATGATAGATTCAGCCGCAGAAAAAAATGTTGGCTTGTCAGCTTTTCGGGCGGGGAAGCATTGCTGTATCCATGGATTTTGGAGGCTATAAGTTATTCTAAAAAGAAGGGAATTCCAATGCGACAGATTATATCAAATGGGATTCTGCTTTCAGATAAAAAATTTGCTTTTTCGCTAAAGGAAGCTGGCCTTAATGAGGTCAAGCTTTCTGTGCACTCAGTAAATGCAAAGAAGCATGATTCAATAGTGGGGGTAAAGGGAGCTTTTGAAAAAATAAATAATGCGATTGAAATACTCAATGATTTAGAAATAAAGGTTTCATGCAATTTTGCGATAATGTATTGTAATTATGAAGAATTACCGTTATTTGTCAAATATATGAACGACAAAGGTCTTTCAGGTTTTTGTTTTATGTTTAGTTTTTTTTCAGGTAAATTTGCCAATCATTCTCAAGTCATTTCATATTCTAAGGTTAAAAAGTATATTATAACCGCTCTTGAATATATGAAACTTAAGAAGATAAAGGCGGAAACAGCTATGCTCAATAATTTTGTTCCCTGTATTTTGCCTGGGTATGAGAATCTTATTGCTGATTGGGGGGATATTAAAAAAAACTCTATGGTAGGTCTGTCTGGAAATATAAAAAATGGGAAAGAAATTTACTGTGGAAGAAAAATTCTTCTCTCAAGTTGCAATAAATGCATATATGGTAAAATATGCTATGGAATTGACAGGGGATATTTGGAAAAATTTGGAGATAGCGAATTTAAACCTTTGAAATCAATTCCAGATAAAAGAATGACAGATCCACTTTACATATGAAAAGAATGGATTATGAGAAAATAATTTCCCACATACACAATGTGCGTTATGGAGGGTTGCCGACTCATTATCCTTCCCTTGTGTCTTGGGAAGAAAATATTGACCCTCAAAAAGCCAATTATACTTGGAAAAAGTTTTTTAATTCAGATTCCAGAGAGCCTTTTTCAATTTACATAAATATCCCCTTTTGCAAAAGCAAATGTAAATTTTGCTATATTGATGTTTTAAGTTCAAAAGAAGTTCCAGAGGAATACTGCTCACTACTTGAAAAAGAAATGGAAATTTACAAAAATTTAGGAGCTAAGAGAAAAAAAGTGGATAGTGTTTATATAGGAGGCGGCACTCCAAATCTGCTAACTTCCATGCAACTTAAGCGCTTACTTAAATCTCTTAATTCAAATTTTGATCTTTCTTCATGCAGACAGATAATTATGGAAGCTAATCCTGGAATGTTTGATAGAGATAAAATAGAAATTGCTGCTTCATTTGGAGTTAATGCTATTACAATGGGGATACAGAGTTTCGATGAGGATGTTTCAGCTGAAAATAATAGGACGCAAAACATAGATGATTTTTTCTTCATTCTTGATTTGCTTAAGCATAAGAACATAAGAATAAACTTAGACTTGCTCATAGGTCTTACAAAAAATCCCCAGATATTCAGGAAAGACATTAAGTTTTTGCTTAAAGCTAAACCTGATCAAATACATCTATACAGGCTGAGACCTTTAAATGAAAGTTTTACAGGAGAGCAAAAAGACCTTCTTATTAAGTTGCAAAATAAATTTTTCCAGTTTTTGCTTAAAGATGGATACAGGAGAATAGATGAAGACTCCTGTTCCTTTTCTGGGGAAAGCATAAATATACAGGGATCGCCAGATTATCATGTCTATTCCACAATACTGGGTTTGGGCATCAATGCCATGGGACATGTTTTCAATAAAATGAGATATAGAAATGCAAACTCTATTTCTCAATACAGAAAAAAAATTTCTTCAGGATTTATTCCTGTTCATTCTGGAATTTTTATTACAGAAGAACAGGAAATTAGACATTATTGCATTATTGGTCTATCTAATGGAAAAGTATCAATGATGGATATGAGTAAAAAGTTTTCCAATAAGGCAATTCGAAAGATATTAATAGAACTGGAAAAAATGCATAAAAAAGATATCATTGCTAAGGCAAAGACAGGTTATTGTATAAAAGGGGATACTGATTTTTTTAATATTTTCCTTTCCCTTTATGAGAAAAAGTACTTAACTAAAATAGCGAATAAATATGGTTATTGGAAATAGATTTAAGACTTTAAACACATTCGAAGCCATAGAGAGATATAATTGGCCATATGTTAGAACTAGGGTTTGCGAATTGACTTTAAATTATAACTGCAATGCTAGGTGTGTTTTCTGTTATAGCTCGCCAGAGATGGAAGAGTGGAAAAATTCTTCTTCTCTTGATGTCAAAACAGCGTCAGCTTATATGCTTAATTCCTATAAGGGTGGCTCAAGGATACTTCAAATTATAGGAGGAGAGCCTACTGTATATCCAAATTTGGAGCGTATAATATCAATAGCGTCTAAGATCGGATATCCGGTAATTCAAATAGTTACCAATGGCCAAAAAATGGCAGATTATAGATATGCCAGAACTCTTAAAGAAGCGGGATTAAATAGCGCCACTTTTTCAGTTCATGCCCCTGAATCCAATCTTCATGATTCCATAGTCGGCATAAAAGGCGCATTCAAAAATATTTTAAAGGCAATGGAAAATGCTGCCAAACTTGGAATTTATATCTCCACTGGAACAGCGGTGAATTACTTAAATTATAAAAAAGTTCCAGAGATAGCCATGTTTCTTAATAAAAGATTTAATGTGGAATCTTATCATTTTATCGCCATGCATTTTATGGGCGCTGGAGACTTAAACAGCAAAAAATTAAGTGTAAGCTATTCTCAAAACTTGCCATACATAAAAGAGGCTCTCAATTATCTCTCTTCAAAAAGAATTTTGCCAATTTCAGCCGTATTGAGCAATTATTTGCCCTGTATTTTGCCGGGATATGAGCATTTAATAAGCGATTGGAAAATTCCATTTTGTGATGATGACCTTTATCTGCCTGAGAAGGTTTATAAAGAATCTATGTATTCTATGATAACTGAAAAATTTAGAATGAAAAGTGGGAGATGTCGTCAGTGTATTTATTTTAAGATCTGTGCAGGTTTTGAAAAGAAATATTTTGAGATGTATGGAGACAGGGAATTTAGGCCTCTTAAAAGTATTTTAAGGCCCTTCCCATTATCTGTATTTTATTCACATTAGGAGATGAAATGAAAAAAAAAGCTCTTATACTTTATAGCGGTGGAAAAGATTCTCATTTAGCTCTTTTAACAGCTGTAAAAAGGGGATATGACCCAATTTTGTGGTATCTCGATGGTGGGGATAGAAGGCATATACTTTTTTCCAATTACATAGGCTATGATATTGTGAAGGCTCATGCGAAAATGGCAGGTCTTAATCTGTTTTCAATTAAGACAAATGATTTACAAGCGGAATTGTTTAAAAAGATAATAAAAAAGACTATTAGATTGATTAATAAAGAAGAAAAGCTGGAATATTTTTCAACAAATGACTATCAAGAAATCAAAAAAGATAAAAAATTTAATGAACATATCAAGAATATATGCAAGAATTCAGGAGTTAAATTTATTTCTTTTTTAGATATTATAAAAAAGGATGATATTTTTCCTCCTATAAAAATGTCCATACGAAGTGGAGTAAAGTCAATTATTATAGGTCTTGAGAAAGAAATAGATAAAAGTTGGCTTTTAAAACCGATAGATGAATCTTTTATGGAAATGATAAAAAGAGAGATTAAATCTGGCAAAAATATTGACGGCAATTCGTATCAATCTCTTGTAATTGAATCTCCGCTTTTTGGCAATAAAAAGATGAAAATTCTTGACACAGGTTATGCTTATGACTCAAAAGATATGAGTCATTTTTCCATAATAAATAAATTTTCTATAGTCAGGCAAAGAGCAAAAAAGTCATAGACCAAAAGCGGCAATTTGAATGTGAAAGGAAAGTTATAAAATAGTTTTTCTATTTAATTTTTCAATAGATAAAACAACTTTCCATTAGACTTTTTCAGGGAACTATATTTAAAATGAATAAACTGCCATATTATAAGAGCAGAAAAATAAAAAAACATAATCTACATATAAGCGAATATGGTGGTTTCATTTTTTCAAAAAAAAATATACCTTCAAAGAATGAAGATTTTACAGAAGGACATTTTTTTAATGACAAATTAGATATACAAGCCATTGCATCATCTATCGCTAGAAGAAACAATTTCAATTGGAAGGGGCCACATACTCATATAATTTCTTTGACTAGGCGTTGTGTCAATGCCTGCTCTTACTGCTCAACTTTATGTAAATCTTCAGGCAAGGATATGAGCCTTCACACAGCTAAAAAAATAATTGATTTTATAATGGACATACCTCAAGAAGAAGTTTTCATAGAATTTACAGGCGGTGAGCCAGTATTAAATTTTTCAGTTATTTCAAAAATAATTCCCTATGCCAAAGAAAAAGCCAAACTAAATGGAAAAAGAATTTTTTTCTCAGTTGTTACAAGTCTATCTTATGAGAATTCTAAGATAATAGACTTTTTTATAAAAAATAAAATAAATATTTGTTCTTCGCTAGACGGACCAAAAGATATACATGATGCAAATAGACTTCTTATCTCTGGAAAATCAGGTTTTGATTTTACGGTTAAAAATATTAAAAAAATACAAGCCGCTGCTAAAATGGGGAAAACATCTTCGTTAAATCTTATAAGCACAGTTACCTCCTCATCTATAGGCAATGAAAAGCGTATTGTGGATATTTATTTGGGTCTTGGAATTGAGAGAGTGCAGCTTGGTATGCTTGAACCTTTGGGCAAGGCTAAATATAAAAAGGAATTGGATATATCCCCAAAAGAATATTTAAATTTTTATAGAAAAGCTATAGAGTATATTCTTGAAATCAATGTCAAAAGAGGAATTTTTTTATATGAAAAAGGGATGTATCTGATTCTTTATGATATACTAAATGGATTCTCAAATCCCAAAAGAAGCCTGGATATCTACCATAGACTTGCCTATTCTGTGGATGGTGGCATATACCCTTCAGATGAATCAAGAATAATTGGCGAAAATGGGGATGAAACATTTCTTATGGGTAATGTCAAAAAAGACAATTTCAGGAATATTCTATCATCTCAAATAGCCTCTTTTTCTATGGCATATAACTTAAATTGTTTTCTTTCTCCGCTATGCGCCAGGTGCCCTTATTGCCTGTGGTGCCGGGCTCCAGTATGGCACAATTATGCCTATGGCAATTCTCTATGGGGGAATATGGTCTCAAGCCCCAAATGTCAGATGATGAAGGGAATATTTGACCTTGCTTTTGAAATACTTGCTGACAGAAAAAAATCAAAAATAATTAGATCCTGGGTTGAAAATGTTCCTCTATGATTTTTTTGTATTTTTTGAATTTTTCCATATCTTTGAAAAAATTTGGATATGATTTTTTAACAAATTTTTTTTGAAGTATTTTTATTGGTTTTTCACATATAAGAGAGGCCACTGCCGCAGACATAGCCATTCTGTGGTCTTTAAAAAAATTAGACGAAAATCCAACACTTAGTTTTTGACCACCATTTATTATCAATGTATTATTTACAAGGGAAAAATCAGCTCCAATATTTTTTAGCAAAAATATGGTTGATTTTATTCTATCAGATTCCTTATTTTTAAGAGAGGAATATAGCGGTATAGTAGTTTTGCCTTTGGCGGCTAAAGCAATAACAGCTATCAAGGGAATTTCATCTATCATGGAATGAAAATCTTTTTTAGATATTTTAATGCCATTGAGCTCTCTATAATCGAGAATTATATTGCCTTGAGGTTCATAACCCGCCATATTTTTATATTCAATTCTTATATCAGCTCCCATTTTTTTTAGAACATTCAAAAAACCTATTCTCAATGGATTAAGTCCTACGCAATTTATTTTGATACTGGAATTTTTTGTTATTGCCGCGCCTGCCAAAAAAAATGCCGCACAGGAAAAATCTCCGGGAACTGATATTTTTGCCGGCTTTAATCTGCCCGGTTTAAGTTTTATATAGCCTTTATTGTGTCTTATGTCAGCTCCGAATAATCTTAGCATTCTCTCTGTGTGATCTCTTGTCTTGTATTTTTCTTTTATATATATTTCTTTCCTTAAAAATAGGGCGGCGAGAAGGATAGCCGATTTTATCTGAGCGCTTGGTTTCCTTATATCGATTTTAAAGTTTTTTATATCCGACTTTTTAATTATAACTGGCGGACAATTGTTTCGCCCTGCCACTATTTGAACACCTATTTTTTTTAGGATATATATAAGCTGAGACATGTTTCTTCTAAGGAGAGTTCCGCTGGCTTTAAGAATTATCTTTTCTCTGCCAAGACCTATTAGAGCTCCTGATAAAAGTCGCATCGCTGTCGCGCTTTCCTTACAAAAAAAAGTCAAATTTCCCTTTTTGAAATTATTTTTGCCTCCATTTATAAGTATTCTGTTGTCTGAGATTTTAATTTTTATCCCAGCTTTTTTGAAGGCATTTATTAAAGAAATTGAATCATCACATCTGGAAATATTCTCTATTTGAGATTTGCCTTCTACAAGAGAAGATATTATCAAAGCTCTTTGAAAAATTGATTTATCTGCCGGAGGGAGATAGTTGAAAATTTTTCTATTCATAGTTAAGGCAAAATGAAAGAGCTTGTAGATAGGCTTTCCATCCGCCGCCTTTAAATTGTTTTAGACAAACATCTTTTATCACAGACTTTCTTCTGAAAGCTTCTCTTGAGGATATGTCGCTTAGGTGAACTTCCACAGCTTTGATCTGGCAGGACTCTATTGCGTCTCTTATCGCATAAGAATAATGCGTATAAGCTGCAGGATTTATTATAAGCCAGTCAGCCCACTTCCTGTTCTTGTGCAATATGTCTATTATCTCGCCTTCTCCATTTTTTTGGAAAAAAAGAATTTTATGCCCTAGGGCAGATTTTTTCATAATATCCTCTATCTCAGTCAAAGTCTTTGAGCCATAAATTTTTTTATCTCTTTCTCCAAGTAAATTAAGATTTGGGCCATTTATTACAAGTATATTCATTTTTCATCCTCTCAAAAACTTTTCTTATTAATTCAATTTTTACTTCTCTTGCTGGAATTATCTTTCCTTTTTGGGAAAAAGTAAAAAATTTGTTTTTCGCCCCTCTGTTTTTTTTATCCACCAATAAAGCTTCTTGAAAAGATTTGAATTTGATTTTGTCAAAGTCTACATCTGGTCTGGATATTGAAAAATAAAGCGCTGCTCTTGATATAAAAGATTTTTTCAGTTTTCTCAAAAGAAGGCTTAAAATAAATTCAAATTCAAGGCCAAGTCTAACTGCCTCTCCATGCGATATTTTTCCCTTCAAGGCATACTCAAAAGCATGAGCTGCGCTGTGGCCTAGATTTAATTTTTCTCTCTCTTTGCCGCCTCTATCTAAGGGATCCATTAAAACAGTTTTCATTTTAAGTTTTGAGCAAATCCTTATGCATTTTTCCCTGAATTGAATGTCTTTTTCTAATTTCCCGATAAATTTTTTTTTATTTTGTGGAAAAGAATCTGGACTTAATAAAAAATATTTTATGAGTTCGCCTCTGGCTCTTCTTATTTCTCTTATATCTGGAAAATCTGCGAAACAAAGGACAAGGTCGGGCTGTTTGAAAGATCCGATTATATTTCTATATCCATTAAAGTCAGCTGCGGTTTTGCCGCCAAAGGCAGCATCTATTTGAGCTAAGAAAGTCGTTGGTATGTCGCAGAATTTTATTCCTCTCATATATAGCGTTGCCGCCAGCCCGGATAAATCGCTTATGGTGCCGCCGCCAAAAGCTATTATGGCGCTCTCCCTTGAAAATCCTTTTGAAATCATAAAGTCAAAAATTTTATTTAAGATAGAAAAATCTTTCTCGTTTGACGGGATGGAAATTGTAAAACATGGCGATTTTATTTTTTTCTTCAAAGCTGATATCTCATTAGTAAATTTTTTTGTGCACATAATGTCTGAGACTATCAGATATTTATCTGCTTTAAGGGGAAATGTTTTTATGTCTGAAAAAGATTTAAATATTCTTATATCTGTAATTTCATTTCTTGAGATTTTGAATTTCATCTAATTTTTCCTTTATAAGTTTAACTATGTGTTCTTTTTTTATATCAGAAAATTTTATCTCGACATGAGATTTTTTATAATATTTCAATCTTTTTTTAAACAGTTTTTGGGCTATGTTTTTTCTTTCTTGTGGATCTTTTGATTCAAGTAAAGGCCTATTGTAAGAAGATTTAGAAAGCTCACAGAGTATGCTAGAGAATTTTCTGTTTAGAAAAATACAAATTCCACTGTCAAGAATTTTTTTATTGGGGAGAATCCCGCCTCCAAGAGCGACTATAAGTTTTTTTCTTTTTATAAGTTTGTCAATAAGCTTCCTTTCTCTTTCCCTAAATTTATTTTCTCCTATAATTGATATCATCTTCCATGGATTTTTTTTATAGACGGCAATTTCTAAATCCGTGTCAATAAATTCTCGTTTGAGTTTTTTGGCAAGCGCTTTTCCTATCTGGCTTTTCCCGGAAAGAGAAAATCCGCAGATGTATATGTTTTTTATCGAACTCTCAGTTTTGACCATGAGTATTCTCTCCAGGCATTAACCCTTTCTTTTATTTCATTCATTGAATCTCCGCCAAATTTTTTTAAGAAAGAGTCTGCCAAACAATAGGAAAGTATGAATTCAGCAACTATTGAACCTGGATATAGCGCGGATAGATCAGAGGTCAAAGATTTGCTTTCTGCTTTCTTTAAAGTTTTGTAATTGAAAGAATTTATTTTTTTAGGCGAGCCGCTCAATGGTCTCATAATGCACCTTATGACTATATCTTCGCCATTGCTTATCCCGCCATTTATCCCGCCGGATCTATTCGTTTTATATCCAAAAAAACCTCTTTGGGGCAGTATTTCATCAAATCCATCTCCCTTTCTATTAAAATTAAATCCATCTCCTATCTCAATACCCTTTATGGCATTAAGAGACCCTAAAGAAGAGAAAATCAATCCAGTGAGTTTCTCTTCCGCTCTTATGTGAGATCCAAGTCCGATGGGCAGTCCGCTTGCCTTCAGTTCAAAAATACCGCCCACTGAAATACCTTCATTGTGAAGTTTTTCAAAAAAGAGCTTTAAATCCTTTACTTTGGGAGGTTTTTCTCCAGCCAGAGATATTACCTTAGACTCAATGGACACTCCAAGTTCATTTACAAATCTCATAGTAAAACAAAACAGGGCAGTTCTTATCACTGTTTCTCTAGCGCTTGCCCTCTCTCTTACCTCCCATGGCGCTATATCGTATTTTATTGCTCCGGGAAGATCTGCATGTGACGGTCTTATTATGAAATCTTTTTTGGGAGTTCTCAAAGAATTGTTAATGACTATTCCTATTGGGGAGCCGTCTGTGATAGATTTTGAGTTTAATCCAGAGATTACTTCAAAATCATCTTTTTCAATTTTTTGTCTTATTCCTCTTCCGGGAACTTCTCTTCTTCTATTCAATTGTTTGGAGATAAAATCATAAGTTACCTTTAGTCCAGATGGCAAGCCAGAAAGTATTCCAGCTATTTTCCCAGAGTGAGATCCTCCACAGGTAAGATAATTTAACATATAAATCTCCTTAAAAAAATTTTTTTCATTGTTTCTATTTCAAACGAGTTAAACTTAAATCCCGAAAAAAATCTTAAACTTTCCACAGCCTGTAAAAAAAGCATTTCAAGGCCGTCCTTTGTCTCTGCGCCCAGCATCCTGGCTTTTTTTAGAAAATCTGTCTCACAGTTGTAATTTAGATCATAAAAAAAAGATTCTTTGGCCTCTTTAGGGAAAGTGGAAAATTTAGCTATTGAAATTCTGGCATTTATGTAAATGTCTGCCAGAGGGATTCTGGCCTTCTTTGAGAGAAACACATAGGAAGTTTTTGGAAAACTTCTTGAAATAAAATCAAAGGCAGTTGGCCTTTTCCCTGAAATACAATAAACTCTTCTAAATTTTTTTCTGCCAAGTTCCATCAAAACGGCCGATGCCGCTCCGCCGCTTCCAAGAACGCAGGCGGAGGAGAATTTTTTACTCAATGTTTTGCCAAAAGACTTGGCGTCTGAATTTCCAGCCAGAATGCCTTTTTTTGTTTTTTTTATCATATTTGCGCTGAGGCAAACTCTGGCATCCTTTAAGGCGAAATCAGATAGAAAAAAAGCTTTTTCTTTGAAAGGTGTTGTCACATTAAAACCAGAAAAATTATTCATATTTTTTATAGTTTTCTCAATATTTGAAGGTTTAACTTTTAATGTTCTATATTCTCCTTTTATTCCGGCATTTTCAAAAAGGAATGAAAATATATTCGGCGAAAGAGTTTTTCTTAATGGCCAGCCTATAACTGCTAATTTTAATTTTTCAGGCATTTTTTTATTTTGTTCAATTTTTCAAGGATTTTCTCAAATTGTTTAAAGCTTATTGCATGCTTGCCGTCCACTTTAGCTTTTTGAGGGTTTTGATGTATTTCAACCATAGCGCCGTCTAGTCCAAATATCGCTGCTGACAGCACACCTGCCTCCACATAGTCGCTCCCAAGAGATGAGTGGCTGACATCAGCTATGACTGTTATGCCAAGCTCCTTTTTTGCCTTTAAAGCAAGATTAAAATTTATTCCCCCATCACTAAAAAGGCCATGGTCTCCTCTTTCGCAAAAAATTATACTTTTGTTTGCCGCTGCCGCATATTCAGCTGACATCAACCATTCCACAATGGATGCCCCTTGAGCTCTTTTAATGATCATAGTTTTGCCCAATAGAGAAATTGATCTGATTAGTTCATAATTTCTCATATTTCTTGCGCCTATTTGAATGATATCGCAATATTTTATTGCATTTTTTAAGTCGCAAGAAGACATAAGTTCTGTGACTGTTTTTATTTTATACAAATCTCTGGCTTTAGAAATTATCTCAAATCCTTGCTCTCCTATGCCTTGAAAACAATAAGTTGACCTTCTTGGCTTAAACAATGGAGCCCGCATGAATTTAATTCCTAGGCTTGAAAGAAAAGCTGCAATTTTAAGATATGTTTTTCCGTCTTCCACCGCGCAAGGTCCGGCTATTATCTCAAAAGACGATGGAAAATTAAAGCCGGATTTAAGAGTTTGAGGAAAGAGTTCTTCATTTGAAAGATATATTTGAGCTTGAGGGAAAATAGCTTCAATCAGGGGTTTTATATATGCCGCTTTCCCGCTTGAGAGTTCTTCAATCTCAGCGGCGCTTTCACATATAAATTTAAGTTTTGCCAAACTGGAATTTTCTTTCAAAAAGGATAGAAGTTTAACTTTATTTTTTGAATCTCTTTTTTCGAATTTTATCAACATATTTCCTCTGCAAAACTAAGGACTGCCTGAATATTTCAGTATATACATTTCTTACTTGTAGATAAAAACTCTTATTTTCTAAATTTTTTTTGATTTTTGAGAGTATTTCCTCTTCTCTTTTAATATCGCGAGATTTTTTTTTATGAACAGAAGTCTTAATGGCAATTTTAAGTCTTTTTTCTAGCAGACCGCATATTTTTTTGTCCAAAAGATCTATTTTTCCCCTTAAAAAAGCAAGCTTTCTCGTATTATCTTTTTTCACTTCGCTCTCCCGTCAAATATTATATAATTTTAATTATAAGTTATTCTATTCTATGAAAATACAGGTCGGAGTAGGTGGTCGAGATGAGTTTCTATACTTTCTAAATAGCGGCGCTGATGAATTTTATGCGGGCTTATCCTCTATCCCGGGACATCTTTACGGGGGAGACAATTTCTCCAAAGAGGAAGAACTTATAGAGGCGTGTTTTATAGCCCACTCAAAAGGGAAAAAATTTTTTATTGCCGCAAATGAAGTCAGGGCTGATCTTTTTGATTACACATTCGAAAAACTTGTTTATCTTTTCAAAGAGGGAATTGACGGTTTCATATTGAGGGATTTGTCGCTTCTTTCTGCGATTAAAAAAAAAGGTATTAAAGCGGAGATAATACTCAGTAGTCTTGCCTTATGCTTTAATAAGGATTGTCTTGACTTCTATGCGGATTTAGGTGTAAACAGGCTGGCAATACCAGAGCATATTCTTCCCTTTGAGGCTAAATCACTTATAAGAAACAGGCGAAAGATTGAAACAGAGGTGTTTCTGACCGCTAGAGAGTATTGTGTGGTCCTAAATGGTTTTTGTTATCTGAAACAGTTTAACGGGAACTGCATATGCAGAGCTGCTTTTAAAAAAGGAGATTCAATATTTGCCATGCCTCGTTTTTCTGTAAAAGACCACTTTTCAAATTTATGGGATTTTTATTCTATGGGGGCGGGTATTCTTAAAATAGGCAGACATCCAGACAAATATTATGGTAAGTTTGTTTTTAAGGAAGTTATGGCTATAAGGGAATTGCTTGAAAATTGTAAAGACAGAGAGGAATTTGTTGAAAAATCTATGCGTGTTCACTCTAAGTTTACTGAATTTTTAAAAAAATGGAAAAAGAAAAAATAGAAAAAGCATTTTTTATACATAATCTTCGAAATATTTCAAGAAAACACATTGCTAAACTTGAAATAGTATGTATTGGTAGTGAATTTTGCCAGAACATAGTTCCAGAAATTAAACAAATAAAAATGCTCAAAGATATGGGCGCAAAAAAAATTTCTATATACACATCTTTTTTTACAGATTATGGCATTTCTAAAGCTAAAAAAAGTATATCTAAAATCGCAGAGCATTTTCACGATGTTGAAATTATGATAAATGATTTAGGTTTTCTTAAATGGCTTAACAAAAAATATCCTTTTTTAAAAAAAGGCATTGCAAGACCGCTATCAATAGATCTCATAAGAATGAGCCAATTAAATCTGTCTAGTTTTATGAAGAAAAATAGGCTTTCATCTATTGAGACAGATGAAGACAATATGACTCTCAATTTTAATGAAAAGAGGCCCTTTAAAATCTATTTTAGATTGGGGCTTAAATTTATGGCTGTGAGCAGATTTTGTCCTTATAAGAGGGAAATTGTAAGTAAATGCAATATGGAATGTTTGGGACTGATTGAAAATCTTGGCATTCCTTCAAGCAATGAGAAACTTATATCATTTCAAAATGGATATTTTATAAAAACTTCTAAGAGAGGCAAATTTGTCTGTGACAGAGTAGTCAAAGATTTAATATGAAGTCAAATAAATATGGATTGAAAGCTTCAAATCTTGCTAAATTACATAAAAAATTTAGTGTGCCAGAATTTATATTATTGAGCCATGACTTGATTTCTGATATCCCTAAAGGGGGGAAAAGAAAATTATGGTTGGATAAGATAAGTAAGTTATATGGAGCTTCTTTTTTTAAAAAAGCGAGACAATTCATCGCGAGATCTTCCATGAATGTGGAAGGTGGTTTTGAGAAAGGTTTCCATGGTATTTTTCACTCACAAAAGTTTAACTCATTAGGCCAATTGCCTTCAGCCATTGAAAAAATAAAACTTTTTTTTGAAAAAAGTTCAAAAATAAAAAAAAATATTGATCTGCGATTTAACTCAGTCATAATACAGGAGTATATAAAAGGCAAAAAAGGAATAGCATTTCTAAATCCTGATGAAAATGAATTTTATGCCCAATGTGAATATGACTCAAAGCGTATAAATCATCTCCTTTTAAGAAATGGCAATTCATATTTCTCAGATTTTGAATTTTTTAGGGAAGACGGCCCAATATTGTCCCTTTTTTCTTTGAGAGCTAAAGAACTTTGCGATATCATTGACGCAAAAAGAGCTGTTGTTGAATTTGTTATTTCTCGGGGAGAGCTCTTTATAGTACAGGCAGAAAAGACTGAAAAAGCTGATTTCTCTTCGCTTCTAGTGAGATTTGAAAATGAGATGAATTATTATTTTCATTATTCAGATTTTGATGAGAAATTTTTTAACAGCATACTCAAAGATATTGGAATAAATTCAAGATTAAATCCATTGTTAAAAGAAGATGGTCTTTTTTTGAAGCTTGGGGAGTTGATATCTGTTGAGATAGAGCTCTATAAAAAAGCCTCCAATAAAACTTTTATTGAAAATTTCAGAAAGAGATATTTATCTTTCTTAAAGGATGAGGCCATTAAAGCTCAAAAAATAAGTGAAAAAGAGGCTTTGTCAGCTTTGAAAATATTTAACTTCAGGCAGGCGGCTCTAAATTTTATTTATACAAGATTGATATCTTTTTGCGCGAAGAAAGGCAATTTTGATAAACCATATTTCAAAGCTTTATATTCCTTAAAAAACTCCTTGAAAAGTTATATTTCTCCTATAGATAATGTGTATAAGAAAAAAATAATATTTTCTTACCCGCAGATGAACTATGAAAATATCAATGAAATTTGTAGAATTTCACTTAAAGCCGGGCTTTTTTCCTTAAAAAAAGGAATTGTCCCCAGATTGAAGAAAGAAAAAAAACTTTATTTAATAAAGTGCCATTTCCCACTGAGAGGGATGTGTCTTTCCAAGGGCAGAGCAAAAGGCAAGGTCCGCATATTGAGATCTAATGAAGATATTGAAAAAATTGAAAAGGGAGATATAATAGTTAGTCCCTATCTTGACTCTTATTGCGCCAAAGCTATATCCAAAGCTTCTGCTTGTATTACATCTGTGGGCGGTTTTTTTTCCCATGCGGCGCTAAATTCCAGAGAGCTTGGCAAGCCATGCATTGGTGGTATAAGTGGCTGTCAGAGAATATTTTCGGATGGAGAAAGAGTTGAAATAAGAGATTCAGTCATAAATAAAATATGAAAAGAATAGATGTAAAGGTGACTTTCAATTGTAATAATCATTGCGATTTTTGCGCACAGGGCAATAAGCGAAGTTTTGTAAAGAGGAAATCTTTGGCAGAAATTTCTAATATACTCTCTGAGGCCAGAAAAAACGGTGTGGATGGCGTTGTTTTCACTGGGGGTGAACCCACACTTCACCCAGAAATAATAAAAATAGTTTCAAAAGCAAAAAGCCTTGGGTTTTCAAAAATACAACTTCAGACCAATGGAAGAAGTCTGGCTTATATCGATTTTTGTAAAAAACTCAAGGATGCGGGGGTAAATGAAATGGGGCCATCTTTGCATGGCTCTTCCCCTAAATTGCATGAAAAACTTACATGCGCTCCCGGCAGTTTCAGGGAAACCGTCAAGGGCATAATAAATTGTAAAAAGCTTGGCATGTATGTTTTGACAAATAGCGTTATAACCTCTGCCAATTACAAAGATTTACCTTCTCTGGCAAGACTTTTGGTAAAACTTGGCGTGAATCAATTTCAATTTGCCTTTGTTCACATAATAGGAACTGCGTGGGAAAATAAAAACTGGATAGTGCCTAAAAAAAGTGAAATAATGCCCTATGTGAAAAAGGGATTGGATATAGGCATCAATGCGGGAGTTTTATGTTATACAGAAGCCATTCCATACTGCTTGATGAAAGGATATGAAAAATGCGTAGCTGAGGCCATAATACCGCAGGGGCCTGTGGCTGATGCGGATGTTTTTGTTGAAAATTACGCTGATTACAGGAAAAATGAAGGAAAAGTAAAAAGAAAAGAATGCTCTCGATGTGTTTATTTTAAAGTATGCGAGGGCCCATGGCGCGAATATCCAGACATTTATGGATGGGCTGAATTTAAGCCGGTTGTCAGATAAGAAAACAATTTAATATAATAATAAGATTTTAAGAAGAAGGAGGAATAAAAATGAGAAGAAATGAAAAATTTCCAATAGATATTTTTGAGGAAAATTTTTTGAGAAGGATTTTTGCATTGAGCGACGAACACTCTCTTCCTGAAATTCCGCCGAATTATCCACCCTTTTTTTCATGGGATAAGTGTGAAGGATATCACCCCCAAAAAATAATAAAGTTGTGGAAAGAGTCAAATTTTAGCCTCAGAAATAGGGAAAGAATACCCACTATCTATGTTCACATTCCTTTTTGCCAATACATTTGCCGTTTCTGTGGCTTTTACAGGAAAATTCCAGGCGGATCCCTGGAAATGGACTCATACCTTAGATCCCTTGCCAAAGAATCTGCCTATTTTAATGGAGCGTTTAAAAACTTCCCAATAAGGAATCTTTGCTTTGGTGGCGGCACCCCAACAATGCTTTCTGAAAAACAGTTGGATTTTTTGATCAGTACTTTTAGAAAAAATTTTACAATAACTCCAAATACAAGGATAGCTATGGAAGCGAGCCCACATACCTTAACATTTGAAAAAGCGCTAAAACTTAAAGAGCTTGGTGTGAATTATCTTTCCATAGGCATACAGAGTTTTGACGAAAAATTGATGAGGAGTCTGGGTCGTCCCCAAACAAGAGAACAGGCTATTAATGCTCTTAAAAATGCTCAAAAAGCTGGAATAGAGAATGTTCAAGCAGATCTCTTGGTAGGTCTGCCTGGGCAAACCGAAGAACTTTTTATGAAAGATATAGAAATACTTTCTGATTTTGAACTGCAGAGAGTCTATATTTTTGACTGGCAACCTAGAGAATTTGCTAAATATGATGATTTTCATTCTGCGTCTTTGGACAGGGAAAGGCTAAATATGGCCAGAATGTGGCGGCGAAAAGGGATAGATCGTCTAATAGAGAAAAGAAATTATGTAATGAGGTGTGGTCATTGGATTTTTAAGGGTAAAGGCGAGGAGTGGCCATATACCTATGACCAACAAGAAGAGGAGGGTTATTCTATTCTTGGTTTGGGAGCCACTTCTATAACTTATTGCGCAGATAAACAGAGATATCAGAATGTCTCAGATGTGAAATCCTATATATCTATGCTAAAAAAAGGCCTTCTCCCTATAGAAAAGATTGCCTTTCTTTCTCAAAGAGATGAAGCTGTCAATTATGCCATAATTAAGTTTCTGCACATAGGTCAAATGGTTAGGTATCACTTTGCCAGTAAATACGGGAAAGATCCTGAGAAAATAATAGGCAAGGAACTTGAGAGGCTTTTAAAGGATGGCAAGATTTTAAAATCAGCTGACAGTTATGTCCTTAAAGACAGGGCTAGTGGAGTTTTTGATCTTAAGTCCGTGTTTTATAGCGAGGATTTAATAAAAAAAATGGCTAAATATGCTGGTCAAGAAGTGATAAAAAAGTCCTCTATCAGTGAGAAAAGACTGGAAAGACAGAAAAAAAATAGTAAAAATCTAAAATTATGCTTTTTACGCGATGGGATTAGTCCAGAGAATCCAGCTGAGGAAATTGTGGGTTTAAAAGAAAGGCCTATTGATGAGATTTTTTCAGAAATCAGTCAAAAGATCTCTTATGGATTGAAGAACATAATTTTTTGTGATTCTGAAAAACTGGAATTTTCTAAGGCCTATTTGTTAGTTTCTATGGCCAGAAAGAAAAACTGCTCTTCCTCATTTCTATGCCCGGGTTTTTTAAACATTGGGAATAGGGAAGCTGTGAAACTTAAAAAAGCTGGACTTATTTCAGTTTACTTGCCTCTTTCATCATTAAATATGAAAGAATCGGAGATAAAAATATTCAAAGAGGCTGGTATTAAAATCTTTTCTACCTCTGTTTTAAGTGAAAAAGCCTTTGCCAAAATAAAAAAAGATATAACTCGTTCATCTGCTTTTGGCATAGATGGGCTTGTATTTATACTTCCAGCCGGGTATAAAAAATATGATGCTTACAGACTTTATAAAAAGCTAAGAAAGAATGTTGCTATTATATCGGCCTATTCAGAAAAGATTGGGCATAAGACTGTAGTTGCCAATGCTACTCCTTGCCTGTTATATCCGTGGCATGAAAAACTTTATGAAACTTTTACTTTTATTCCTGATGCAAGAGAGAATGAGTCTGGAATAATAAAATTGGAAACCTGTCTTCATTGCAAGTATCTTCTTTACTGTCCAGGCCCCCATGAGCAGTATCTCGAGAAATTTGTCGATTCCCCAATTGGAGAGGAAGTGAAATACTATTCTACTAGAGATGGAAAATTTTACGACATAAAGCCGATAAAAAAATGAAAGAAAAGTTAAATAATTTTTATTTTGAAAAAATTGAAGATGTTTACTTTATCTCCACTGATAGCGGAGAATGGATTTTGCTTTCAGAAAGGGAATTTTCTTCATTGAAGAATGGAAAATTAGATAAAAAACTAAAAAGTAAATTGACTGAGAAAAATTTTATTTCTGGAGAACTTGATTTAGAAGGGTATTTCCAAAAATTAAACTCTTTGAGAGAATTCATAAATCAGCCTCCTTCTCTACATGTAGTGGTCTTAACTCTTCAATGCAATCACTTTTGCGTCTATTGCAGAGCTGTGGGGTCAGGCGGACATAAAAAATCGCTGATGAGCAATAAAATAGCTATGAAAACAATGGATTTTATAATGAATTCTCCTTCCAAAAATGTCACAGTTGAATTTCAAGGAGGGGAAGCTCTGCTTAATTGGGAAGTGCTTAAAAAAAGTGTGGCATATATCAAGAAACTAAATTTGAAAGCAAAAAAGGATCTTGAGATAAGCGTTGTAAGCAATCTATCCTTGATGGATGATGAGAAAATGAAGTTCTTGATTGATGAAAATATTTCCCTTTGCACTTCTCTTGACGGGCCTGAAAAAATACATAATAAAAACAGAATTTTTATGGGTGGTTCCTCTTATGCTCTGGCGGTAAAGTGGCTAAAAAAATTTCAGTTTGTTGTAGGTAAACAATCAAATCGCAAAGATTCTCTGCCTTCAGCTTTAATGACGACCACGCGTTTTTCTCTCGAATATCCAGATGAAATAGTTAACGAATACCATTCTCTTGGACTTGGCGGAATTTTTCTAAGACCCCTTTCACCTATTGCTTATGCCAAAAATGTTTGGAGTGAAATAGGGTATTCTCCCAAAGATTTTCTCAATTTCTATGAGAAAGCTCTGGATAGAGTGCTTGAAATAAACCGTAAAGCTGAGAAATTCATAGAAAGAAATGCCGCGATAAAATTAAAGAAAATGCTTCTACATAAGGATCCGAATTTTCTGGACTTAAGATCCCCCTGCGGTGCGGCTTTTGGACAGCTTGCATATAACTGGGATGGCTCAATTTATACATGCGATGAAGGCAGAATGACGGCTGCGGCTGGTGATGATATTTTCAAGGTAGGAGATGTATTTTCATCTTCATATAAAGATGTCATAAATTCCCCCGCAGCGAAGATGTGCGCCATATGTTCTTGCCTTGAAAATCAGCCTTCTTGTTTTAGATGTGCTTTCAAGCCTTATTGCGGTATATGCCCGGTGCACAATTATGAAACCTGTTCAACTCCATGGGGCAATCTCGGTTTTGGCGGCTGGTGCGAAATTGAAAAGGGGATATTTAAGATTTTGATTAAAAAGATGAAGGACAAAAGAAATGCTGAAATTTTTTATGGATGGTTTGACTGATGCCTGATATATGTTTTTGGAACAAGTGTAATAATAAATGTGTAATGTGCACAAACCCAAAGGAATTTTCCAATGCTTCACCAAAGGGAAATTATGACCTTAAAACTCAGATAGCAAAATTCAAAGCCTATTTGTCAGGGATAGAGAATACTTACAAAGGCAATGGTGATAATTATATAAGCATAACCGGTGGTGAGCCCACCATCCATCCAGACTTTTTTTCTTTGCTCTACTATATAAGAAAAAATCTTCCTCATACACCAATAACTCTTCTTAGCAATGGCCGTAGATTTGGGGAGAATATGTTTTTTAAGAAATTTATTAAAGTGGCAATTCAGCCTTTTTCAATAGCTGTGGCTTTACATGCCGCTGATGCTTCAAATTTTGAAAAAATAACGGGCGTAAAGGGAAGTTTTAGTCAAACCATTAAAGGTTTGGATAATCTCATATCGCATTTCCAAGGTCACATAGACATAAGAATAATAATACATAAGATGAATGTTGATCTATTGGATGAAATAATACGCTTTATAGATGAAAGATGGGGGAAAAGAGATAATTTAAGGCTTGTTTTCATACATTATGAGATAGAGGGGATGTCTGAAGTCAATTCAGCGATGGTTGGACTTAAATTGAGTGTTTCTGCGCAAAAACTACTTTCTTGTTTGCCTTTACTCAAGGGCTTTGATTTTCATCTATACCATTATCCTCTTTGCATTCTATCCCCAAAGCTCAGGAAATATGCCAGAATAACATTGCCTATAGATGAGAGGATTTATGTAAAGAAATGTAATTCCTGCGTCTTGAGAAAAAAATGTCTCGGACTGATGAAAGAGTACTATAAGTCATATGGCGCAGGCGAAATTAAGACTATGGTTCCCTGAAAAAAGTCTA
>DYLH01000019.1:24137-25742 GCA_020722185.1 Candidatus Avelusimicrobium gallicola | reverse complement strand
GTGGTTCACTTCTTGTAAAAGATGTGAATCTCAATATAGACTCACCTGGAAGTATTTCTACGGCCTTTGTTAAATGGGAACCTATAGATGTAACAGGTTCAGACACAACTATAATGTCAGGAGAGTATACATTTCCAGAGCCTTTGGATTCGGGTGGATCGGCAACTTTGGTAAACACTTCAATGATATCTTTCACCGCCAGTTTCAATGTTCCTGAGATTTATATAGGTCACAATATCTGTGGAACTCTAGACATATACAATGCAGCCATAATGGACGAAAACTCCCAGTATTCTATAACCATAAAAGACCTCTATGGCATAAATGTCACTACGACAGCGATAACAGAAACTTCAGTAAACGGAATAAGGATGGGACTGCTGACAGTCAATTTTAGCTCTCTTAATATAGCCGGACAAACTATACAAAGCTCCACAGATGGGGTTCTTTATTCAACAAACACGAATCCATCTGGAGATGGGATCTCAGGATTATCAGGCAAACTTTATTTTACCTCTGATGGAATGGACCTGACTGAGTTAAAAAACATCTCGATCGATTCAGACGATGTGCTTCCTAAATTCTCGGTTGGGAACTCCACAATAGTTGTCAGGCAAATGGTAATGGGGGTGCGCTATGGTTTTTCTCCTCTCGAATCTAAATTTACAGACAACACTTTAAATATTTTACCTGTATTTGACAGCAATGGCATACTTACACCGGCTGGGGATATGGTATTTTCTTCTGGACTAAACTGTGAGTATAAGCCAACAATTAACTGTAGAAGAACTAATCCTGTTTTCCATCCATATTATACAAATGATTATATTTTCCCAGAAAAATTTTACAATAAATGGCCAGAGGGACCACAGTTAAATCAAAAAAGAGCTAAGCACACTTCTACAGTTCTGCCAGATGGATCGGTCCTTGTTTGTGGCGGAACAGACGGAACAAAAGCTCTTCAATCCTGTGAATTGTTTGACAGTCAAAATGGAAAATTTATCTATACAAGCTCGATGACAATAGCAAGAGTAAATCATACAGCAACTTTGCTTTCAAATGGCAATGTGCTTATAGCCGGTGGCACGATGAATGACTTCCAGTATTCTGTGGTTTTATCAAGCGCTGAGATATATTATCCAGATACAAAAAGATTTGTGCCAACTTCACCTATGAATATTGGCAGGACTCTGCATACTGCCACCCTGCTTGCAGATGGCAATGTCTTAGTAATAGGCGGAGCGACAAATGGCGGATATTCTGATTATGGAGAAGTATACATAAGCAGCGCGGCAAAATGGGAATATACGACATTGAGTTCTGAGACAAATAAGCGTCAAGAACACACTGCAACTTTTATGAGAAATAACACAGTTTTGATAACTGGCGGCATAAATGGCTCGGGCGTTCTTTCTTCAGCCTATATTTACCATCCTAATGATAGAAGTTTTACTGCCACAGATTCAATGTCCACCCGAAGGAAAGGCCACACTGCAAATTTGCTTAAAGATGGCAGAGTGCTTGTAGTCGGAGGATCAAATGGCAGTGAATCTTTAGACACTGTTGAATGGTATGGATATGAAACTGGGATTTGGACTACACCTT
>DYLH01000019.1:1271-24037 GCA_020722185.1 Candidatus Avelusimicrobium gallicola | reverse complement strand
CAGTTAGAATGATAAGACCAAGAAGTAACCACAAAACCATTCTTCTTCCAAATGGCAAAGTACTAATAACGGGCGGGGAGAATCCAGGTCTCAGGACTGGATTTGCAGAAATGTATAATACAGATTTTCCCACTTTCACTGTCCATGGACTTATGCCGGTAAGACAATTTCACACATCTGTAATACTTTCTTCTGGCAATGTCCTCAATATAGGCGGATATGATGGGCAAAAATATCTTAACTCTTCTGATTCTAAATATTTTTCATCATCTCCAGATGAAAAAGGTCTTGAAGCATCTTTTAGGAGAAGACCAACAATTTCGACAGCCACAGCCTATTTAGATAGAGGGGAGAATCTTACTTTAATGAGCTCAGCCACAAATTTCCATTCACTTACAGAAGCTGCGGCTGGAACTGGCGGCGGGAAATCTGCTTCTTATTCAAATCCAAGGATATATTTAAGCGCTGTTGACAATCCATCAAGTTTCCTTGTGGATCTCACTACAAGGATATATTCTGGAATTAATTCAAATTGGGAAAAGACACAATCCTCTATGACAATAACCATGCCATCAAATCCTGGCGAGTTGCCCTATGGATGGTATTACTTATATGCTGTTTCAAATGCCCAATTTTCTGAAGGTTTTCTGATACAAATAACTACGCCAAGGCCCAAAGGATCGGTTACAGTGCCTTCAGGAGTAGTATTGAGCTCTTACTCTGTACAATGGACATGGGAACAGGGGACATTGTCTGGAGCTGAAGGGTACGCTATTTTTGCATCAAGCAATAATGTTTTCATATCCGCAAAAGCTTTGGATGATCCTGCTCCTTTCATACACACTAATCTTCAAGCTAATACACCTTCATCAATAAAAGTGACGGGGTATAATTTTGGCGGATACGGGACAACGCTAGTACAATCTCCAACCTTCTACACCTATGCTAATCCCCCAACTAATCTGACCATACGCAGCTCTGGTTTTAATTCAATAGAACTTGAATGGTCACCAAATGGCAATTCTGACATAACTCCATATGAGGTTTCATTAGCTGAAGAAGATCCGACATTCACCACAGGTGTCTCAACACCAGTTCCTTTCAGCAATAATCATCTCTCAACTTCAACTGTTATATCATCTCTGACTCCCAACAGAAATTACTACTTCAGAGTAAGAGCTATGAATGGAGATGGCATTATTACTCCATATGACCCTGATTTTTATTCTACCCCTGTTTCGACGATAACTATAGGTGTTGTTAACAATTTAGGAGGGACGCCACTTTCAGTTTCTCAAATATATTGGTCATGGGACTCTGCTTCGGGAGCTGACGGGTATCAGGTATACGATATCACATCTGGCACAATAACAGCTGTTTATATAGGGTCTACTACAACTAATAATTACATACAAGGAGGATTATCCACAAACACTGTTTCAGCTGTTGAAGTAAGGGCATATAGAACAATTGGGGCTAATACAATATATGGACCATTTTCAACTTCTAAAGAAGTTTTTACGCTTTCAGCTCCACCTTTGCCAGGAAGTCCTAATCCATATATAAATGTAACAACTGGTAGTTTGACAATAAACTGGATTTCAAACGGAAATCCTCCATACACAACTTACAATACCATTTTCTCCACATCAGCAGTTTTTTCATCTTCGGTAACTTTCAGTGTAGTAGGAACAAGTTTTACACTTACTGGGCTCAAACCAAATTACCAATACTATTCTAAAGTGTGCTCGGTAAATGAAGATGCTATCCAATCAGACTGCATTAGTCTGGGGGGGAAATACACCTTAGCTATGCCTCCAGCAAGTGTAAAACCTGAAAGGGTCTCTCTCTCTGGTGTAACGCTCACATGGGACACATTAGATAATTCAACAATGACGATTTATCAGATAAGGGTAAGTACTGACATAAACATGAGTCCCTATACAATACCTTACGGCGCGAAATTTTCAGATAATATGGCAGAAGACCGATTCGACATATCTGGACTTTGGACAAATACCACCTATTATATGGATGTCACAGCCAAGAATGCAGAAGGGATAGTCACAGCTTCAGTAAGAGCAACTCCCAATCCGGTAACTCTTTCAGGTCCTCAAGGTGCCCCTCCCATGTCAATAGGCGGCACATCTGATCCAACAAAAGATGTGACTATACAAGGGGTTTTGCCGCCAGATCCGAACATATATCCAAATACAAGAACTGTTACATTGATCATACCGAGCCGATCTTATGAAACCCCCACAGCGGTGGCGATCTCAAGATCTACCGAGAATTATTGCAACTGGCTTGTGCAAGGCACGCATCCTATATCTTTTAAGATTTATGCAGATGCTCAACCTAAGGATCCAGTAACCTTAAAGTTTAACTACACCGCTGATGAAGCTCAAGCTGGCACAAATGGAATAGATGTAAATAGAACAAAAATAGTTCTTGCCAGATATAATCCACTTACAAGCCAATGTATACCACTTGAGACCACAGTGGATCAGGGATCTAGAGAGATCACGGCTAAATTAAATCATTTCAGTGATTTTCAGCTTATGTTATACTCTCCAGCCACAAATTTAAACAATGTAAAGATTTTCCCAAATCCCTTCTACCCAAATAGAGGGCAGGGATATATAACAATTACAGGCATACCCGCCAATGCCAAAATTTCAATATATTCTCTAAGTGGAGATCTTCTTTTTGAAACAATATCAAATGGCTCTGGCAATGCATATTGGGAAGGGAAAAATAAGAGAGGATTTCATGTGGGCAGCGGGGTATATTTGTGCGTAATTAAATCCTCGGTAGGTAAAAAAGTCTTTAAGATAGCGGTGGAAAGATGAAAAAAGAAAAAAACATTTACCGCTTTAAAATTACTTCATTAACTGCATTGCTTATTTCTTTGTTTGTTCCACATGTTTTTTCTGAAGAACCACCGACATATTTCACTCAGGAATCCAGAGGGATAACAAGCGCCGACTTTCTCAATTTTGACATAAGTCCAAGATCAGCAGCTATGGGCGGGGCACAATCTGCTGTGGCAGAAGATGTGACAGCAATTTACTCAAATCCAGCTGGACTTATGCAGGTGTCAAAACTTTCAGCCATGTTTATGAGAAGCCAATATGTAGAAGATATAAATTACCAATATGCGGCCTATGCCCACAGATTATCTTTTGATTCAGTTATAGCTGGATCTATATTTATGACAGATCTTGGCAGGATAGACAATACAGACATCTCAGGAAATAAACTGGGGACATTCTCGCCGCAGGATCAAGTTTTCACACTGGCCTATTCAAAGGGGATAATAGAGTTTTCAGATAAAGATACAGATGTCTCCATGGGCATAGCATACAAATACATAAATTCAAAGATATTGAATAAGGCCAAAGCCACAGCTTTCGACTTTGGAGTGATGACTTACAACTTTACCGCGATACCATACAAATTAAGTCTGACGATGCAAAATCTTGGGAGTGGGCTTAGATTTGATCAAGAATCAGTTCCCCTGCCTCTAACATTTAGAATCGGCGCATCCATAAATCCATTCAAAAATCTCATGTTTGCCACAGATTTCATAATGCCAAAAAACAATTCTCCATATTTCACCATTGGCGCAGAGATATCAAGCCAAACTAATGAACAGACAAGGTTTTCAGTTCGCGGCGGAATAAACACACTCAGGATGAAAGACAGTGTGGGGGGAGCCAATTTCGGACTGGGAATGGTGCTTAAATTTTTCTCAGTTGATTATGCTTTTGTTCCTATGGGAGATCTTGGGACTACACATAGAATTTCTCTTACTTTCGACTTTCCGACAAAGATACCCGTTTTTGAGAGAAAAGACCGCTCAATTTATTCAAAGATATCAGATTTAAAATAGAAAACAATCACATAACAATGCACCCTAAATATGTAGTTCTCTGACAAGATGGCTTCTTTTTTCAAACTCTACGCTTTGGGAACACAATCTTTTTTCACAATCATTTCATATGGATGTTTTATTTTTTTTTCATTTAAAAGCGCCTTTACATCCGCGCAAAAATATAGACTTCCTGAAACCAGTATATTTTTACCAAAATCAAAAGCTTTTCTGAGAGCTTTTTTTAAATCTGGTTCGACAATATATATGCCTTTATCTTTAGCTAGTGAAAGAGTATAATAAGGCGATGCGCCCCTATAAGATGAGCTTGAAGAAAGAATTATCTTTTCACAGTTTTTTTCTAGATATGAAAGACAATTCTTTATGTCTTTATCTGCCATAAAAGCAACTATGGCGCAGTCAAAATTATTATTTTCCAACAGTTTTTCAAAAGCTTGAGGATTGTGAGCCCCATCTATAAGCAATCTATTTCCTTTATAAAAAACTTTTTCATATCTGGCTGGTGGAGTCGAGAATTTTTTTGAAAAGGAAATTTTTTTTAATTTGCTTTCTTTGGGAAAAGCACTTCTAAAAGCTAAAAAAGCTAAATCTAAATTTTCTTTTTGTGGATTCTTTGAATTTATATTTTCGGAGATAATAAATTTTGATTTAAATTTTCTACATTTTTCCTTAAATATCTTTTCAGGAATCCCAGCATTTTTGTAGGAAGAAATCACAATGCTGTTTTTTTTTATTATACCTGCCTTTTCCATGCAAATTTCTTTTAAACTAGGGCCTATTATATCCTTGTGCTCAATAGTTATAGGAGTGAAAACACACAATTGAGGATGAACAACATTTGTTGCGTCTCTTTTTCCGCCCATTCCAACTTCCACTATAGACACATCTGTCAACTCTTTGTTAAAAATTAAGAAAGCAAGAACTGTCAAAAACTCAAAATATGAAAGCTCCACAGGCGATACAGAAATAATTTCCCGCGCTAATTTAAAGATATAGCACAATCCTGCAGGTCTACCATTTATCCTTATTCTTTCTCTAAATGAGCATATATGCGGGCTGGTATAAACTCCAGTTTTAAAACCATACAGTCTGCAAATCTTTTCTAAAAAAAAAGCTGTGGAGGTCTTCCCATTTGAACCAGTAATATGAACAATTCTTCCCATTTTTTTTTGAGGATTCCCCAAAGATTTCAATACTTCAATAATTTTTTTGACTCCAAAAGAAGATTTTTTTGAAGGTTTTAATTTTATAAGAAAAGATTCAAGCTCGCGAGGTTTTGCTGGAATTTTAATAATATCTTCATCCCTCATTTTGGCGGCAATATCCTTTAGAGAAACTTTACAAACCGGGTCTTTTTTCAATGGGGCAATTTCATTTAGTGGAAAAATGACAAAAGGTCTTCTCAGCCTATCAAAATGGGGGATTTCCAGATCCTTTTCTTTTAAGACATCTTCTCCAAAATAAATTATATCAGCATCAAAACTTCTTGGCCCTTTATCCACGATATACTTGCGCCTAAGCTTCTTTTCAGCGGCCTTGCAAAGCTTCAAAACTTCCCTAGCGCTTAAATTTGTTCTTGCAGATATAGCGCAATTTATGAAATATGGCTGTTTTTCATAATACATCGGTTTGCTGATATAAAAAGATGAAATTTTTAATTTTTTAAGGCCATTTTTTTTAAGAAAAAGAATTCCAGATTTTATATTTTTTAACCTGTCGCCGACATTTGATCCAAGAGAGATATATACACTATTCACACTAACTCCTGAGCTTTCATTATCTCTTCCGCTATAGTTAAAGCCTGACGGCATTCCCAAATGTCATGCACCCTAAAAATATCAGCTCCAAAAATCATTCCAATCACATTCGCGGCCAGAGTCCCAGGCAGTCTTCTCATTGGATCTTTTTCATTGGCAAAAAATCCTATGAATGATTTTCTAGAAACTCCAAGCATTATAGGCTTGCCAGCTTTTTTGAAAAAAGAGAGATTTCTTATTATCTTCACATTGTGCTGAGGAGTTTTGCCAAAACCTATGCCTGGATCAAGTATTATGTTCTTTACTCCAAGAGATTCAAGCCTTGCAATGGCTGATGAAAAAAAATCAATTATCTCTTTTTCCAAAAATTCATATTTTGGATTTTCCTGCATATTTGATGGTACACCCTTCATATGCATCACTATTGCTCCAGCATTATATTTGGCGGCTACTTCTGCCATTTTCATATCGCTAAAGCCCTTTATATCATTTATAATCTCAGCTCCGGCTTTAAGCGCAGCCTCTGCCACTTGCCATTTATAAGTGTCAACTGAAATTCTTATTTGAGGCTGATCCTGTTTTATCTTCTCAATCACAGGGATGATCCGTCTAATTTCTTCCTCAAGACTTACTGGATTTGAAAAAGGACGAGAAGATTCTCCGCCAACATCAATAAAATCAGCGCCTTCTTTGCTCATTTGAATTGCTCTCTCCAGGGCTTTTTCTTTGTCTAAAAAAAGCCCGCCGTCTGAAAAAGAATCTGTAGTTATGTTGAGAACTCCAAAAATCAATTTTTTATTTGACGAAATCATAGAAATTCCTCCCTGACAAAAACAGTAATATTAGAGAAATAATATTTTCGTTTCTCGCCGGGAAAGTTTTGGTAATTTTTTATATAAAAAAATTGACTTCCAAGGCAAAATTTTGTAAATTTAGAATTCATATTTTTATATTTTATAAAATTGTTTTTGGATGGTGTGAAAAAAAATGAAAGTTGAATCCCTCGGCAAACACCTGATAGTTGAGTTTTATGACTGCGATGAAAAAGCTCTGTCCGATGTGCACTATATACAAGAAATAATGATAGATGCGGCCAAAGCGGCTAAGACAACAATAATAGACACCATATTTCATTCATTCAAACCCTTTGGAGTATCTGGGGTTATTGTGATAGCCGAATCTCATCTGGCAATACACACCTGGCCAGAACACAAATTTGCATCTGTAGACTTTTTCACATGCGGGAACAATTCAAATCCGTGGAAAGCTTTTGATCTTATGAGGAAAAAACTAAAATCAAAGCATTTCAGCGTGATGAAAATGAAAAGGGGTCTTTTATTAAAATGAATATTTCAGATTTTACATGGATAAGAAAAAGTGGATCCAAAATGCCTAAAGGCAACTGGTTTATAGAATTTTTCACAAGAGGTGAATTTCACTGTCATAAAATAAAAGAAGCTATTGCGCATTATAAAACAGAATTTCAAGAAGCGACCCTCATTAATACACATACTTTTGGGAAGGTTTTGATTTTGGATGGAGAGACTCAATCAAGTGAATATGATGAATTTATTTACCATGAAGGGTTGGTGTTTCCAACCCTAATGTCTCACAAAGGCCCTGAAAATGCTCTTATACTCGGCGGAGGAGAGGGCGCCACAGCAAGGGAAATTTTAAAATGTAAGAGTATAAAAAAAGTGGTTATGGTCGATATAGACCACAATGTGCTTGATTTTGCAAGAAAACATTTGGGTTCCTGGCATAGAGGATCTTTTGAAGACCAAAGATTTATTCTGTTATGTCAAGACGCAAAAAAATATATTGAGAATACCGCTCTTTCTTTTGACGCTATTTTTTCAGACTTACCCAGCCCAATAGAAGGTGGGCCAGCTTTTGCGCTTTACACTTTAGATTTTTATAAAACACTTAAAACAAGGCTAAAAAAGGGGGGGATATTTACCATGCAGTCTGGACCCGGGACCCCGCTTCAATTTGAGTTGCATCCAGTCATATTCAATACCCTTAAAAAGGTCTTCAAGTATGTTAACTCTTACCCTCTTTTTATTCCAAGCTATGATATGCCATGGACATTTTTGATGGCTTCAGATTTTGACTTTGAGAAAGAGCTTAGAAATAAAAAGTTTGCTGTTCATGTAAAAAATAATTTTGAAGCAAGACCGAGAGTTTTTGACAGCAAAAATATCAAAGAAATTTTTTCTTTTATGCCGTTTTACCTAAAGGAAAAAATATCCAAGTGTAAATCTGTTATAACCAAGAACAATCCAGTATTTTTTTCAACTTCGAGGTAGGAGAGGAAAATGAAAAACAAAAAAAATAGAGTTTTACCTACAAAAAAGTCGAAAGACGCACAAAAAAAGAAGTCGGTTTCTTCTAAGACAAAAATTAAACTGAAACTGAAAAACTCTAATAATAAAGGCAAGCAGGAATCCTTTTTTTCAAAAAAGGAACTTGAAAAAATAAAGAAAACTCTCATAGAAAAAAGAGATACTCTAATGAGTAGCATAGGAAATAGAGTAAAATACGATTTATCAGAAAATGAAGTTGGGGACCCAATAGATGATGCCTCGAGTAGTTTGGATAAGGAATTGCTTTTTGGCGCGTCTGAAAATGAAAAAAAAGTGATGGAAGAGATAGAATCAGCGCTTAAAAGAATAGAGAAAGGCACTTATGGAAAATGCGAGCAATGCGGAGTCAAGATAGAAGAAAAGAGACTAAAAGTTCTTCCATATTCACGATATTGTATAAAATGCCAGATAAAAAATGATTCATATAAATAGGAAGCATGGCTACAGAAAATAAAAAATTTCCTGAATTCTGATTTTTATTCTCTTGTTTTTCACGCCACTGACTCACTCTTCTGGAGAAAGATTAGATGTCTCCACCATCGTTTTTCTCCAGTTTTTTGCCTTTGCTGTTATAATATACTTTTTTCCATTGCTTGCTATTTCAAGTGAATTTTGCGCTAAATTATCAGCCAATTCTTTTCTTACCGCAGGAATATTTCTAGTAAGATCTGCAAGCCTTTTTATGTCATCTGTGTAAAAACCGTATTTTTGGAAATGTATTTCCTCTAATTTAGCCAGCTTTGAAATAGTTCTTCTGGCTTTGGCAATCTGAACTTGTTCAGAAGGGGAAAGAGTAAGCACCGTCCTCTGTATCCAGCTTCCTAAGAAAAAAGCTATTAATGCCCATGAAATTACAAGCACAGTTCCTTCTAAAAAATCACCTCTTTCGCTTACCTTTATAACTCTACTCCCAGCAATATAGTCATGTAGCGCTCTCTTGCCTGGAGTAAAAAGCGCTATCATGTATCCTAAGTTTATGGTGTAAGCGCTTATGAAATAGCCAATAGTTCTCAAAAAGGCCTTCGCGATACTTAGATTAGAACCATCCAAAGATTGAATCTTTATCCCCATCATTTTCTTGCCAATAGTCACCCTTCCACCACTTGAAAATATTACTTCATAGGCAAAAAACAAGACAACCCACAATATTTTCCAAAACATAAGTAGTCTTGCGGATTTTTCAATTATTCCCTGCAAAGCAGCCATATCATATGTAAAATATGCTAGGAACCAAAAAGGAAGCGTATCTATAACATATGCAAGAAAACGCTCAGAAAAGCCAGCAAGCTTTACTTCTGAAACTACATCTTCAATTTTATTAAGATCTGGACTTAAAGGTTTTTCATCATTAAAATCAATATTTAATTCGCTCATACGCACCTCTTTTTCTCATTCTAATCTTTTAAGCAAAAAATGCGCCCAACAGAAATAATTCTAGCATAATTTATTGATATTTATTGCTAATTACTGCTAAATTTTGTTAAATATCTTAGCTATGTGTAGAATGTTTGCTGTCATATCAAGAAAAAAGGACATATCAAAAGAGGCCTTGTATTTTCTTAATTCAAGTGAAAAGTCTCTACTGGCTCAATCCAAGGCAGATTCCAACAGACTACAAAAGGATGGGTGGGGAGCTGCTTGGATATCTAAATCTGGAAAGACAGAATCTTTTAGAAGCCACAAGCCAATATATTTGGATAATGTAGCAAATTCGCTTTCTCTAAATTTTTCGTCCAATATTTTTATGGCACATATCAGGGATGCCTCAAACCCAAGAAAACTGCCCGTAAAAAAACTTATTTCCATTGAAAACACTCAACCTTTTTTTAATGATGAATATATTTTTTGCCACAATGGCACTTTATCTATTCCAGATGACATGTCCGAAAATCTTGGACATCTCAAGACTAGTATAAAGGGATTAAATGACAGTGAAACATTATTCTGGCACATAGTTAAGCATATAAGCGCATATGGAGATGTCTCGACTGCTTTTAAGATGGCTATTGATGAAATAAAAACAGTTTGGATATCCGTAAAGAACAAATATTCAAAAAAGGGCATAAAATATCCTTATAGAGGGATGAACATAATTTTGGCAAAAAAAGACGCTTTATATGCTATGTGTTTGCACGACACGATAAGCTCGAATAAAGAGTCTCTGCTGACAAAAGGCCAACCTTGGGGTGATATGGTTTACAGAATGGAGAATGGATCATTTTTTATAGCTAGTGAACCACTCGACAATTTAAAGTGGAATCAGCTTAAAAGCGGAGATATACTCTCGGTTAAGTCGATAGGCAAAAATCTGGCTATATCAAAGGACAAGATATGAAATGGGTAATACTTATTCTGATTTTTGTAGGCGGAATATATTACCTAGTGCATCAGAAAAAGCAAGAAGAGATAAAAAAAATTCAAGCCGAAGAGATAAAAAAATCTGGGATAAAAAATATAGAAGAGCCTCTTCCAGATACACAAGAGAAAAAAGAATATGCAATAAGTCTTTCTAGAGACACCATTTCTACTCTAAGAGCTCTGACTGAAGACACAAATGAAAAGGTTAGACTTAGCGCCAGTGAATTGCTGTGGCAGTTACAGGACAAAGAAGCTCCAAGAATAATAAAAAGGATGTTAGAGAGCGAAACTGAAACATCTGTAAAGGTAAAGCTTATAGATATGTTTTCCAAAGATAAGACACGATTGTCTTTGAAACTTCTTTCTGAAGCTCTCAAAAATTATGATAAGGAAACTAGGATAAAGGCTGCTGAAGTTTTGGGAGAATATTCTAATGAAGAAGCCATAAAAGTTTTAAATTCCGCCCTCAATGACTACGATGAAGATGTAAAACTCAAAGCTCTTGAATCAGTAAATAAAGTGAAAAAAAATATAGAACAAATGAGAGAAGAGAAACTTAGAGAACTCACTGATCCAATCAAACCCGTATTTAAAGTAGAATAAGTAGGGTCCATAAGTAGAAAAAAATTTTGTACAATAATACTATACTGTTTGCTGTCCTTGACTCTTAAAAGGCAAAAGGAGGCTATTATGGATGCTGAAATTGCTAAACTTGGCGAAGCCATAAAGGAACAGAGCGTTTTCATTCAGGATATAAAAAAGGAGACGGCCAAGGTCATTTCTGGACAAGAAGATCTAATAAACGGCCTGCTTATAGGAATACTTGCTGACGGACACATACTTGTGGAAGGACTCCCCGGTCTGGCCAAGACACTCACGATAAAGACAATTTCACAAACAATAAATGCGGCTTTTCAAAGAATACAATTCACTCCTGACCTTCTCCCCGCTGACATAACGGGTACTCCTATATTCAATATGGCAGAGAATAAATTTGTGGTGAAAAAGGGGCCGATATTTGCCAACATAATACTTGCAGACGAAATAAACAGAGCTCCAGCTAAGGTTCAAAGCGCCCTTCTTGAAGCAATGCAGGAAAGACAGGTCACTATATCAGAAAACACATACAAACTACCAACACCTTTTCTCGTAATGGCGACTCAGAATCCAATAGAACAGGAGGGGACATATCCTCTCCCAGAAGCCCAAGTAGACAGGTTCATGTTAAAGATAAACATAACCTATCCCTCAAAGCAACAAGAACATAAGATGCTTGGAGATATGACCTCCCACATCCCTCCAAAAGCAAACCAAATAGCTTCCATAGAACAAATACTGAAAGCTCGCGAGCTGGTTTCAATGATTTATGTTGACGACAAAGTCAAAAACTATGTGCTAGACATTGTCAATGCTACAAGGACACCTCAAGAGTATAAGCTTGACTCAATGAAGCCATGGCTTAGATATGGAGCAAGTCCAAGAGCGTCAATATCCCTTGTTCAAGCGGCAAAAGCCTACGCTTTCATAAATGGCAGACCTTATGTGACCCCGCAAGACATAAAAGCCATAGGCTTTGAGGTATTGAAGCACAGAATAATACTCACCTATGAAGCAGAAGCTGAAGAAATCACTCCAGTCTCAGTAATAAAAACCATTTTTGAGGCCATAGAAGTACCTTAAAAATAGCCGCAAAAAATTTATAAGAGTTTTATCTATGGAAATAAATACTGCCGAACTATTGAAGAAAGTCAAGCAGATAGAGTTAAAGACCGGGAAACTTGTTTCAGACACTTTTAGCGGACAGTATTTAAGCATATTTAAAGGGAAAGGAATAGAATTTGCCGATGTCAGAGAATATGTTCCCGGAGATGATGTGCGCGATATAGATTGGCATATAACGGCAAGGCTTAAAAAAGCTTTTGTAAAAAAATACGATGAAGAAAGGGAACTTACTCTGCTTGTGGCATGCGATGTTTCAGCTTCGCATCTTTTTGGCACAACATCATCTTTTAAAAACGAGACCGCAGCCGAACTATCTGCTCTATTTTTGTTCTCAGCGCTAAAAAACAGCGACAAAACGGGCTTATATCTTTTCTCAGACAGAACGGAGTTGTATGTTCCGCCAAAAAAGGGAAAGGAACACATATTAAGAATTATAAGAGAAATGATAGCATTCAAGCCTAAATCTGCCAAGACAGATATATCGGTCGCTTTAAAAAACATAAATCGTCTTTTGAAAAGAAAAGCAATAGTTGTATTTATATCAGACTTCATAGATTCAAATTTTGAGAAGGCTGTTTCAATAACAGAAAAAAAACATGATCTGATTCCTGTCATACTCTATGATCCTTTTGAAAGAAAGATATCCAATTTTCCAGTTTTACTCAATTATGAAAATGCAGAAACAGGCGAGAAAGGGGTCATAGACCTTTCAGACGCAGAAACCCTGTCCGAATATTTGCAAAGGAATGAAAAAAGGATAAATGATCTTAAAAACTTTTTTAAGTCTCACAATATAGATTTCCTCGAAGTTCAGTCTGGAAGCGACATATATCAATCTGTTATCAATTTCTTTAAAAACAGAAAATTGAAACTGAGAGGGAGATGATGAAATCGCTTTTTATTTGCTTATTCCTGACAATGCCGCTAGTTTCGCAAGAAAATGCCTTTAAAGTTTCAGTTGAGAAAAACATAAAGCTTGCTTCTCAGTTCAGAATAATAGTCGAATCTCTTAAAGGCGGACCTATAGTATCTATATCCACAGAAAGTTTCAATAATAAGGATTTTGAGCTTTTGAAAGTATCCAAAACCTCAGATCGAACTCTTGAAATAGACGCTATACCATTCGCCATAGGAATATCCACCTTTCCTCCTATTGATTTTTACTGCGATGGAGAAAAGAAACAAACCCCATCCATACTGCTTAAAATAGAGCCTTACTTTTCAAAAACTGATGGGAAAATAAAGGACATATATCCTCCTCTATTTTTTCTAAACATATACAAATTGATTTTTTGGATTTTGCTAGCTTTGGCGCTATTTTTTCTGATTAAAAAATTTTTATCTAAAAGGAGTATTTCTCACTTTGATCAAAATGTTAAAGTAGAAACTAGAACTCCATACGAAAAAGCCTTATACGAGATATCTGAACTAGAAAAAAAGGCAAAAGAAAATTTTATTCCAAAAGAATTTTATGATGAATTAAGCGATATATTCAGGAATTATATTTCCGATAGATATAACATAAATGCTCCCAAAATGACAACTCAAGACTCTATGAAAGCCTTAAGAGACAATTTTAAAGACTTTACAATACTCTCAAGGATAAGAGAAACCCTCGACATAGCTGATTTAGCCAAATTCGCTAGATACTCAGATTCAATTGAAAATGCAGTTAAAAATTTAGCCTCAGTAAAGGACTTAATCTCAAACCTTGAAGAATTGAAAATTGAAGAGGAGAGGGAAAAGATTAATGAAGATTTAAACGGAGACCGTAAAAATGCAATTTAAAAATCCGCTTTTTCTTCTATTTTTTATTCCGCTAGTATTGGCTATTTTGCTAGTAATGTCAAATAGGGAAAAGCGCATTTTTAATCTAAAATTTCCCTTTACATTCATCCCTTCCAAGACATCGGCCAAAGCCAGATTTTTTGAAATAGTTCCTTTCTATATTAGAGTCATAATAGCCTCTTTGCTTATTTTAGCTTTGGCGCGGCCGCAAAAAATTTTAAGGGAAACTATTCCTCCCACAGAAGGCATAGATATAATGCTCTTGATGGATACATCTACAAGCATGCTGGCTCTTGATTTTGAGCCTAAAAACAGGTTAGACGCCGCAAAAGAAGCAGCTGCTGAATTTGTCTCAAAAAGACCTTATGACCGAATAGGAATCACCGTTTTTGGAGGCATCGCTGTAATATCCTGTCCCCTGACATTGGACAAAGAGACACTTCTTGAATACCTTTCATATTTATATCCCGGCATGACTATGTCAGAAGGGACAGCGATAGGCGATGCCATAGCTACAGCTGTAAATCACTTAAAAGAGGGAAAAGCAAAAAGCAAGATAATAATACTTCTAACAGACGGACGATCAAATGCCGGAATAATAGGTGACCCTGCAGCTGCGGCAAAAATTGCAAAAGAATTCGGCATAAAGATTTACACAATAGGAGAAGCTAAAAAAGGCCGGGCCAAGGTCCCTACAGGAGATCCTTTCAATCCCTATGTCTATATAGAAGATGATTTAAATGAACCCGCTCTAATGGAAATAGCCAAAATAACCGGTGGGAAATACTATCGCGCCACAAATATTCTTGAACTACAAGAAATTTACAAGGAAATAGATTCTCTTGAAAAAACAAAATTTGACCAGATTAAAAGGGCTGAGTATTCAGATTTGTACGAATATCTTCTCATACCTGCTTTTTTACTTCTGGCAATTCTAATCATAATCGAAAAGAGTATTTTTTTGACGGTGCCATGATATGAATTTTTTTAAGAATCAACCTCTTTTATACAAACTCTTTGCAGGGTATCTTATCCTTGTATTCATATATTTCCAGCTAATGATAAGAAAGGAGAGAATAACCCTATCTGTTTTCAAAGATGGCTCCCTTGATAGAGTCCTCCCACCAGGAGTTCAGAACCTAAGAAAAATAAAGGATAGACTTCTCTTGGCAGCCGCCTTGCTTTTATTATTTTCTGTGGCAGGACCTCAGTGGGGAAGAGAGTTTATTAAATCTGACGGATTCAGCGGAAACATAGCCATTGCAGTAGATACCTCGCTTTCTATGTCTGCCGGGGATATCAAACCTTCTAGAATTGAAAGCGCCAAACTAGCCATAAAATATCTGTTCAAAGACCTCTCAGATTACAAATTCGCGATATTCGCTTTTCAAGGTAAACCATACATACAATGTCCTATGACCTCAGACTATGAAGCACTTATGTATTTTGCCGAAGGGATGCGTCCAAACATGTTGCCATCAAAAGGAACAAATATTCCAGCAGCAATAAAACTTGCGGTATCTTATCTATCAAGATATGAAGGGGAGAAAATGCTCGTGCTCATCACAGACGGAGAGGACCACCACAAAGATGAGATGAAAGACGCTCTTGAATCTGCTCAAAAGGCATCTCTCAAAATAGTAACTATTTCAATAGGAACTCCTGAAGGGGATTTGATAAAAGATCCGCAGACGGGAGAATATAAAAAGGATCAAACTGGAAACACAGTATTAACTCGACTCAATGAAAGTACTTTAATAGAAATAGCCGGCAAAACTCATGGCAAATATATAAAATACACAAATCCAGAAAATGTAAGCGAAGAGATAAGAAGCTTTGCTGAAACTCTAAAAAAATCCAAAACTTCCTCCGTAAACAGTCAAATTTACAAAAACAGATTCCAAATTCCTCTCATTTTTGCCCTACTTCTAATTATGGTAGAATTTATCATTATGGAGGAAAAAACTTACCTTTCATTTCCCGGCAAAAAAATGATTGCGCCAATTTTGCTCATTGTTTTTTTCTCTGGAAATATGTTTGCCGCAAGTCCTTCTTACGAGGCATCCAAAGGAAATGCGATGTATAAAAAGGGCGATTTTTCAAAGGCCTATGACTATTATAAAAACGCATATAAGAAAAAACAAGATGACAAGATATTGTTTAATATGGGAAACGCACTTTATAAGATGGAAGAATATTCAAAAGCCGCTGATGCATTTGATTCAATAAAAAATCAAAAGATAAAATCAAAAGCTTTTTACAATGCCGGGAATGCTAGATATTTGTCTCAAGATAAGGAAAATGCAATAAAGGATTACAGGAAGGCACTGCTGATAAATCCCAAGGATAAAAAAGCTCTTTACAATCTACAAGTGGCTCTTGAAAATAAAACTTGTCCTCAATCTCAAGAGAAAGAAGACAAACAAAATAAAAAACAGAATGAAAATGAGAATAAACAAAAAGACAAAAATCAGGATAATAACAAAAAAGACAATCAGAGTCCAGAAAAGAAAAGAGCTCAACAACTGCTTGATATGATGAAAGAAAGAGAAAAGGAAAACAGAAAAAAAGCCGATAGGAGACAAGCGCAGTCTCAGAAATCAGATGATTATGAAGTCAATGATTGGTAAACTAATTTATTCTTTTTGTTTTTTACTCCTGTCGACTGCAATAGCAGCCGCTCAAACTCAGGTGAGCGCTTTTACAGACAAACAAACTCTGGCGCTAAATGAGTATCTAATCTTGACAGTTACTATAAGCGGAGACAATGCCAATTCCGCAAAAGTAGACATTCCTTCAATGCCTAATTTTTCAGCTTCTTCCTCTGCAAGGTCCACTCAAATTTCAATAATAAACGGCCGAATAAGTTCTTCAGTGGAATATACCTATTATCTTTCCCCAAAGTATATAGGCAAAACAACTATCCCTCCCATTCCAGTATCCATAGGGAAAGAAAAATTTCTAACCAAAGAAATAGAAATAACGGTAACCGCCGCAAGAGCCTCGCAGCCGTATCAAAATTACAGACAGCAATCCCCCAACATACCACAATCACAAAGACAAAATTTGGCAAATCGGCCACAAAAAGGCACGCCTCTAGATAAGCTCGTTTTTGTCAAGGCAGAAACAGACAAAAAAACAGCTTATCCCGGTGAACAGATCACGATGAGATTTAGATTTTACACAGCAATTCCAATAGCGAGAAATCCAGAATACTATCCACCCAAATTATCCAATCTTTTCTCAGAAGATTTGCCGCCAATATCAAATGGAGAAGAAATCATAAATGGAGTTAGATATTACTACAGTGAATTAAAAACTGCTCTTTTTGCCATCAATTCAGGTAAGGCCTCAATAGGCCCGGCTGAAGTAATAGCCCAGATACAGAAAGAAGAAGATCTAGATCCTTTTGACCCCAATTTTATGCAAAAATTTTTTTCTGGATTTACAAATTATGAAGAAGTAAGACGAAAAACATCGAAAATAGATTTAAATATTTTGCCTCTTGGAGAAAATGCTCCTAAGGAATTCTCAGGAGCGGTTGGGAATTTTTTCATTTCAAGCATTTTAGACAAGAAAGAGACAAAACAGGGTGAGCCTCTAAATCTAACCTTAAAAATAACAGGCAAAGGCAATATAAAAGACATATCAATACCTGAGCTAAATGACGATGAAATAAAAGTTTATGACAGTCTTTCTTCCTACAACCTGACAAAACACAATGGAATAGTTGGTGGAGAAAAGAAAATAACATACATAATCTCATTTAAGGAAGCTGGATACAGGGAAATACCTCCAATAAAATTCTGCTTTTTTAATATAGACACAAAAAAATATGAAACTATTTACACACAACCAATCAAAGTAAAAGTACTAAAATCAGAAACATCAAAGTCTTATGATTTTTCCTCCCCGTCAAACTCTGGTTCTGTTCAGGTAAAAGGAGAGGATATAAAATATCTTATTCCTTCAAAGGGATCGGCGTGGGTATCTTTTTCAGATAAGCTTGGCAATGTATCTTTTTACCCGCATATACTCGCCATTTCATTACTTATTTTTTCATTTCTAAAAAATAGATCTCTCGATAAAAGGTTCAGAAATCCAAAATTATATGCTTTCAAAAAAGCAGAATTCACATTTAAAAAAGCTCTTGAAGAATCGGCAAAGCAACAAGATCAGTCTAAAGCTCTGGCGATTATTTACGACGCTATAATGGATTATCTTTCGGCAAAATTGATGGAAAATGTTTACTCTCTGCCCATATCTAAAATATCTGCCACATATAGACAAAAAGTCAAAGGAGCATCAGAATTTACATCAGAAGAAATAAAATCTATTCTTGAAGAGATAGAAATGCTCAACTATGCATCATCAAAGCCGACAGAGGAAAAAGTCAGAGAGACAAGAGAAAGAGCCGAAAATCTATGCGAGATGATAGAAAAGGAGACAGGAAAGTGAGTATAATAAAAAAATCGCTTCTTTTTTTGCTTATTACCTGCGCCTGCGCATACTCTCAAAACACAAGTCCAGAGGATTTATATAAAAAAGGCGATTATGAAAAGGCTGCCAATGTTTATTTAGAAAGAATAAATTCTAATCCATACGATTATGCCTCTTATTACAATTACGCTAATTGTATATATCGCCTGGGAAATACACCAGAAGCTATGGCATACTATATGAAGGCTTTCTCTATGAATCCAAGAAATTCTGATATTTTTTTTAACCTAAATTATGTTTCCAGACAAGCGGGCTCACCACTTTTCCCAGACGATGTGCCTGTCTTTGTATATCGTATTTATTTTCTTCTCTCTATGAATGAAATAAAAGCTTTTCTAAACATATTTTTCTGGATTTTCTGTTTATCAACTTCAATTTTACTGCTTGGAAAATCGACTAATCTTTTCAAAACCGTGTCATATTCAAGTCTATTCATCTGCATCTTCATGGCGCTACTTTTCTTTTTTAGAACAAATAGCGCATTTTATTCCTCGGCGGTTATAAAAAGCGACCAAACAAGAATAATGAGCGGACCGGGAGAAGATTTCAAACTTATAGCAATATCTGATTCTAGCAAAGTTGTCAAAATTTTATCTGAATCTGGGGAATGGATTGAGATAGGACTTCTTGGTCAGGGAATAAAAGGGTGGATAAAAACTGAACAGATTATAAAAATATAAACCTGGAGAATAAATGAAAATTTCTATCGCAAGCGATCACGCGGGATTTGAGCTAAAAAAGAAAATTTCAGAATTTTTAGCGTCAAAAGGGCATACAGTTATAGATCTAGGCACTGATAATTCCACAAAATCTGTGGATTATCCCGATTTTGCGCAAAAAGCTGCGAAGTCCATATTGAACAAGGACGCGCAAAAAGCTGTATTGATTTGCGGGAGTGGAGTAGGGGCATCCGTGGCAGCCAATAAATTCAATGGCATAAGAGCCGCCATATGCCACGACACTTATTCTGCAAGACAAGGAGTGGAACACGATGATATGAACATACTATGCCTTGGAGGCAGAATAATAGGGGAAGAGCTGGCAAAAGAATTAGTTTTGGCTTTTATCAATGCTTCTTTTAGCGGCGAAGAAAGGCACAAGAGACGACTTGGAAAAATAAAAAACTTTGAGCAAATGAGGTAAATATGGGATTAATATCTATACTAAACGAAAAGAAGCAGTCTCTTTGGCTTGATAATATTGTAAGAGATATGTTCTCAAATGGATATTTGGTTCATATGAAGGAAAAATATGGCATAAGCGGACTTACTTCAAACCCAACCATATTCGCAAATTCGCTAAAAACAAGCTATTTATATGACAATGATGCAACAATGCTTTTAAGAAAAGGTTTCTCTGCCGAAGAAATTATTCAATCTCTTATGATTGAGGACATTCAAATGGCCTGTGATTTTTTCAGGAATACATGGGAAGAATCAAATGGCAAAGATGGATATGTGAGCATGGAGGTATCTCCTTTAATTTCTTTTGACAGTGAAGCCATAAAGAGAGAGGCTCGTTTGCTCAATGAAAAAATAGGAAGAAAGAATCTGCTCATAAAAATTCCAGCCACAGATAGCGGCATTTCCGCTGGTGAAACGCTATTAACCGAAGGAATTAATATAAACTTTACTCTTATTTTCTCCGCGCAAGTTTATGAAAAAGTGGCAATGGCTTTTATAAATGCAATTCAAAAGAGAAAAGAAAACAAAATAGAATCCTATCCATTCTCAGTGGCAAGTTTCTTCGTAAGCAGAATAGACGCTGTTGTGGATTCCATGCTTGACTCTATGCTTTTGCAGGAAAAAGACTCTGACAAAAAAACTTTAATAGAAAGTCTTAAAGGGAAAGCGGCAGTTGCAAACTCACTTTTAGCTTATGAAAAATATATGGATTTTTTCTTAAGTGAGAAATACTTAAAGTCGGAAGGCTCGCATATCCCTTTACAAAAACTTCTGTGGGCTTCAACAGGTGTAAAAAAAACAGAATACAAAAAATCAATGTACATATCACTTCTTGCCCTGCCGGGGACAATAAACACAGCTTTGCAAGATGCGATAATAGACTTTGATGATTCAGGACGCTTTGAAGAAGAAAATATTTACGAAAGAATAGCCAAGGCAAAAGAAATAATTAAAACACTTGGAGAACTTGGTATAGACTTTCAGTCTTTGCTTAAAGATTTAATGAAAGATGGCATAGAAAAATTCATATACTCTTACAATAGTCTTATTGAACTTGCGAATGAAAAAAAATATGCATTAAAAGAAGGAAAGGCAATAAAGGGGGAAACAATGGAAACTTCAATACTTAAAGTAAAAAACTTTGCGAGAAGGCTCAAGGAAAAAGATCCTTCTCTGTGGAAAAGCGATAAAGAGAACTCAAACCAAATAAAAAATTCTCTGGGATGGGTTGATATCCCATATAAGATGCTTCACAAAGTGGATGAGATAAAAAAATTTACTGAAAGTGTAAAAAAAGAGGGTTTTAGCGATGTAGTTCTACTTGGAATGGGCGGATCAAGTCTTGCTCCCCAAGTGTATAGATCTATTTTTCAAAAAAGCGGTTACCCAAAGCTCTATGTTTTGGACACCACCAATCCATCAGCGATATTGACCACCTTAGAGAAAATAGATTTGAAAAAAACTCTTTTTATCTTTTCAAGCAAATCAGGTGGGACTATCGAGCCTAATAGCCAATTTGCTTATTTTTTCGATAAACTAAAAAAGGCCAAGATACCCGAACCAGGCTCAAGATTTATAGCCATAACTGACAAAGGCACAGGACTTGAAAAACTGGCTCAATCTAAAAAATTTAGAAAAGTATTTATAAATCCTTCAGACATAGGTGGGAGATTTTCCGCTCTGTCCTATTTTGGATTGGTGCCTGCATCCCTATGCGGGGCTGACATTTCAAAACTTCTTGAAAAAGCATGCCAGACTGCAGATGCTAGTCTTAAGGATGACTCAGACTCCAATTTAGGACTTTCTCTTGGGTCGTTTATGGGGGAAAATTTTTTGAAAGGGAGGGATAAGCTAACTTTGATAATTTCCAAAAAACTTAAAACTTTCGGTCTATGGATAGAGCAACTTGTCGCTGAAAGCACCGGTAAGGATGGAAAAGGGATAATACCTATTTGCGAAGATTCTATTATGGATGCCTCATTCTACCAGGATGACAGAGCATTTGTGACTGTGGAGTTTGAAAATTTTTCCACTGAAGACTATGAGAATTCCATGGAAGAATTAAAAAAAGCTGGATACCCAGTAATGAGATTTTTCATTAAAGACCCATATGAGCTTGCATCGCAGTTTTATATATGGGAAACAGCTACTGCAGCAGCTGGCTCCATAATGCAAATAAACCCTTTCAATCAACCTGATGTACAGCTATCTAAAAGTCTTACCATAGACACGATAAAAAATTTTGTTAGAACTAGAAAATTAGAAAACGAAAAACCAATCTTTGACTCGCCAAATGTGTCTCTCTATATATCCCCTGCGCTTAAAAACTCGGTTAACAATAAAATAAAAAACTATGAGGATATATTTTGGGAAATATTTTCTGCTTTAAGAGAAAAAGAATACTTCGCTACTCTCGCCTATCTTGAGCAATCTCCATTGAGCGACAATTTGCTTTCAAATCTGATTTATGAAATAAAGAAAGCCACTGCAAGCGCTTGTTTTTATTCCTATGGCCCGAGATACCTGCATTCAACAGGACAGCTTTTTAAAGGTGGAAAAGACAATGGCGTATTTCTAATATTGACATATAAGCCCAAAAAAGATATAAATATACCAGGGGAAAAGTATACTTTCTGGCAGCTCCATATGGCACAGGCTATAGGAGATTTCCAAGCTCTAAAGGAAAAAGGCAGAAGAGTTATAAGAATACATCTAAAGAAGGATCTTGAGAAAGCGTTAAAAAAACTGACGGAAAGAATCTCCAGACTTAATAATGAAGCAGTAGTGAAATCGGAGGACGAAATGGTAAAGTTAGTGTTAAAGAAAAAACCTGCATATAAAAATAATGAGAACAAAACTCATGACTATGTGGTGATAGATTATCCCAAAAATCTTGAAACCATAACTTCAAATAATTACACCGTCAGGATAGGAGCGAGCAATTGCCTGAATGTTGAGATATCAATAGATGACCAACCATGGCAAAATTGCAGACATTCTGTTGGATACTGGTGGTATGACTGGCACAATATACAGCCGGGCAATCACCAGATCACAGCAAGAATGAATCTTGGGAATGGCAATTATCTCATCTCCAAGAGGAGGAGATGCAAAATAACGTATTAATTTGAGTGAAAAAAGCCCCCGATTGAACCTTAAAACAAGGGAAGGGGGCTTTTTTGTTGCTAAAATATAT
>DYLH01000019.1:0-1171 GCA_020722185.1 Candidatus Avelusimicrobium gallicola | reverse complement strand
GCTTGAAAGCATGACTGAAAACTATAGACCCACCAGAGCAGAAGTTTCGGATGTAGCTAATGCTGTTTTTGATGGAACAAATTATGTGATGCTTTCTGAAGAAACAGCCACTGGGAAATATCCATCAGAAGCGGTGAAAGCGATGAATGATATACTCAAATATTGCGAGCCATGGCTTGATATCTATGGAAGAAGAAAAATTTAAGCCAGAGATAGATGAATTTTTTTTAAGATCCATTCCCAAACTTGAAGAGGGGGATTTTTTAGCTAGAATTTTTGCTCAACATTGCGATTTATATGACGCATACACAATTAAGGGCGAGAAAAAACTTCTTCATTTTTCAGGCAAACTTAAAAAAAAATCTTCCTCTTACATAATGAAGCCTTATGTGGGGGACTGGGTTATATCTTGCGGTGAAGACAGTATAAATATAATAAAATCGGTATTGCCTAGAAAATCCGTAGTAAAAAGATTTTCTCAAAAATATGGAGAACAAGTCCTTGCGGTTAACTGCACTATTGTTCTTATCGTCAATTCAGCCGATAAAAATTTTTCGATTTCAAGATTAAAAAAACATGTAGCGCTTGTAGAAAAAAATGGTTTGCCTTATGAAATAATTCTGACTAAAAAAGATTTATGCGAATATCCAAACAATATATTGAATAATGTGGAAATAAACTTTTCTAGGAAAGCATTTATCATAAACTCTCTCGATCCTAGCGAAGTTGAAGGGATAAAGCCAATACTTAAAAAAGGCGATACTTCTCTTTTAATAGGGCCCAGTGGCAGTGGCAAATCCACCATAATAAATATGCTCTGTGGCAAGGATATAATGAAAACTTCAGCTGTTAGAGAAAAAGACTTTAAGGGCAGGCACACAACCACAGTGCGGCGCATAATACCACTGCCATGGGGACACTGTATAACAGATATACCTGGAATAAAACTTATAGAAGAGGAATTGCCTATCTCTATAAGCGAATTTAAGGCTATAGAAGAAAAGGCTCTTGAATGTAAATTCAGCAATTGCAAACATCATACAGAGCCAGATTGCGCCGTAAAAAAGGCTGTGGAAAGAGGAGAAATTTCTCAAGATCTATATAATAAATGGCTGAATAATATAAGGTAAAATATTGTAATGAAAAAGTTTCACATCATTACTTACGGCTG